>NZ_JBIVNJ010000176.1:0-1000 GCF_044753585.1 Streptomyces sp. NPDC088354 | reverse complement strand
TTACAAGGCCGAGTACATCTGGATCGACGGCACCGAGCCGACCGCCAAGTTGCGCTCGAAGACCAAGATCCTCGCCGATGGCGCGGAGCCGGGCATCTGGGGTTTCGACGGGTCGAGCACGAACCAGGCCGAGGGCCACAGCTCGGACCGGGTGCTGAAGCCGGTGGCCAGCTACCCGGACCCGATCCGCGGTGGGGACCACCTGCTGGTGCTGTGCGAGGTGTTCAACATCGACGGCACGCCGCACGAGTCCAACACCCGCGCGCTGCTGCGCCCGGTCGCCGAGCGGTTCGCCGCGCAGGAGTCGCTGTTCGGCATCGAGCAGGAGTACACCTTCTTCCAGGGCAGCCGCCCGCTGGGCTTCCCCGAGGGCGGCTACCCGGCCCCGCAGGGCGGCTACTACTGCGGTGTCGGCGCGGACGAGATCTACGGCCGTGACGTGGTCGAGGCCCACCTCGACAACTGCCTGGCCGCGGGCCTGGGCATCTCCGGCATCAACGCCGAGGTCATGCCCGGCCAGTGGGAGTTCCAGGTGGGCCCGCTGTCCCCGCTGGAGGTCGCCGACCAGTTGTGGGTCGCGCGCTGGCTGCTCTACCGCACCGCCGAGGACTTCGGGATCTCCGCGACGCTGGACCCCAAGCCCGCCAAGGGCGACTGGAACGGCGCCGGTGCCCACACCAACTTCTCCACCAAGGCCATGCGCGAGGGCTACGACGCGATCATCGAGGCGGCCGAGTCCCTGGGCCGCGACGACAAGCCGCTGGAGCACATCCGCAACTACGGCGTCGGCGTCGAGGACCGGCTCACCGGTGCCCACGAGACCGCCCCCTGGAGCGAGTACAGCTACGGCGTGTCCAACCGTGGCGCCTCGGTGCGCATCCCCTGGCAGGTCGAGGTCGACAAGAAGGGCTACATCGAGGACCGGCGCCCCAACGCCAACGTCGACCCCTACACCGTCACCCGCCTCATCGTCGACACCTGCTGCACCGCCCTGGAGAAG
>NZ_JBIVNJ010000175.1:0-1011 GCF_044753585.1 Streptomyces sp. NPDC088354 | reverse complement strand
CCAAAAATATTCGCCCAGTCAATCGACACACCCGGCAACTCAGCCAAAGCCTCACTCCCACGAGTAAAAGGCTCAAACTTTTCCATCACCTGACGCCCCCCCTCACCGGCGCCTCCTACACCCCCACCCTCCTCCATCGCCGTCCGCATCCCAGGCACCCCGAAATTCACCATGAACCAAGGAAAGTGTGAATGCCCAACAAGCTACAAGAACCCTTCCGCGACGCTAGCTACCGCTTTCTGTGGGTCCTGCCCGCACTTCGCTACAGCAAGCCGTGCTGGTACCAGCTCACCGCCTACAGCTCACGGAGCGTGCCGATCTTCTCCTTGCTGCTTTTGTCAATGTCCATTTGGTGAGCTGACTGACAGGGACCGCGTCGGAGCACCATCCATCACCGTCCCGGCTGCGGGCACACGAACACGCACGAGCCACCGCCCTGCCGCGTTCCGTGGCCTGCCGTGCACGCATGTTAAGTAGCGATGTCAGGAAGGTGTCAATGGATCTGCAGGAAGGTTACGGGCTGCGTTGCCGTTCCGTTACCTAGATCGCAAGGTTGACGCCGCTTCAGGCTCGCCAGTTCCATGCCGAGTTGCTGACCTTCTTATAGGCAGTAGATGTATTGGCGTTGCAGGTTCCGGCGGCGCCTGGTAGATCTACGCCATATCCGAAATGGACAGCGGGCGTTGGGGTCTGCTGCGGGGTCGTCGGGCAGGTGGCCTGGTCGATCTCGTCGGATCCGCAAGAACCGTCCAGCCAGTGCGGCTTTGCGGAAGGTGCCCCTACAGCAGCCCGGCGGGTGGACACTCCGAGCAGAGCGGTGCTGACCACACTGATGAAGGATTGCTCGCCGCAACGGTGCCGTTGAGGCAGCCAGTGCGGAAGGTAACTGCTTCTGCGGAGCTCGGGAATGGCCAACTTGAACCGTTCCGGGTTCGGTAGGGACTCGATCGTTTGAGAGGATCGAGTCATGGCACGTCCTTCCCAGTACCCGCTTGAGCTGCGCCGTCGTGC
>NZ_JBIVNJ010000174.1:0-1038 GCF_044753585.1 Streptomyces sp. NPDC088354 | reverse complement strand
AGACGTCAGACATCTCGCTCAACCGTCGAGGAGCCTCGTCCGTTTCGCACCGGTCTCCAACCAGTGGGCCGTCACCCGATCGGTGGCCCCGCTGATCCAGGGGCGGGTTCACCACAAAGATCCATCTCGCCTGTGAGTAGGGCCAGAAGCCGTTATCGCTGCTGATTACCGCAGGTCAGCTGGGCGACAGCCCGCAGTTCAAGCCTGTTCTCGACGCCATCGCGGTGCCCAGGACCGGTGGTGGCCGCCCGAGACAAAGACCGCTGCGGGTGCGAGGTGACAAGGCGTACTCCTCGCGCGCCAACCGTGCGTACCTGCGCAGACGCGGGATCCGGTGCACGATCCCGGAACCGGCCGACCAGATCCGCAACCGCAAGCGGCGGGGCCGCTCCGGTGGCCGTCCACCGGCCTTCGACCGGCAGGACTACAAAGCGCGGCATGCGGTCGAGTGCGGGATCAGCCGACTCAAGCAACACCGGGCTGTCGCGACACGGTATGACAAGCTCGCGTGCCGTTTCGAGGCGACTGTTCTGGTCGCCGCGATCCAGCAGTGGCTGTGAACCACCGGCCCCTGGCCGGGGCGTGCCATGCTGACGGCGGATCCGGCAGCACGCGCATGGGGAGGGCATCAGTGGCCGCCAGGTACTACTGCGCCGACAGCGAGAACGGCGATCACGTCGATGATCCATCCGAGGACGCGCTGTTCATGCTGGTCGCCGATCTGAATGACACGGACAACACCTTCGTTGTCGTCCAGCCCGACCAGGACGACCCCGCATGGTTCGCCTCGGTGGCCGTCCTGGACGCAGGCGGATACGAAATCGTCCACCGCGACGCCACCCGCCGCGAGCACGACGTCAGCGTCGAGACCAGCACCGACCGCATCGCGGGCGACCTCATCAAATGGCTGGCCGCCCGCAGCTTCTAAAACACGGCCTAGGGCCAATACCGGTGATTTAAGGATCTTTCCTGCGAGTCGGGTGCGTTCTGGTCGGCTTGGAGATGGTGACGGTTGGTGTCTCGGGGCTGGGTGGCCGC
>NZ_JBIVNJ010000173.1:0-1068 GCF_044753585.1 Streptomyces sp. NPDC088354 | reverse complement strand
ATGATGATCGGGTTGCGATCTGATCCGGAAGCCACGCTAATCCTTCGCTTCTAGGCATTGCTCTACGGGGTCAAGCCGCCTCCATCGTGTACCGCTTGTTCCGCGCGATATCGGGTTGCCGCCGCCCCAACCGTAACTGTACGTCCGCTCGGAACATACAGCTGAGCACAACCCCGACGGAGGGAACCTCGGGAGAGGACGAAAGTCGTGTGGAAGTATCGGTAAGACATACCTGATCTGCAAATCGACGCAGGTCAACGATGAGATGATCACTCGCGTCGAGTTCACATCAGACCCGGTTCGGCGACCGCTCTAGGCGACCACACGTCCCTCCGCAGAGTGGCGACTGAGACGAACTACACGTCAATCTTTTCGATCTGGCGCGCAAATTCCACAATTGCCCAACAGTGTGGCACTTAAGTGCCACACCGGAAGGCCGTTGCATGGTAAGGCAACCACGAAATTGGGGACCGTGAAAAGCGAACCGCCGCCTTACGGGCTGTAGCGGAACGCGGTCGGGTTGGGTGCTCCTGGCGTTCCGTAGAGCTCGTAACACGGTCTTGTTGAGGTGTCCCGGCTGGGCGTGACCGATGTGACGATTCGCCCGTTCGGAAGGGTGCGAGTACTCGGCCGTGGATCGTGGATGACGACTTGTGGACGCTGATCAAGCTCCTGCCGGTGCCCTAACCGGAGCGATCACCGGGCCTCGGCCAGTGGCAGATCGGCTGTGTCTGCAGGACATCCTGTACGTGCTCCACATGGCATTGCCTGGCAACTGCTGCCCCTGGAATTGGGGGTTCGGCTCCCGACGAACATGCTGGCGGGTCTGGAGCAGTGGCAGCAGGCCGGGGTCTTCGACCGGCTGCACCTCATTCTGCTCGGCCGACCAGCACTGCATCCAGCCCGTGGCCGGGTGCCCTGGCCAGCCACGCCGTCGCCCCGTTCGCTACTCGAGGGACAAGGGCCACGACGTGATGGCGTCCCTTCTTGTGGTGTAGCCGATCATCCGGCGGTTGTCTTCGTGGTGTTGGGGAGTGCGGGGGCGCCTTCGGGGAGCTCGGCAGGGTA
>NZ_JBIVNJ010000172.1:0-1136 GCF_044753585.1 Streptomyces sp. NPDC088354 | reverse complement strand
AGATCGCCGGCGCCGTAACCGGCGGGGGTGCTCGCCGCCTTCATCAGGCCCTTGACCGGCTTCACGTCCGTGCGGCGCAGGGCGAAGCAGCTGAAGTGGGAGGGCTTGGGCGTGTCACAGGCGGCCCTCCCCTCACATCTGATAGCTACCCAAAACCTACCAACTGGGACTTGTCTGGCCGATCATGTGACTACTCGCCGTCCGGGTCGTTGACGTGGACATGGGGCGGGGAGACTTGAGCGATGCCGAGTGGGAACGGCTGCGGCCGTTCCCACCGGTCAGCAACCGGCGTTGTGGCCGGTGGCGGGATCACCGGCAGGTGATCGACGGGAGGCGCGGACCGGCGTGCAGTGGCGTGACCTGCCGGAACGGTTCGGGCCGTGGAAGACGGTCTACGAACGCCACCGGCTGTGGTCGGCCGACGGGACGTGGAACGTCTGTTGCAGCGGGTCCAAGCCGCGGCCGACGCCGCGGGCGAGATCGACTGGGACGTCTCGGTGGACTCCACCATCGTCCGCGCCCATCAGCACGCGGCCGGCGCCCGCACCGATCCACCACCGGCCCCTACGTCAAAAGGGGCCGAGCAGGCAGAACACCAGGCGCTCGCTGTCCGGCACTTCCAGGATCAGTGCGGTCACGAAGCATTCGTCCGCCTCGTCGTGCGAGTCGGCCAGGTGCCGAAGGAAGCTCTCCTCCAGGCGGGCGGACAGCTCGGTCAGCGAGAGGGCCTGCGGCGCCCACTCACGGAAGGCCCCGAGGACGGCGATGACGTCCAGGAACGAGGACAGTCCCCGCCCTCGCACGTCGCCGATGATGACCCGGGTGACCGCATCGGCCCGGGCGACCGCGTACAGGTCCCCGCCGACCCGGGCCCGACCGCCGGAGGCCCGGTAGACCGAGGCGACAGCCAAGCCACCGATACGCGACGGGTCGCACGTTCGAGGGGCGGTCTCCGTGAGACCGCCCCTGGCTACTCCGCGACCGGCTACACTCCAGCCGCCCAGCGAAACCCCAGGTCAGACAGCGAGATCCTGCTGGAGTACTAGACGAGTCTGTCCGAATGGCTGCGGGCATGAAGAGAGGGTGTTCAAGATCCGTTTGTGACGACAGAACTGAACACCCTCGTGACCGCACTG
>NZ_JBIVNJ010000171.1:0-1198 GCF_044753585.1 Streptomyces sp. NPDC088354 | reverse complement strand
CCAGATCGACGTTCCGTGGAAGGCCGACGAATGCAGCGGCCGTGGCGTCCACGCCCTTTCCGTCGGCCCGATCCACGCCACACGCTGACGTTCCGGTCATGCTCAGCAATTTTGAAAGCCGTCATCGCCGAAATACTACGGTTTGCTTTCCGCCCCCAAGGGAGCAGTCGGCAGCGTGAACCACGCGGTCCCGGCGAAAGCAAGCCGATCCTCTCTCCAGGCGGCCTTGGAGCAAGCAGGACACGGCAAGAGGCGGGCGATCAGTCACAGTCCCAAGGGCGTGTCAGTGCCGCGGTCTCGGGTTCTGGTATGACCGACGGCGATCTTGCAGCGTTCGATCAGGCGTGGGACCATTTCGTTTCCTGGCTGTCCGTGTATTGTCCCGTCGACCACGCGGCCCTGCGATCACCTACCCAGGCCGAGGAGATCACGGCGCTCGAAACGCAACTAGAATTCCCGCTCCATTCCCAACTGAGGGCACTTCTGCAGCGGCACACCGGCGCCATGGAGCATCCGGAGCCAGACAATCACCACGCTGGGTCCTTCCTTCCGCTCGGCCACCGACTCATCGGAACACACCTCATAGCCCAGCACTACGAGCGGGTGAAGAACGGACTCGCGGAGATCATCGCTGCGGGGCGGCCGGAGGGAGATCTCTGTGGCCATCCCCACCAGTGGGTTGAGTTCGCGCGCCCCAACGACGGAGGCGCAGCCTTCATCGACCATCGACCATCGACCCGGCCAGACCTACGGACATATCTTCGAGATGGGCATCGGCTCGGGGGACATCGAAGGCACCAAGTGGGCCTCCAGCCTGGCCGAGCTGTTCGACCAACTGGCCATGAGTCTGGAGACCGGCCACCCTTTTCGGTATGACTGGCCAACGTCCCGCGAGCTTCCCTCAGGGCCTCACTGCCTCACCTGGGACATCGGCAGCCGGACGGAGAACCACGGCATTCAGAACTGGCCGCCGCCCAGTCGTCCCGACCTGCCCGTCCGGCTCTCGGCCATCCGCCCTGGCCGGGGACCCAAGCTTGGCCGACTCCCTGGCGAGCTGGCTCCCCTGGCGGACTCGGCGGCCACATCAGACGCCGGTGTTCTGATCGGGTGTGTCAATTTAACGGCTGATCCTGCTTGTTGAGTGTCAGTTGTTGCTCGGGGTCAGGCGGCCCTCGAACGCGATCTGGAAGGCGTTGAG
>NZ_JBIVNJ010000170.1:0-1212 GCF_044753585.1 Streptomyces sp. NPDC088354 | reverse complement strand
GGCTCCAGCACGGCCCACTGCTCGTCCGTCAGATCTCCACGCGCCACGAACCAAGATCATTCCACACCAAGATCCACTTTCGATACACGCCCTAGTGCCGGTCTTCGTTCCTCAAATCCCGAATTCATCCACTCGGCCCCCGACGTCGGCATCGTCTGGTGGCCCGTCGTCTTGGCCTCGCCGTTCGCCGCTCGTCTACCTGTGGCCCGCCAGCTGCAAGTAGCAGGTGGCCCCGCAATGGAAGTTGTCCGCGAACCAGCGCAGTCTCGACAGCGAGCCCATCACCCCAGTTCTCTCTCAACCGCCACACACCTGATGATTGGCGAAACGACGTTGTCGGAGAGACAGGACAGGAGACTCCAGAGCGTGGAGACCCCTTGCGCTTGGCCTCTGGCCGCCTAGTTTCAGAACCTGCCCTTCCTCCGACGCGAGAGGATGAGCCCCCATGAGCGAAGGGGATGGTATTCGTGCGCCTGGACATGCCGCCCAGGTAGAAGCCGCGCGCCGACCGTCCGCGGGACTGGTCAGGCTGACGTTCGCGGGCGATATGCTCGGCTGGCTTGCCTCCCCATGGCGAAGCACTGCGACGCCCTGTCCGTGGGTAAGTCGCGTTTGCGTCCTGCGCTGACGCAGCAGAGGGCCTCACTGAAGGAAGCAGTGAGGCCCTCTGCTATTGTTTTCGATTGCCGACCCGATCGCCACCGCAGATATATGTAGTAACGGCCTCAGACTGTGGCGCCACGGTGCGCTTCCGGCGAATACGTGTGAAGCGATCGACCCGGATGTAGTAAAGCATCCCACGGAGCCTTCACTTCGGACCCGTTTGCCGGACAGAAACGTCCACGATGCACAATGCCTGCCGCCGCCCCACAGGCGTGGATACCTTCTTGTGCAGGCGAGCAACCTAGAATGAACAATAGTGTCACTAGATAGAATCTGCGTGACAACTATTCGAGGGTCGCTTAACTCAGTGCGCACAGCACTGTCCTGGTGCGAGTATGTATAGGGACGGAGGGTCCCCGAAGGGGAAGCGGGGCCCTCCGCACTTCCCCGCTCGGGACACGCCCTCGAAGCGCCAGGCTGGTCACATGCCCCCCGGGCCGCGCAGCCCTAGGCCCAATACCGGTGACTTTGAGGGCTTCTATGTCGTTGTGTGGGTGTGCCAAGGCCCGGACAGGTGAAGTCGTCAGATGGTGAGCGGTTGTCGGATCG
>NZ_JBIVNJ010000169.1:0-1216 GCF_044753585.1 Streptomyces sp. NPDC088354 | reverse complement strand
CAGGACGGGGGTGCCGTGGCGAGACCTGCCGGAGCGCTTCGGGCCGTGGGAGACGGTCTACAAGCGGCATCGTCGCTGGTCGGCGGACGGTACGTCGGAGATGTTGCTGGCGCGGGTGCAGGCGGCCGAGAACGCCGAGGGCAGGATCGACTGGGAGGTGTCGGTGGACTCCGCTTAGTAGGACTCCGTTAGGTCGGTCTTGATCTTGGTGTTGGTGTTGTGTGCGTCCTCCTGCGGAGGGGCTGCTGACACGTGGTGCAGATGCCGGTCCAGCACCTCAGGACGTCCTGGAGGGTGTGGAGGAGGTGGTAGAGGGTGAGGCCGGCGCAGGCGCTTTTGGGGACAGGCGTTGTTCGGTGAGGAAGGCGTGTGCGGCGGTCACGAGGGTGACGTGGTGGTGCCAGCCTGGCCAGGACCGGCCTTCGAAGTGGTCCAGGCCCGGGCCGTGTTTGAGTTCGCGGTAGTCGTGTTCGATGCGCCAGCGGATCTTGGCAAGTCGGACCAGGTCGGCGATCGGGGTGTCGGCCGGCAGGTTGGACAGCCAGTAATCGGTGGGCGCCTCGGCATCAGCGGGCCATTCGATCAGGAGCCAGCAGTCGGGCAGGACGCCGTCCCACCAGCCTTGTTCTGCCGAGGCGGCGGCTCGGATCGGGCGTTCGACCGCTTTGCCGGCGGGCCGGACACGTATCGCTGCGAAGCGGGAGTGCAGTTTTCCCCGGGAGCCTTGCCGCCAGGTCAGGGAGGTGAATGCCTTCTGTCCCAGGTCGGCGGCCAGGGTGGCCACTGGGGGGTGCTGGGTGCCGGTAGCGGGGCTGGGGCCAGCAGCCGACGTCCCCACGGCGGTCCGGGGCCTCGGGCTGGGTGTCGAAGGCGTGGGCGGTCACGTTCGCCCGGACGGCCAGGACGTAGGCGATGTGCCGTTCGGCCAGGGCCGCCCGCAGATGCGCGTTGGTCCCGTAAGCGGCATCAGCCACGATGACGGGCGGTGTCATGCCCCAGGCCGCGAGGGTGTCGAGCATGTCCAGGCCAGGCGCCACTTCTCGCGGTGACTAACCTCGGCCGGGATACGGGTGCTGGCTCGACGATCGACGTCGCCCGCCCACTCCTGGGGGATGAACAGACGCCATTGCAGCGGGCAGGAAGCGGTGTCGCTGGCAGCGTGCACGCTGACCGCGACCTGGCAGTTGGCCCGCTTGCCCAGCGAGCCGCAGTACTG
>NZ_JBIVNJ010000168.1:0-1249 GCF_044753585.1 Streptomyces sp. NPDC088354 | reverse complement strand
GTTCCTCACCGGCCTGCCCGAGGACATCCCCTACTACCTGGTCCTCCAGGAGGGCGCCGCCATCGCCATGGCGGACGGCTACGCCCAGGCCACGGACACCACGGGGTTCTTGAACCTGCACGCCGCGTCCGGCACCGGCAACGCGATGGGCTGCCTGACCAACACCGCCGCCTGCCACACGCCGATGGTCGTCATGGCGGGTCAGCAGGCGCGCCGCTACGTCCCGGTGGGGGCGATGCTCACCAACGTCGACCCGACCAAGCTGTGCGACCCGCTGGTGAAGTGGTCCGGAGAGCCGCTGCGCCCGCAGGACGGGCCCGCGCTGGTCTCCAAGGCCCTGATGCTCGCCGACTCCGCGCCCCGAGGCGTGGCCTACCTGTCGGTCCCGCTGGACGACTGGACCGAGCCCGCTGAGCAGAGCGCCTTGGCCCACCTCCTGGAGCGGGTGGTGGACGGCGCCCCGGTACTGGCCCCGCGAACGCTCACCATGCTGGTCGAGGCCCTGGACCGGGCGACGTCACCGGCGCTGGTCCTGGGGCCCGGCGCCGACACCGAGGCGGGATACCGGGCCGCGGTGGCCCTCGCCGAGCGGGCCCGCCTGCCGGTGTGGGTGGCACCCAGCCCGCCGCGGGCCCCGTTCCCGACCCGGCACCGCTGCTACCAGGGCCAGCTGCCGTCCGCCGTCGGCGCGGTCGCCGACACCCTCGCCGGGTACGACGTGGTCCTCTGCGTCGGAGCACCGGTCTTCCGCTACCACGCGCCCAGCGGCAGTGACTTCCTGCCGCCGGGCGTCCGCCTGTACGGGGTCACCGACGACCCCGACGAAGCCGCGCGTGCCCCGGTCGGGCGCATCGGCGTCGGCGATCCGTCCGACGCGCTGGTCCGCCTCGCCGACGCCGTCGCGCCGAGCGACCGGCCCTGGCCCCCTGAGCGGACCCTCCCCGAGGCGGACACCACCGGGCCGGCGTTCACCGCGGAGGCCATCCTCGACGCGATCGACGCCGGCAAGACCGACGACGCCGTGATCGCACTGGAGTGGACCTCGGCGGACATGATCCGCGACCGACTCACCCTCACCCGGCCCAAGTCGCTGTTCTACCCGGCCGCCGGCGGCCTCGGCTGGGGCCTGCCCGCCGCGATCGGGCTGCGGCTGGGCCGCCCCGAGCGACCCGTCGTCGCCCTGATCGGGGACGGCGCGACGCAGTACACCACCTCCGCCCTGTGGAGTGCCGCCCGCTACCGGGTGCCG
>NZ_JBIVNJ010000167.1:0-1330 GCF_044753585.1 Streptomyces sp. NPDC088354 | reverse complement strand
TGAACCGTTCCGGGTTCGGTAGAGATCTCAGATGTTGGGTGTGACCTGGGGTTTCGTGGTGTTGAGGTAGTGGTTTGCTTCGTACTCGACGGGCGGGATGTGCCCTATCTCACCGTGGAGTCGGCTGTGGTTGTACCAATCGATCCACTCGGCGGTGGCCAGCTCGACCTGGGACAGCGTCCTCCAGGGCCGGTGCGGCTTGATCAGCTCGGTCTTGTAGAGCCCGATGGTCGACTCCATCAGGGCGTTGTCCAAGGCGTCCCCGACGGAGCCGATGCTCGCCGCGATGCCGGCGACGTCGAGATGTTCGGCCAGTTTGAACGAGGTGTATTGGGACCCGGCGTCCGAATGATGTATCAACTCACCGCGCACATATGGGTGTTGGTCGCGGTCGCGTTGCCATAGGGCCATTTCCAGCGCGTCCAGGACGAGCCGGGTCTCCTTCGTGGTGGCTGCTGACCAGCCGACGATGCGGCGCGAGAAGGTGTCCACGACGAAGGCGATGTAGACGACGCCGGTCCAGGTCGCCACGTGCGTGAAGTCCGCGACCCAGCAGCGGTTCGGTGCGACGGCGACGAAGTCGCGGTCGACCAGGTCCGGAGCCCGCGGCGCGGACGGATCCGGGATCGTGGTGATCACCCTCTTGCCGCGGACGGCGCCGCTGATGCCGAGGTCGCGCATGAGGCGTTCGACGGTGCAGCGGGCCACGGGATGTCCCTGCCGGTTCAGGTGCTGCCAGATCTTTCTGGCTCCGTAGACGCGGTAGTTGGTGTCGTACGCCTCGCTGATCAGCGCCTTCAGTTCGGTGTCGCGGACAGTGCGGGCCGCGGGTGCGGTCTGGCGTTTGTGGTGGGCGTAATAGGTGGAGGGGGCGATCTTGCAGGAGTGCTCGGTAAGGACCCGGCAGATCGGCTCGACGCCGCCGAAGCGGCCCTTGTGCTCGTCGATGAACGCTACGAGCGCGTGTGTGGCCGGTCGAGCTCGGCCGCGAAGAAAGACGCCGCAGCCTTGAGGATCTCGTTCGCCCGCTTCAGCTCGGCGATCTCCTTCTTCATCGCCTTGACCTGCGCGGACTCCTCCGTTGTCGTCCCCGGTCGGCTGCCGGCATCGACCTGGTCCTGGCGGACCCACTTGCGCAGCGTCTCGGTCGTGCCGATGCCCAGTTTCTGGGCGACCACTTTCATCGCGGCCCACTCGGTGTCGTAGTCGGGCCGCACCTCGGCGACCATGCGCACCGCACGACGGCGCAGCTCAAGCGGGTACTGGGAAGGACGTGCCATGACTCGATCCTCTCAAACGATCGAGTCCCTACCGAACCCGGAACGGTTCA
>NZ_JBIVNJ010000166.1:0-1419 GCF_044753585.1 Streptomyces sp. NPDC088354 | reverse complement strand
GATGGCGTCCCTTCTTGTGGTGTAGCCGATCATCCGGCGGTTGTCTTCGTGGTGTTGGGGAGTGCGGGGGCGCCTTCGGGGAGCTCGGCAGGGTAGATCTGTTCCATGCTGCCTTCGGGGAGGTAGCGGCGGGGGAAGGCGATCCATTCGTCGTGCATCTCGAACAGGACGGCGGTGACCAGCCATAGCAGGGCGTCGTCGTTGGGGAAGACCTGGACGACATCGATGCGGCGCTTGATCTCGCGGTTGACTCGCTCCAGGGGGTTCGTCGACTGGATCTTCTTCCAATGTCGTTCGGGGAAGACCGCGAAGGCCGTCAGGTCCTCCTCGGCGTCCAGCAGCATCGTCTTGACCTTGGGGAACTGGGTTCCGAGCATGTCGGCCACGGTCTGCAGCTGGGCGCGTACCGCCTGGGCGGTGGACTGGGCGAAGATCGTGCGGATGGTTGCGGCGACCATCTCGCCAGCGTCCTTCGGGATCACCGCGAAGGTGTTGCGCAGGAAATGGACCCGACAGCGCTGGTAGGCCGCGCCGATCATCACCTTGCGGATGGCCTTGACCAGGCCCGTATGGTGGTCGCCGATCACGAGGCGGACGCCGGTCAGGCCTCGTTCGCGCAGGTGACGGAGGAATTGGGTCCAGAACAGTTCGGTCTCGCTGTCCCCGACCATCACCCCCAGGACCTCGCGGCCGCCGTCCTCGGTGACCGCGGTGGCGATGACCACGGCCCGGGAGACGATCTGGTGCTCGACGCGGGCCTTGCAGTAGGTGGCGTCCAGATACAGGTAGGGGAAGCGTGTGTGGTCCAGGGGCCGGGTGCGGAAGGCGATCAGCTGCCGGTCGAGGTCGGTGCAGATCCTCGAGACCTCACTCTTGGATATCCCGGTGTCCGCGCCGAGGGCTTTGACCAGGTCATCGACCGAGCGGGTGGACACTCCGTGGACGTAGGCCTCCATGATGACGGCATACAGGGCCTGGTCGATCCGGCGCCGCCGTTCCAGCAGGCTCGGGAAGAAGCTTCCCGACCGCAGCTTGGGAATCGCCAGGTCCAGGTCGCCGGCCTGCGTGCTCAACGTCTTGTCGCGGTGTCCGTTACGCAGCGCGGTGCGAGTGTCGGTGTGCTCGTTCCACCCCGCGCCGATCTTCGCGGTGGCTTCGGCCTCGATCAGTTCCTGCAGCATCCGCTCGGCCACGTTCCGGACGAGTTCGAGTCCGTCCGACGAGCGTAGTGACTCCAGCAGGCGAAGTAGGTCAGACTGGGACAGGGCCACCACGCACCTCCCGGGTTGAACTGGCCGTTCACCAGGAAGAGTTGCATGGTGGCCCGCCCCATGGGCAGGGAGCGGGGGCTACCCACCCGATGCACCCCGGCGCACACCCCCGACGTGATCGGCTACACCACAAGAGGGGACGCCATCC
>NZ_JBIVNJ010000165.1:0-1453 GCF_044753585.1 Streptomyces sp. NPDC088354 | reverse complement strand
CTGTTGCCCTACCTTCTTCATGGGTTCGCACCGGTCACTCGTAGGATCGGCGGAACCCAGGGGTTCCAGGTATGGCTGTGACTGTTCCGCCGCCGGATGGCTCAGGGGGCTTGGCCGCCCGGAACCCTGCGACGACTCGACCGCTGATTGGGAGACGCGACTCGATCGCTGCGTAGGGCAACGTCGGCGAGGTCGTCTGCGGGACCAATGTAGGACGAGCTGGCGGAGGTGGCTGTGCCCGAGATCTGGGCCGGAGTCGACATCGGCAAAGAGCATCACCACTGCGTGGTCCTCGACACCAAGGGCGAGCGACTGCTGTCGCGCCGCGTCCTGAACGACGAGTCCGAATTGTTGAAGCTGATCAGTGACGTCTTGGCGATATCCGAGGACGTTCTGTGGGCAGTCGACCTGAACCACGGTGGCGCATCCTTGCTGATCGGCCTCCTGCTCAGCCACGAACAGCCGATCGCCTATCTCACCGGCCTGGCTGTTCACCGAGCAGCCGGCACCTATCGGGGCGAGGGCAAGACGGACGCCAAAGACGCCTTCGTCATCGCCGACCAAGCTCGCGTGCGGCGCGATCTCGGGCTGCTACGGCCGGGCGATGAGGTCGCGGTCGATCTGCGCACTCTGACTACTCGGCGCCTGGACCTGGTATTCGACCGTACCCGGCAGATCAACCGACTGCGTGCACAACTGCTGGAGATCTTCCCTGCGTTGGAGCGTTCGCTGGACGTGACCAACAAGGGACCGATCGTGCTACTGACCGGCTACCAGACTCCGGCCGCGATCCGCCGCGCCGGGGTGAGGCGGATTGAGACGTGGCTGAAGAACCGGAAGGTCCGCAGTGCCGCCGTGCTGGCCCGCACGGCCGTCGACGCCGCCCAGGCCCAGCACACGGCCCTGCCCGGCGAAAAGCTGGCTGCCGCCATGGTGGTCCGCCTCGCGAAGGGGGTGATGATCCTGGATGAGGAGATCGCCGAACTCGACGCTCTCATCGAGGCACGGTTTCGCGAGCACCCGCACGCGGAGGTGATCAGCAGCCTGCCTGGCATGGGCAAGCTCCTCGGGGCCGAGTTCCTGGCCGCGACTGGCGGCGACATGGCCGCCTTCGGCAGCGCGGACCGTCTGGCCGGCTTCGCCGGCCTGGCACCCGCCCCGCGCGACTCCGGTCGCGTCAGCGGCAATCTGCGCAGGCCCAGGAGATACCACCGCGGTCTCCTCCGAGCTATGTACCTATCCGCGCTGACCAGCTTGAGGTGCTGCCCTGCGTCCAAGGCCTTCTATGACCGCAAGAGAGCAGAGGGCAAGGGCCACAAGCAAGCACTACTCGCACTCGCCCGGCGTCGCGCCAACGTCCTGTGGGCCATGATCCGTGACGGAGCGTGCTACCAAGCCGTGTCCCCCAGCACCTCGACGGCTTGACAACGGCATTGGGAAGCCCCCTGTCGAA
>NZ_JBIVNJ010000164.1:0-1469 GCF_044753585.1 Streptomyces sp. NPDC088354 | reverse complement strand
CAATACCGGTGACTTTGAGGGCTTCTATGTCGTTGTGTGGGTGTGCCAAGGCCCGGACAGGTGAAGTCGTCAGATGGTGAGCGGTTGTCGGATCGGATCGCGCTTGGGGTTTTGACGCGTGCGTTTCCACCCGAGTTGGTTGATGAGGTGGTTGCGGAGTGCGGGCGGGTCGAGCAGCGCCGCCGGTTGCTGCCGGCGCGGGTGGTGGTCTATTTCGTGCTGGCGATGTGCTTGTTCTCGGGGCAGGGCTATGAGGAGGTCGCTAGGCTGCTGACCTGCGGACTTGAACACGAGCGACGCTGGGATAGCACGTGGCGGGTGCCGTCGACGGCGGCCGTCGGCCGGGCTCGTCTGCGCCTGGGTCCCGAACCTCTGAAGGCGTTGTTCGCGAGGGTATGCCGTCCGGTGGCAGCCGAGGCGACGCCTGGGGCCTGGTATGGCCGTTGGCGGTTGGTCGCGGTGGACGGGACCACCTTCGACCTGCCCGACACCGAGGCCAATGGGGCCTTCTATGGCCGTCCGGGGTCGTCGCGCGGTCAGCGGCGGGGGGCCTTTCCCCAGGCCAGGGTGGCCGCGCTCGTCGAATGCGGCACCCACGCGGTCTTCGCCGCCGAGGTGGGGCCACTGGCCGAGCACGAGACAGTGCTGGCCCGGCGCCTGTTCGACTGCCTGTCGACGGGGATGCTGATGCTGGCCGACCGCGGCTTCGCCGGGGCCGACTTGTGGCGGGCGGCCACCGCCGGAGGCGCCGATCTGTTGTGGCGGGTGAAGAGCAGCGCGGTCCTGCCCGTGGTCAAGGCCCTTCCGGACGGCTCCTACCTGTCGGAGATCGTTGCGGCGCGGGACAAGAACCGCCGTGCCGATCCGATCCCGGTTCGCGTCGTCGAGTACACCCTCGGCACCGGGTCCGACGGCACGGTCTACCGGCTGATCACCACCGTCCTCGACCCCAAGGACGCACCCGCAGCCGAGATGGCCGCGCTGTATGCCCAGCGGTGGGAGATCGAGACCACGCTGGATGAGATCAAGACCCACCAGGGCGGACCCCGCCTGGTCCTGCGATCCCAGCATCCCGCCGGCGCGGAACAGGAGATCTACGCGTTCCTGCTGGTCCACCACGCCCTGCGGGACCTGATGCACCACGCCGCACGGGACGAAGGATGCGATCCGGACAGGATCTCCTTCACCCGCACCCTGCGCGTCGTCCGCCGCCACCTCACCGGACAGGCGGCGCTTTCCCCCCTCACGACTCATCCGATCCCTGGCTCAAGCCCTGCGTGAGATCCGCGAACGGCTCCTGCCACCCCGGCGGCTACGGTCCAACCCCCGTGTGATCAAACGCAAGATGGCCAACTGGAAACTCAAACGGACCGAACACCAGCGGCCACCCAGCCCCGAGACACCAACCGTCACCATCTCCAAGCCGACCAGAACGCACCCGACTCGCAGGAAAGATCCTTAAATCACCG
>NZ_JBIVNJ010000163.1:0-1487 GCF_044753585.1 Streptomyces sp. NPDC088354 | reverse complement strand
CGTCACGGTGCTCGGCTTCCTGGCCGCCCGCTGGCGCAGGGCCGAGAACGCGCTGCACCTGGACGAGTGGGGGCTCGGCGGCCGCAGCTTCGGCGGCTGGGTCACCTGGTTCCTGCTGGGCGGGGACCTGTACACGGCCTACACCTTCGTGGCCGTCCCGGCGGCGGTGTACGCGGCGGGCGCGTCCGGCTTCTTCGCGGTGCCCTACACGATCCTGGTCTACCCGCTGGTCTTCACCTTCCTGCCGCGCCTGTGGTCGGTCTCCCACAAGCACGGCTACGTCACCACCTCGGACTTCGTCCGCGGCCGCTTCGGCTCCAAGGGCCTGTCGCTGGCGGTGGCCGTCACCGGCATCCTGGCCACCATGCCCTACATCGCGCTGCAACTGGTGGGCATCCAGGCGGTGCTGGACGTGATGGGTGTGGGCGGCGGCGCCTCGTCCAACTGGTTCGTCAAGGACCTGCCGCTGCTCATCGCCTTCGGCGTGCTGGCCGCGTACACGTACTCCTCGGGCCTGCGCGCGCCGGCGCTGATCGCGTTCGTCAAGGACACCCTGATCTACATCGTCATCGCGGTGGCGATCATCTACATACCGATCAAGCTGGGCGGCTTCGACGACATCTTCGCCAAGGCGAACGAGGCCTACACGCAGGTCAGTCCGGCCACCGGGAAGCCCCGCGGATCACTGGCGCCCGGCGACACGGCCCAGTGGGCGTACGGGACGCTGGCGCTGGGCTCGGCCCTCGCGCTGTTCATGTACCCGCACTCGGTCACCGCGGTGCTCTCCAGCCGCAGCCGCGACGTCATCCGCCGCAACACCACCGTGCTGCCGCTGTACTCGCTGATGCTCGGTCTGCTGGCGATGCTCGGCTTCATGGCGCTGGCGAGCGGGGTCGGAGCCGGGATCACCGGCTACAACGGGCAGCTGGCGATCCCCCAGCTCTTCGAGAACATGTTCCCGTCCTGGTTCGCGGGTGTGGCCTTCGCCGCGATCGGCATCGGCGCCCTGGTACCCGCCGCGATCATGTCCATCGCCGCGGCGAACCTGTTCACCCGCAACATCTACAAGGACTTCATCAGGCCGGACGCCACCCCGGCGCAGGAGACCCAGGTCTCCAAGATCGTCTCGCTGCTGGTCAAGGTCGGCGCGCTCGTCTTCGTCCTCACCATGGACAAGACGGTCGCCATCAACTTCCAGCTGCTGGGCGGCATCTGGATCCTGCAGACCTTCCCGGCCCTGGTCGGCGGACTGTTCACCCGCTGGTTCCACCGCTGGGCGCTGCTGGCCGGCTGGGCGGTCGGCATGATCTACGGCACCTGGGCCGCCTACGGCGTCGCGAGCCCCACCCAGAAGCACTTCGGCGGCTCCTCCGACACCATCCCGGTCATCGGGCAGATCGGCTACATCGGCCTGACCGCCTTCGTGCTCAACGTGGTGGTCACCGTCGTCCTCACCCTGGTCCTGCGGGCCGTCAAGGCGCCCGAGG
>NZ_JBIVNJ010000162.1:0-1519 GCF_044753585.1 Streptomyces sp. NPDC088354 | reverse complement strand
GTAGACCGGGGTGAGCGCGGACAGCGGGTCCTGGAAGATCATCGCGATGTCCTTGCCGCGGATCTTCGTCATCTCCCGGTCGTCCAGGCCCAGCAGCTCACGGCCGTGGAGCTTCACCGAGCCCTTGATGTCGGCGGTCTCCGGCAGCAGGCCGAGGACCGCCAGCGAGGACACGGACTTGCCGGAACCCGACTCGCCGACGATGCCCAGGACTTCACCGCGCCGTACCGAGAAGGACACGCCGCGTACGGCTCCGACGGGCCCGGCCTCGCTCGGGAAGGAGACGTGGAGGTCGGTGACCTCCAGAGCGGGGATCTCGGTCACGACGTGCGTCCTTCCTTGGACGTGCTCTTGGGCTTGCGCGGGCCACGGGCCTTGGCACTGCTGGAGTTGGGGTCGAGGGCGTCCCGCAGCCCGTCACCGATGAAGGCGCGGGCATGGGCGCGCGGCACCGGATGCACGGTGGCCATCACGTTCGGTGGTGCGCCCGGGCGCCTGCGAGCGCTGGTCTCGCCGCCGTACGGGTCGAGGAGGACCATCGCGATGTCCTTGCCACGCACCTGCGTCACGTCCGGGTTGCCCAGTTCCACGGGCTCGCGGCTGTACGGCTCCGAGAACGTGACGTCGGTCGTCCGGAGGGGGACGCGGAGGTCGGTGAGGCCCACGGCGGGGATCTCGGTCACGACGTGCGTCCTTCCTTGGACGTGCTCTTGGGCTTGCGCGGGCCACGGGCCTTGGCACTGCTGGAGTTGGGGTCGAGGGCGTCCCGCAGCCCGTCACCGATGAAGGCGATGGACAGGCAGATCAGGACCAGGCAGCCAGCCGGGAAGTAGAACAGCCAGGGGAAGGCGGGGGCGGCGGGGGTGCCGGTGGCGATGAGGGTGCCGAGCGAGACGTCGGGGGCCTGCACGCCGAAGCCGAAGTAGGACAGGCTGCTCTCGCCGATGATGGCCGCGCCGACCTGGATCGTTCCGTCGATGATCAGCATCGAGGCCATCGACGGCACGATGTGCCGGAAGATGATGACCGGCGCCGGGACGCCCATGTACCGGGCGGCCTTGACGAACTCACGGTCCTTCAGGGTCAGTGTCATGCTGCGCACCACCCGGCCGGTGATCATCCAGCTGAACGCCGCCAGCAGCACGACGAACAGCAGCCAGGTGCTGCCCTGGAACAGCGGGGAGAGCACCGCGATGATCAGGAAGCTGGGCATGACGAGCAGCAGGTCGACCACCCACATCAAGGAGCGGTCGGCCCAGCCGCCGAAGTAGCCGGCGCTCGCGCCGACCGCGGCGGCGACGACCGTGCAGATGATGCCGGTCAGGATGCCGATGACCAGGGACTTCTGCAGGCCGCGCATGGTCATGGCGAACAGGTCGGTGCCGGTCTGGTCGGTGCCGAACCAGTGGTTGCCCGAGGGCGGTTTCTGGAAGGCGGTGAAGTCCAGGTCCGTGTAGCTCCACTTGTAGAACAGCGGGGAGCCGTAGGCCATGACGAAGAGCAGGACGATCATGCACAG
>NZ_JBIVNJ010000161.1:0-1539 GCF_044753585.1 Streptomyces sp. NPDC088354 | reverse complement strand
CGTCAGGTGATGGAAAAGTTTGAGCCTTTTACTCGTGGGAGTGAGGCTTTGGCTGAGTTGCCGGGTGTGTCGATTGACTGGGCGAATATTTTTGGTCCTGGTGTTCTTGATGGTGATGCGGTGGTGGGGGACCGGCCTTCGTCGCGGAGGTTGCGTGATGAGATTCATGAGGACTCGGAGGAGTGATCGGGTATGGCTGATGAGTATTATGCGCAGCCGGAGAATCTGGCGCGGGGTGTCGAGTACATCGACCATATTGCCAGGCTTGCGCACGAGCTTCGTCGCCGGTTCGATGAGGATATTCGTGAGACTGCTGGCTGGACGGGGGAGGGTGACGATTTCGCGAAGCAGTTCAAGCCGATTGAGGAGCGGGACCGGGAACTGGTCGTCAAGACCGGGGGTGCCCTTTTTGAAGCTCTTATCGGTGTCACTGATGGAACCACGGCCAGTCTCAGGAACATCCGTGGTACTCAAAATGATGTGATGGATTCCATTCAGGAAGCCAAGCGTCGCGGCGGAAAGCGTTAATGGTTTAATGAGTATCCACGTCTCGCCCGAACTCAATAACCTTTTTTGGGCCCTGACGGGTTCGAGGATGCCTCGGGCGAACGAGGGTATGGCGTATGACAGTCGTGTCCCTTTTCAGGATCTCTCGAAGAGGCTTCATGAGTTGTCGGACCTGATTGAGCAGTCGGTGGGGGTGGTGGGCCGTTCGTTGCCTCCGGCGGCGGCCCGCCCGTATGTGCAGAGTATGCGGCTGTTCATTGATGACGGCGGTGTCAACTATGTGCGGGAGCTTGCCCGGCAGTTGGATGATGTCGCTGATGGCCGGGTGCAGATCTCCATGCAGATCCTGGAGGCGAAGGCCCAGATCATCGCGGAGTTGGTGCGTCTGCTCATCGAGTTGACCATTATTGCTGCGATGGCGTTCTTCACGGGCGGGTCGGCCGCTGCTGACAGTGCTGCGGCCCAGGCGCGGAGCCGGGTCACGCTTTTGACGATCCTGGACCGGCTTCTCAAGCTGTCCCATAAGATGCCGAGTCTGTCCGAGGCTTTCGATGAGGCGTTCACCACGTTCATCGTGCGTCTGGGGATGATTGTATTTGCGCCGCAGGGGCGCAGGCCCGGCGGGTTCGACTGGAAGCAGATTATTCAGGATGGCATTTTCGGTGGGCTGACGGGCATATTCCATGGTGCGCTCGATCCGGTGATGAAGAGGATCGGGAAGCGTCTTGACTGGCACGGGGACGGTCCGGGTGGTGGGCCTCGTCCGGTTCATGTGAAGGACGTTCCGCGTGACGTCACGTCGAAGATTGATAGGCCGCCGAGGCCGGGTGAGCGTATTGTGCGGGTCGGCGGGGCAGTGGTGGGCGATAGCTTTGTCGATGGTGCTTCGGAGTCGGTTGCCGAGGTCTTCATCAACGGGTTGTTCAACGGCAGGTGGGCTTTCAGCTTTAGCACGTTTCATGGTGCTGTGGTCAGTTCCATAGCCATGGGCGGGTTGTTCATTGCGGCGGGCGATCTGGGCCACAAGTTCGG
>NZ_JBIVNJ010000160.1:0-1565 GCF_044753585.1 Streptomyces sp. NPDC088354 | reverse complement strand
CCGGGGTTGTCGGACGAGCAGAAGCGCGAGGTGTGGCGGCGATGGCGGGACGGACAGTCGCTGAGTGAGATCGGGCGGGCGCTGGGCAAGGTGCCTGGCTCGATCCACGGGGTGATTGCGGCGAACGGCGGGTACGTTCCGGCGGCCCGGAGCAGGTCCGCCGGGGTGCTCTCGTTGGCCGAGCGGGAGGAGATCTCGCGCGGGCTGGCCGCTGATGAGTCCTTCCGCACGATCGCGGTCCGGCTGGGCCGGGCTCCTTCCACGGTCAGCCGGGAGGTGGGGCGGCACGGCGGGCGGGAGAAGTATCGCGCGGCCCGTGCCGATGAACGGGCCTGGGACAACGCCCGGCGTCCGAAGCTGTGCCTGCTCCAGGTCAGCCCCGCGTTGCGGGACACGGTCGCGGGCAAACTGAAGGAGGACTGGACGCCGCGTCAGGTCGCGGGCTGGCTTGCCCGGACCTTCGCGCCCGAGGACGGTATGCGCGTGTCCCACGAGACGATCTACAAGAGCCTGTTCATCCAAGCCCGCGGGGTGCTGAAGAAGGAGCTGGTCTCCCACCTGCGCCGCCAGCGCACGATGCGCCGCTCGAAGAACGCCACGACCGCCGGCCAGCAGCGCGGCTGTATCCGTGACGCGGTCTCCATCCGCGAGCGCCCGGCCGAGGCCGAGGACCGAGCCGTTCCCGGCCACTGGGAAGGCGACCTGATCACCGGTGCGAAGAACAGCCACATCGCCACCCTGGTGGAGCGCCATTCCCGTTACGTCATGCTCGTGCGGGTCGAGGGCAAGGACACCGAGAGCGTGATCTCCGCCCTGACCCGTCAAGTCCTCTATCTACCCGGCAGGTTGATGATGTCACTGACCTGGGACCGGGGCACCGAGCTGGCCGACCATAAACGGTTCACACTGGCCACTGACGTGAAGGTCTACTTCGCCGACCCGAAGAGCCCCTGGCAGCGCGGTTCGAACGAGAACACGAACGGCCTGCTCCGCCAGTACTTCCCCAAGGGCACTGACCTCTCCGGATACACCCAGGACGATCTGAACGCCGTGGCCCTCAAGCTGAACACCCGCCCCCGCCAAACCCTCGGCTTCGAAACTCCCGCTGATAGGCTCGCCACTACTGTTGCACCAACCGGTTGACTCCACCGTCGCTTCTTTCAGGATCTCGATCGTCTGCTGCTGTTCGCGGACCTCCTTGCGCAGCCGCTTGAGCTCCTCGCGCTCGGCGCTGGTCAGCTCACCGGACTTGCCTTCGCCCTGGTCCGCCTTTGCCCGGCGGTACCAGCCGCGCAGGGACTCGGAGCTGATGCCAAGTTCCCGGGCGACGGCGGTGACCGTCTTGCCCGAGGAATCGACGAGCGCGATCGCGTCCCGCTTGAACTCCTCGGTGTATCGCTTCGTGTACTTGCTTCCCACCTGCTGCTACTTCCTGTGCTCACCGGGGCGGGTCACGAGGTCGTGCTCGCGACCGAACGGCCCGGCACCCGGCCCGCGGCCGACCCGCGGCTGCTGGACGGGGTGGTGTTCGGCCGGCTCGGCGCCGCCGCGGAGGCCAGGCACCG
>NZ_JBIVNJ010000159.1:0-1608 GCF_044753585.1 Streptomyces sp. NPDC088354 | reverse complement strand
TAGGTGAGGGAGGCCGCGATGAGGACCAGCGCCAGATAGTTGACGAGTCGGCGCAGCAGATAACGGCCCACGAGTCACACACTCTCACTCAGTTCATTAAACGTTACGTTTCAGCCGCCTCTGGCATAGTGATGCAACACGGCCGAAACATTGGAAACGCATCCGTCGCCGCAGGTTGTGCGAGTGGGGTGCGCGGCCCTTGCGGGTTGAGTGGGACTTTCGCAATGGAATTACACCCACGTCAATAAGGGTCGGGGGTTCGTTGCACATTCTTTATCTTGACTCAAGAGTCACCCGCATAAGGCCGTTCCTCGACAGGATTAAAGGCAACCGTGAACCTTGCATTCCATCACTTCGGCACATCGCACCCATAGATCCGAGGTGCCACAAAAACGGAATACGAATGCCTTTCCCTTTCAGCTTCCAACCATCAGGATCAGCTGCAACCGAATCCCCATGCCTGACCAGGTGTCAGGTGACCCCTCCAGCGTCGTCCACCAGCTCTGCTGGCCGCCGCACTGTTCACCGAGTGCGGCTACGTGGCCGTGCGATCCAAACTCACCGACGCCTTCAGGTCCCTGCCTCTGCCGCAGGCCACCGCCACCGGGTCGTAGCAGCCCGCACGAGACTCGGCATGCTTCCGCTGCAGGCCCTCTTCAATCCGCTGCATGGACCTGCGACCGCGATACGCATCGCCAGGCCCGCTGGGCCAGCTTGCTGGTGGTCGCCATCGACGGCAATCGACCGCACATTCGACAACCCCGCCATACGGGCCTGCTGGTGAGGGGCACCAGCCAGTACGCCACTTCCGGGCACCGGCAGTTCCTTCTGGTTCCCTTGGCCGCCTGCCGCACCCGGGCCGTCGTCGACGCCGCCTTGGCCACGCACCAGTAGCGAGAGCGCCCACTCCCGGCGTCTGGCTTGTCCCCGCACAGGCGCTGTTGGAGGGCCGCCCTCTGGGTGGGTTCGCGCAGGGAGAGTGCCCGTCCCCACTTGCCGTTGCCTGCTGTCGTGCACTGCGAGCGCAGGGGGCAGGTGCGGCAGGTCGTTGCATCGAAGCGGATCTGGACCAAGGGAACGCGCGTGCGGCGACTGCTGCGGGTGGCAGCCCAGGAGGCACTGGTGTGCCCGCCTAGGGCAGATCGCCTCACGTCGTGCGTCGTCGATCTGGAAATGGTCGTGGCCGAACCGTTGGAGGCCGTCACCGCCGCTGACAGGGCATGCGGGGGCGACGGAGTCGATGCCGTGTTCCTGACGGGCGGTGACCAGAGTGCCGGCCGTGGTGTAGCCGCTGTCGACGAGCTGTTCGGTAGGCGGCGCTTCCGCTTGGCGAGGCGGATATGAATGCCGGGCAGTGCCTCGCTGTCCCCATCGGCCGCGGCCACAACGTCCGTGATCAGCCAGGGTACTTCGTCGTCGCAGGTCTCGGTCTGATGCAGCCAGTAGCCCGTCCAGCTGGTGGTCTTCTTGGTGCCGTAGCGCGCCTGGGTGTCATAGGGGCTAACCCCAATATCGGTGATTTAAGGATCTTTCCTGCGAGTCGGGTGCGTTCTGGTCGGCTTGGAGATGGTGACGGTTGGTGTCTCGGGGCTGGGTGGCCGCTGGTGT
>NZ_JBIVNJ010000158.1:0-1672 GCF_044753585.1 Streptomyces sp. NPDC088354 | reverse complement strand
AGGCAGACATCCGATGCGGTTGATCTGTCAAGCCATGGTGGGGAAGGCGATCTCTTCGCTGTAGGGGATGCGCTTGGTCAGGCAGTGGTGGAGGCAGCCGAGCATGCGGTTGAAGAGGTTGCGTTGGGCGGCGGTGTGGCGTTCTTCGGTGGCTCGGCGGCGGTCGTAGTGGCCTCGGGCGCCGGGTGATGCGGTGAGGGCGGCGAAGGCCCACAGGTAGCCGACGGCGGCCAGGCGCTGGTTTTTGATGTGTCTGGCCAGCACGGTTGTCTTCTTTCCGGAGGCGCGGGTGATGGGTGCGGCTCCGGCGTAGGCCTTGAGTGCGCGGGCGTCGGCGAATCGGGTGTGGTCGTCGCCGAGTTCGGCGAGGACGCGGGCGCCGGTGAGGGCGCCGAGGCCGGGGAAGCTGGTGATGATCTCGGCGTCTGGGTGCGTCTCGAACGCCGCGACTGTGGCGGCTTCGAGTTCGTCGGCGCTGGTGCAGGCCGCGTTGAACTGCCGTAGCAGTGCTTGGGTTTTGGCGCCCATGGCCTGTTCGACCAGGGGTGGTTGCTGCATTTGGGGTTCGCGCAGCAGCTGGTGGAGGCGTTCGACCTCGGGGGCGATCTCGCGTTGACGACCGGCCTTGATGAGCAGGGCGCGGAGCTGGCTGCGGGACAGGCGGGCGGCTTGGGTCGGTGTGGGGGCGGCGGCCAGCAGGGTACGGGTCACCTTCGACGTGATGCCCTCGCGGTAATGAGTAAAGACCGGGAGGAAGCCGGGGAAGTATTCGTGCAGGTGGGAGCGGAGTTTGTTGCCTGCTTGGGTGCGGTCCCAGACGGCGTCTTGCTGGGCGCGGGCCAGGACGGTGATGGCCTGGGCGAGCTCGCTGTCGGTGGGCAGGGGCCGGTGTTCGGCGGGGTCGGTGCGCAGGATGTTGGCCAGGACCTTGGCGTCCAGGTGGTCGGACTTTTTGCGGGTCAGGGCGTATCGGTCGCGGTAGCGGGCGGCGGTGAGCGGGTTGATGGCGTAGACGGGTCGGCCGGTGGCGCGCAGGCAGGACACCAGCAGGCCGTGGGAGGTCTCGATGGCCACCGGGATCGGGGACTGTGGGGTGTCGCCGTGGTCGGCCAGCAGATCCAGCAGGTGGGTCAGGCCGGTGGCGTTGTCGTCGATGCGGAGCTTGGCTAACAGCGCTCCGTCCTGGTCGATCAGGGCCACGTCGTGGTGATCGCTGGCCCAGTCGATCCCGCAGAAGATGCGGGCCATGGATCCGTCCTCCTGGTTGGTGAGGGTATTGCTGCTGGTCACAGCCGTGCAGGGTGCGCGGCTCCCTAATGGAAGGGCTCGTGCGGCCCGTCATCCGATCAGCCGTTCGCGATCCCGGCGACCGGCAGGGCCCTCGGTCTGCGGGGGAACTCTGTGTTCCCGAAGCGGTGAGAGGTGATCCCTGCCGGCGGCCTGGTCCACGACGCTAGCGACCGAGACGCACGCTGGTCGCGTGGTCGGCGGGGCCGGGCGAGCGGGACGAAGGCTGGAGCGTGGCCGGGGCCCCGCCGGGTCACGCGTCCCCGGCGGATGCCGGGGACGACCAGCACACGGGACCGGCTCTGCCTTGAGAGGTCGGCGCCTCAGGAGCGAATACGGCTCACCACGTGCCGGTCATCCCCAACACTTACGTCCCCATTAGGAG
>NZ_JBIVNJ010000157.1:0-1702 GCF_044753585.1 Streptomyces sp. NPDC088354 | reverse complement strand
GTAGAGAACTCCATGATCACGCAGGCCCGTGCCCGTGCCGCATCCAGACCATCTCCCAGACGCACAGCGGCCACCTATTGCCGGTCGGTCTAAGCCTTGAACAAAGGCGGATGGACCTCAGGCCTCCCCCATGACCGACCGGCCCGGCCCGTCCCGTTCACATGACAGGTGCATGACTTCCCCATGAAAGGCAGCGCCCGTGAACGCACTCCCCCCACGCCCGCGCCGACGCCCGCGCGTCCGCGGTCTGCTCGCCGCCGGCATCACCGGCCTCCTCGCCCTCGCCGCCCTCACCACCACGGGCCCGGCGAGCGGCGCCCCGGCGACGGCCCCGGCCGCCGCGGCGGCCGTCACCACCTTCGCCGACGAGTTCGACGGCCCCGCGGGAAGCGGCGTCGACGGCGGCAAGTGGCAGACCGAGACCGGCGACAACGTCAACAACCACGAGCGGCAGTACTACACCGCAGGCAACCGCAACGCCGCCCTCGACGGCCAGGGCCACCTCGTCATCACCGCGCGCAAGGAGAACCCCGCCGGGTACCAGTGCTGGTACGGCAGTTGCCAGTACACCTCGGCCCGGCTCAACACCTCCGGCCGCTTCACCACCACGTACGGGCATGTCGAGACCCGGATGAAGCTCCCCCGCGGCCAGGGCATGTGGCCCGCGTTCTGGATGCTGGGCGACAACATCGGCGACGTCGGATGGCCCGCCAGCGGCGAGATCGACATCATGGAGAACGTCGGCTTCGAGCCCGGCTCGGTGCACGGCACACTCCACGGTCCCGGCTACTCCGGGTCCGGTGGCATCGGCGCCGGCTACACGCTCCCGGGCGGCCAGGCCTTCGCCGACGCCTTCCACACCTTCGCCATCGACTGGAGCCCCGACGCGATCAGCTGGTCGGTCGACGGCACCGTCTACCAGCGCAGGACCCCCGCCGACCTGGGCGGCCGGCAGTGGGTGTTCAACAAGCCGTTCTTCGTCATCCTCAACCTCGCGGTGGGCGGCTACTGGCCGGGCGACCCGGACGGCAGCACGTCCTTCCCGCAGCAGCTCGTCGTCGACTACGTGCGCGTCACCACCTCGGACACCTCGGGCGGGGGCGGCACCGGGCGCATCACCGGCCTGGCCGGCAAATGCGTCGACGTCGCCGGCGCCAACCCGGCCAACGGCACCCCCGTCCAGCTCTACGACTGCAACGGCTCGGCCGCCCAGCAGTGGACGGCCGCCGCGGACGGCACCCTGCGCGCCCTCGGCAAGTGCCTGGACGTGAAGGACTTCGGCACCGCGGACGGCTCCCAGCTCCAGCTGTGGGACTGCGCCGGCAGCACCAACCAGAAGTGGACCCTGTCCGCCGCCCACGACATCGTCAACCCGCAGGCGAACAAGTGCCTGGACGTCACGGGCAACAACTCCGCCAACGGCACCCGGCTCCAGCTGTGGACGTGCACCGGGGGCGCGAACCAGAAGTGGACGCTGAGCTGACCCCTTGAGCGTGCGGGGCGCCGGTCACCGGCGCCCCGCACGGCAGGACCCCGGGAACGGTGGCGGGGGGGGGGGGGGGGGGGGGGGGGGGGGGGGCCGCCGGGGGGGGGGGGGGGGGGGGGGGGGGGGGGGGCCCCGCGGGCGGGGGGGGGGCCCCGGCCCCCCCGGGCCGGGGATCAGCGGCGGCCCACCGTGATGGTGCGCTCGGTGCTCATGCCG
>NZ_JBIVNJ010000156.1:0-1704 GCF_044753585.1 Streptomyces sp. NPDC088354 | reverse complement strand
GGTTCTGTCGACGATCTTGTGATTCGGACGCTTGAGCGGGTCGTGTCAGCTGTTCGCGATCATGCGCGGTGTGCTCTTGTGACGTGCTCTTGGAGCTGTTTCCGCACCTGTCCGCATTGCTGATCGAAGGGGTCCAGCGACTGCCGGACAAGGTGGTGCTGAGGACGCGGGCACGATCGACGACCGCGGTTTGCCGGTGTGGCCAAGGATCGACACGCGTGCACGGCCGGTATGTGCGCGAGTTGCGCGATGTCGCCGTGGGCGGGCTCGGCGTCGTGATCCAGTTATCCATACGCCGATTCCGTTGTGAGAATGCTGCCTGTTCGGTGATCACGTTTGCGGAGCAGATTGCGGGACTGACCACCCCGCACAGTCGCCATACTCCGCTGCTGAGCGGGCTGTTGACGCAGGTCGGGTTGGCCCTGGCCGGCAGGGCGGGAGCCCGACTGGCGGATGCGATCGGCATCCGCGTGGGCAGAGATACGCTATTGCGGCTGGTCAGGGCTTTACCTGAGCCCGATGTCGGCGAGGTGGAAGTGCTGGGCGTGGACGACTTTGCCTTCCGCAAGGGGCGTCATTACGGCACGGTGCTGATCGACATGGCCACCCACCGTCCGCTTCACCTTTTCGATGGCCGCGAGGGCGAGGACTTGGCCGCCTGGCTGTGCGATCACCCCGAAGTGAAAGTCATCTGCCGCGATCGCTCAGCGGGATACGGGGAGGGGGCACGGATGGGGGCGCCGCAGGCCGAGCAGGTCGCCGACCGCTATCACTTGTGGGCCAACCTCGGTCAGGCAGTCGAGAAGACGGTGAACGCCCATCGCGCCCGCCTGGTCGAAACGTCCCCTGGAACTGCCGGCACCCCCGACAAGCCGGAGGCGGAGCCGCAGGTGGTCCAGCCACCGCCAAAGGAACTGAAGATCGTGACTCGGCTGCGTGAACAGCATGCAGCCGTCCACGAACTGCGGGAACAGGGAATGTCGAAGGCGGCGATCGGCCGGAAACTCGGGCTGCACCAGGCCACGGTCCGCAAGCTGGCCGGGGCCCGCTCGGCAGACGACGTGGTCGCCAAGAGCCTCCAGCGGGAGCACATCGTCGATCCGTACGTCGGTTACCTACACCAACGCTGGAACGAAGGCATCAGAAATGCCGCACAGCTCTACCGGGAAATCCAGGGCCTTGGTTATCCGGGAGGTGAACTGGCTGTTCAGCGTCACCTGCGACGTTACCGAACCGGGCGTGGACACGCGCCCGCCCCAGGCCCCAAGCCACCGTCGGTCCGCGAGGTCACTTCCTGGATCATGGCCCATCCCGAACACCTACGGGACGAGGACGCAGACAAGCTCCACCGTCTACGCGAAAGCAATCCCGAGCTGGATAGGCTCACCGATCACGTCCGGAAGTTTGCTGCAATGATGGCCGGACGCCGCGGCGACCGTCTCGACGACTGGATCACCGCTGCCGAACAGGACACCCATGTCGCGCTGGCGTCTTTTGCCAGAAACCTCCGGCGCGACGTCGATGCCGTCCGTAACGGTCTTTCCCTGCCCTACAGTTCCGGCGCCGTCGAGGGAAACATCAACCGCCTGAAAATGCTCAAGCGTCAAATGTTCGGCCGAGCCGGCCTCGACCTTCTTCGCAAACGAGTCCTACTCGCACGATGAGCCCTCACCCGATCTGGACCACAAGATCGTCGACAGAACC
>NZ_JBIVNJ010000155.1:0-1746 GCF_044753585.1 Streptomyces sp. NPDC088354 | reverse complement strand
CCAATGCCACGAAGTTAAGAGCCCAGCGGCGGTGTCAAGCGTGGGCGGGATGCGAAGGGCCTCTGCTATTCAGGGGGATCGACCAAGATCTTCCTGAGAGAGCAGAGGCCCAGTGGCTCAGTCTGTCATGAACGGAACCAATGACGTGTTCGCACCTGGTCATGTCGGCGAGTTAACGCAGGTCATCCCACCCGAGTTGGTGGATGCGGTATTGGACGAGAGCGGGGCTCGCGAGCGACGACTTCGGAGCCTGCCCTCTCGCGTCGGGGTGTACTTCGTGCTCGCGCTCGGGCTGTTCGAGCATCTGGGCGCCGGGCTGGTGTGGGGAAAACTCGGGGCCGGACTGGTGGGCTGGGTGCCGCAGCCCTCGGAGAAGGCACTTCGCGATCTGCGACGTCGGGTCGGGGTGGCCCCGCTCAAGCGCCTGTTCGACGTGCTGGCCGGCCCATTGGCCCAGCCGTCCACACCCGGAGTGCGTTACCGCCGCTGGCGCACGGTCGCCTTCGACGGCTGCGGGAGCCTGTCCGTCCCCGACCACGAACGCAACCGGTCCTGGCTCGGCCGCACCGAACGCCGCTACGGCCCGACCGGCTACCCCCGGCTGATGCTCATGACCCTGTGCGAAACAGGCACCCGCGGCCTGATCGCAGCGGTCTTCGGCCCCGCCTCCAAGAGCGAGACCGACTACGCCCACGAACTGGTCGGTCATCTGACCCTGGACATGCTCCTTCTGGCGGACCGTGCTTTTGACAGCAACGAACTGCTCACAGACATCGCAGCTCAGGGGACTCAGTTCCTGATACGCGCCACCAGCACCCGACGACCGCCGGTGCTGGCGCTGCTGCCCGACGGCTCCTACCTGACCCGGATCGGGGGGCTCCCGCTGCGGGTGATCGAGGCCGAGATCCACTCCCGCACCGCCGACGGCGGCGACTTCGGCGGGACCTACCGCCTGCTGACCACGCTCAACGACCACCGCACCGATCCCGCCGACCACCTGGTGCGTCTCTACCACGAGCGCTGGGAGATCGAGATCACCTTCCTGGCGCTCCGCCACACCCTGCTCAAAGGACGAGTTCTACGTTCGAAGGACCCGGTGGGCCTCAACCAGGAGATGTGGGGACTGCTCGCCCTCTACCAGGCCCTGCGCTCAGTCATGGTGACCGCGGTGGAGACAATGCCCGGCTGCGATCCCGACCGAGCCGGCTTCACCATCGCTCTCGAAGCCGCCCGCGACACGGTAGTCGGCCTCCGCGGAACGACCTCGGCCCCAGGACCGAGCAGCCGTTCCAACCTGGTCGGACACATCGGCGCCCGCGTCCTGCACGCGTTGCTCCCCAGGCGCCGGATGCGCATGTCCGCCCGCATCGTCAAATGCGGAACCTCCCGCTACAACATCTGGAACCGTGACGGGCGCCCACGCGACAGCACCCCGATCACCGCCATCGAGATCACCGTGCACCCGCCAGCCCTGCCCAGCACGCAAGACCCGAGCCGGAACCTCTCCGGCCGCTGGGGCCAGGTCTGCAAGCTCTTGGCCGCGAACTCCAACCAGGCCATGCACACCCGGGACATCGCGCTGCATCTCGGGCTCCCCACCTCGGGGCGCCCCCTCAGCAGCCTTACCGCGCAACTCTGCTACTGGGCCCGCAACGGCCGACTCATCCGCACCGCGCCGAACACCTACAAGATCACTCTCCCAGATGCCTTGACACCGCAGCTGGGCGCTTAACTTCGTGGCATTGG
>NZ_JBIVNJ010000154.1:0-1750 GCF_044753585.1 Streptomyces sp. NPDC088354 | reverse complement strand
CGCCGCCATCTGGCACAACAACGCAACTAACGCGCCGATCACCCGGTCACTGATCGCCTACGACCACTGACCGGAGATCGGACTTACTCGTCTAGTAGTGGCTGACTGCCCCTACCGCCTCGCTGGTCGTGATCGCGGTCTCAGCAACGCCCCCATCGATACCGATCACTACGCCGGTGGCGGGGAGCGGCTGCACCTGGACGGCGACGATGAACAAAGCGCACCAGTGGTCGAGGCTGTCCTGGTAGGCGCGCACCGGCGTGAGGGCGGCGGCCAGGTCGCGGGAGCACGCCGCGATCAGAGGGTGCCGCCAGCGAGGTGCAGGCGCCGGTTCTTGAGCCGGAAAACCCGGGTGGTGTGATTCAGCGTCGGGGCGGCCTCGTGTTTTGACGGCCACCTGGCTGTTCTCGATGCGTCCGGCGGTACCGGTGTCTTGACGCTGGACGCCCACCGTGGCGGTGCCCTTCCTGGTCCAGGCCACACTCGTTCTTCGCGCTCTGGAAGCACTCCTCGGCCTTCCAGCGGCATCCGGCAACGAGGACCAGGTCGGCGATGGTGGCGTCCAGCGAAGCGCAGGCAAGGTGGTAGGCGATCTCGTCAGGCTTGGCGATGCTGCGGCGGGCCAGCATCCACCGTTAGCGCGACGCACAGGTGCGGCGCGCGACACATCTGGCAATTCTCTGTCCGCCCGGCGGTGCCGGAGTACTGGCGCTGCACTCCGGCTGAGGTGGTGCCCTTCTCGACGAATCCGGTGTCATCCTGAATCAGTACACCATTGGCATGTCCGAGTCGCCCGGCGACGTAAGCCTGCAGGTCATCGCGTACTGCGTCTGCGTCCCACTGACTGTGGGAGAGCAGGTGCTGCAAGCCGTGCGGGATGGCATGGCCGTCGGCGTATTCGGCGAGCTGCCAGCTGTTCTTGCGGCCGACCGGGTGGAGCAAACCACGGACGTAGTCCCGCATCCGCCGCCGAGCCTCCACGCGGGAGAAGCGGGCTCCGATGCGCAGGAAGAGTTCTTCCAGTGCCAGGTCCCAGGCGTTCGTCGGTACGTCATGGATCACAACGAACAGCTCGAGCCGGAGCCATGACACGCGGCGCGGCCAACCGATTGTGGAACGTCGGCGAAAGGCCACCCTAGCCAGTCCGCACGCCCACTACACTCCGCACCGCCAGGCCGTTGACCAGAGTAGATACAAAAGTCCGGCTGGAGAACTAACAGCCCTCACCCACACCGAAAGAGAGCGCAGGACAGAACAGAGACGCAGAGAACTCCACCGCCTCACGGACTCCAACCCGAGGACCCACTCCTCCCAAGCCTGAAGGCCCGGGCCTCCTGGGACAAATCAGTTGACCACCACTGGAATCGCAGTCCGAGATTAGCGACGCCTGAGATCTGGCGGCTGGCGCGATAGTCGGGTCCCCACGTTTTCCAGCAGGGACCCGACATACACGGAGGGTTATCCAGATGGCGTCCGTGCTCCGGACATGTGGCCAGTAGCGAGGACACCGGAACGCGTTCATCCCCACGCCCAGAACGGCCTCTGCCTCGAATCGTCGTCAGACGGTGGTGACGACCTCGTCGTAGGGCAGGCGCGGCGAGCGCGCGCGCCAGGCGTTCTCGCCCGGCTTGCCGATGTTCACCACGGCGAGGACGGAGTGGTCGCCCTCGGGGAAGAACTCCTTGTCGATGCCCTCGGCGTCGAAACCGGTCATCGGGCCGGCGGCCAGACCCGCGGCGCGCACGCCGAG
>NZ_JBIVNJ010000152.1:0-1767 GCF_044753585.1 Streptomyces sp. NPDC088354 | reverse complement strand
GGCCGGGTCGGCCCGAAGGCGCAACGCCGATCGGCCCGACGGACTCGAGGGAGCGCCCCCATGCCGGTCGTACCGAATCAGGGCTCCACAGGCGGTGGCGACGCGGTGACCCTCACCGGCGTCCACTTCACCGGCACCACCGGTGTGCGGTACGGCGCGCGCCCGGCCGCGAGTTTCACGGTCGTCAGTGACACCACCACCGCCACCGTCACCCCTTCAGGTGTCGGCGCCGTACCGGTTTCGGTGACCACCGCGGGCGGAACGGGTGTCGTCGGCAGCTTCTACTACCTGCCGCCACCTTCCTTCCGCCTCACGCCGCCGCCGGCCGGCCCCTTGGCCGGCGGCAACACCGTGACTCTCACCGGGCTTGGCCTCTACACCACGTACGAGGTCCGCTTCGGTACGCAGGCTGCGGCTTTCACCGTCATTTCCGACGGTGAGCTCACTGTCACCGTCCCGGCAGCTGTCGGCGCCGGGACGGTCTCCGTGACCGTGCGGACCAGGGGCGGGACCGCCGACGGCGTTGTGTACGCCTACCTCGACCCGCCGTCCATCACCGCCGTCACCCCGGACAAGGGGCCGATGGACGGGGGCAATCTCGTTGTTATCACCGGGACCGCGTTCTCCTACGCCACTGACGTCACCTTCGGTGGCACGCCCGCCGTGTCCTGGAGAATCGCCTCCGACACGGAGATCGACGCCCTGGTGCCGGCGGGCGCACTCGGTCCGGCCGATGTCTCCGTCACCACCCTCGGCGGCACGACAACCTCCTCGGACGCATACACCTACCTGGGACGCTTCGCCGTACTGGGCGGCCAGTCGGTCACCAACACCGGCCTTTCCGACGTCACCGGAGATCTCGGGGTGAGCCCCGGAGTCTCGGTCACGGGATTCCCGCCCGGCCAGGTACACGGAACCATCCACGTCGCAGACGCCGACGCCCTTGCAGCCCACGCCGATCTGGTCGCCACCTACGACTCCGCCGTCGCCCAAATCCCGGACGCCGGCATCTCCGGCGACCTCGGCGGCCTGACGCTGACTCCCGGCGTCTACAACGCCGACACGTCCATCGCCCTCACCGGCACGCTCACGCTCGACGCCCAAGGCAACCGCAACGCCGACTGGGTCTTCCAAATCGGATCCACATTGACCACAGCCACCGCAAGCCGCGTACTCCTCATCAACGGCGCCACGGCAAGGAACGTCATCTGGCAAATCGGGAGCTCGGCCACTCTCGGCCCCAACACCGACTTCACCGGCAGGATCCTCGCCCTGACCTCCATCACCACCAACGCCGGCACAACCATCCACGGACAGGCCATGGCCATCAACGGATCAGTCACCCTGGACACCAACACCATCACCCGTCCCTGGTGAGACCACAACCCACCAGGCCCACCTCACTACCCGAACAGCGAAAACCCACACCGGGCGAGACCCCCCACAAACGACATCGACCCGAACCCAAGACCCACCTCGCACGAACACCTGACCTACGGAGGAGGCCGGCGACCCAGCCGGCAAGCAGCAGACACGGGCCATACATCCCCGCCAAAACCTGAACAGCACTCACGGCGCAACCCATCGCAGACCCCGACCAGGAATACTCATTCCCCACCCGAGGGGTGTGTCAGCTTAACGGCCCTGTCTCACATTCGGTGGTAACGCAACGTGAACCGTTCCGGGTTCGGTAGAGATCTCAGATGTTGGGTGTGACCTGGGGTTTCGTGGTGTTGAGGTAGTGGTTTGCTTCGTACTCGACGGGCG
>NZ_JBIVNJ010000151.1:0-1771 GCF_044753585.1 Streptomyces sp. NPDC088354 | reverse complement strand
CGGTCCCGCTCTGGGCCAAGGGGGCAGCCTTTCCAAGCGGGGCCGCTCTTTCAGGATGCGCCTGCACCGGGCGGGAGGCCATTGCGGGACGGAGGGTGGGGTGCGGCTGCTCATGGTGCGGCGGCAACAAAATTGCTGTGGGGCTCGGCATGCTTCGGGCCCCACAGCGTTGCGCACTGCTGTTGACGACTGGCTGCGTCAGGAGGCCGGATTCTCCGATCAGAAGCCCGCCGACGGGCGGTCCGGCGCTGACGCTGATCCAGTTGGTCGTCTCGAACAGACTGTTGGCACGAAGACGGTACTCGGGCAGGACAAGTGCCTTCAAATGCGCCCCACTCGCCGCGCTGAACGCGACAGATGCCGCCGTCTGGAGAACTCCGACGACACACAGCTGGGCGAAGGTGAGCCTGCCGAAAGCCATGGCGACCGGAACGCTCGCCAGCAGCACACAGCGGGCCAGATCGGCAGTGATCATGACCGGCCGCTTGTACTGGTGCTCAATATGCACCCCGAGCGGCAAAGCGATCACCCCACTGGCCACTGCGGACAACGCAGCCAGCAAAGAGACCCGGAACGCAGAGGAATCCAGCACCAGGAGGGCAATCAGCGGCAACGCCCCCATGCCGACGGCACTGCCCACTGCGCTGACCGCATACGCACCCCACAGCCGCCGGAAGTCCTGCCCGAGTGCGCTCCCCTGTACCAACCGAACCTCCCGAGGTGAAGGCGCTCAGCGTAGTGACTCAGACCACCTACCACCTCGCGATCAAGCCATCACCGGACGCACCTCAGAGCCGAGATCAAAAACACTGCCCGCGCCCACGTGGTACCGCCAGCCCCCGCCAAAATGTCGTGAGCCGACAGCAGGGGACCCCGGGTCATGCCGGCCCGGGGTCCCCTGCTAGGTGATCTACAGTCGCTCACTCAACGACGAACTGCAGTTGGCGTCACGCCCATTCGACGCCCACCTGACCGAGTGCAGCACATGCCCGGGAACGCCCCGGGCAGAACAGCCTGCACGGCCCGTGCGGCGCCTCGTGGCAGCAGCCGTACGGGATTTCCGCTTGGCGTCAGCGGGCCGTACACGGCGCCATACAGGGCGGGGCCGGGACTCCTGTGGGGTCCCGGCCGAGCTGAGTGACACGGCTGCGGGGGCTACCAGCGCATGCCGAGCGCGTCGAGTTCCGTGCATCGTTCCTCGGTGAGCTTGTCGGCCCGACAACGGGCATTGTCCACGAACTGACCCAGGTTGACATCTGTGCCGACGCGTCCGGCTCGATGAGCTGCTCAACACGCTTCCGGGGCACCTGGGATGTCTGGAAGCTATGTGATTCTGAAAACGACCGGATGACAATATTCCTTGTTCTGTAACAGTAACGATCCTTGTGGAGATGCGCCTGGTCGGGTACTATGCTGGCGCGCAGCTTCACCTGGATTTTGTAGCCAGCTGTGTGAACCCGGGTTCACACAGGGAGAGCTGGCCTTTGGTCGTCTGGGGCAGAAGATCGGCTAAATGGCGCGCATATTCTGTTTTCGCCCACGGTATCGCTCTCGCGGTAGCGGCTCGGACCGTTTCCCGCAGCATGTCTTTGCTCTGGTGCACGGCAGGACGACGTATGGTTTTCCGGGTGTCCATCAACGGCGCGCGGTAGAAATAAGCGCTCTTGCGATGACCTTTTGTCAAAAGTAGCTGAAAAGCGAGAGAGAGTTATGAAGAAGCGTACCGCTTTCCGAGCAGCCGCTACAGCCGCTGTGGCCCTCGTCGGCACCC
>NZ_JBIVNJ010000150.1:0-1821 GCF_044753585.1 Streptomyces sp. NPDC088354 | reverse complement strand
GTGCTGCCGTCGGGGTTGGGTCGGAGGGCGCGGCCGATGTTCTGGACGATTTCGACTTGGGAGCCGCGGGTGTCGGCGAAGCAGACGGCTTCGACGCCGCGCTCGCCGGTGATGTCGACGCCCTCGCCGAGGACGCGGACCGAGGCGAGGAATGCCCGGTGGACCCGCTTGCCGTCCTCATCGGTGCCGTTGGCGAACTGCCGGAGTACCTCACGCCGCTCCGCCACCAGGTGGTCGCCGCACAGCCACTGCGCCCAGACGCGGTCCGGGGGGACGTGGCGGCGGGCGGGGAGTTCGTCGGGTTCGGCGCCGATGGGGGATGCCGGTCGGGCATCGGCTTCGGCCAGGGCGTGGTCGGAGACCTCGTCCTCATACAGGTCGGCGGCGGTTTCCGGGAGCTTGGCGGCGAACGCGGCGGCTTCCTCGACGCGCTGGTGGAACGTCATGATCGTTTTGATGTCGAGTCGCGCGGTGTGTTCCAGGAGGGCGGCCTGCAGGAGGGCGAGGCGCCGGCCTCGCAGGGCTTCTTCGCTGGCGCCGACGGTCCAGTCGGGGTCTTCGATCTCCAGGACGTCGATCTCGAAGCCGGCGAGGATGCCCCGCTCCACCGCCTCCGACAGCCCCAGCTCGAAGATCCACTCCCCGTAGGTGCCGGCCGGGTCGGAGACCATCGAGGCGATCTCCAGCTCGGTCCCGTCCTTGCCCTTCGGCGGGCGTGGCGCGGCCAGGATCCGCGGTGTCGCGGTCAGGTAGAGCCGGTAGGAGGCGGGGATGCGGGTGTTGTCGTGGATCGCGGCCCACGGCCGACCCAGGTCCCCAGCGGTGCCGTGCGCCTCGTCGAGGATCGCGAGGTCGAACGGGGCCAGCCGCTGCCCGTACAGGCGCTGCCCGCCGGCCAGTGCCGCCTCGAGCGGCCCCCGCACCCGTCCACGACCTGTTACGTCCTCGGGGTCGTCCCGATCGACCAGCGACGCGTACGTGGCGAACACGACCACCGGCCCGGACCCGGCCCACAACGCCAACTGGATCGGGTTCGTGGTGGTCCGCACCCGCAGCTGCTCCAGGACCTCGTCGCCCTCCAGCGAGCACACGCCGACCATGGGCCCCCGGTGCCCGACCCGGCGCCACGCCTCAGCCGTCTGCACGAGCAGGTCGAGGGTGGGCAGCATGACGAGGATCCGGCCGTCCCGGAACAGGTCCAGCGCAGCCACAGCCGCCGTGATCGTCTTCCCGGACCCGGTGGCGGACACCAGCGTGGCCCGCGCCCCCTCAGCAGGAACCGCAGAACGTGCAGGGAATCCCACCCACCGGCGGATACGGGAATTCGCCTCGACCTGGTGCTCACGCAGCCGCACAAAACTCACGCCCGCCCCTCCTCCAAAGACGGCGTGAACGCCACGACCACCAATTGACCCGCCTCGTCCACCTGCGCCTGCTCCACCAGCTCATCCAGGAGACGCCCGGGCGTGACACCGTACCGGCCCGCCCACTCCCGCACCCGCCTGCCGGCCTCACCACCCAACGACACCACCAGCCGTTCCCGATCCTCCCGCACCCGATGCACATCCTCCCGCGCCGCACGAAACCTCCGCCGCGCCTCGCCCACGGCAGCCTCACGCTCCATCTGCCAGCGCAGATACACCGGATCCGCCCGCACCGAGTACACCGTCAACCCTCGCTGCTCCACCAGGTCTCCAATACGCCGCCACTCCGCAGCCTTGGCCCGCAGCTGATGAGCGACGGTTGTTTTTCACTGGTTTGCGTCGTGTGTTTTCACTGGTGCGGGTTGGGGTGGTGGGTGTGGGGGGTGTCGTGGGGTTG
>NZ_JBIVNJ010000149.1:0-1856 GCF_044753585.1 Streptomyces sp. NPDC088354 | reverse complement strand
TGATCCAGGAAGAGCTGGTGGGGGTGAAGTGCATGTGAAACCGGGGGTGTCTGGCGAGCCACGCCTTGATCGCGGGGGTCTTGTGGGTGCCGTAGATGCCCCTATGTTGTGTCAAGCGGCGGTTGGCAGCTCGATGGTTGCCGGTGGGCAGATGTGTCGGTAGAGCTCGCGGGCCACGTAGCGTTTCAGGCAGCGGATGATTTCACGCTTGGACATGCCCTCGGCGGTGCGTCGCTGGAGGTAGGCCTGGGTGCGTTCGTCCCAGCGTATGCGGGTCATCACGAGGCGGTAGAGAGCGGCGTTGGCCTGTCGGTTGCCGCCGCGGTTCAGGCGCCGAGGGTGGGTCTTGCCGGAGGACTGTTCGACCGGGCTGACGCCACACAAGGCGGCGAAGGATGCCTCATCCGTTAGGCGGTCGGGGTTGTCACCTGCGGCGATGAGCAGGGCGGCTGCGCTGTCGGGTCCGACGCCCACCAGGTCCAGCATCTGCGGCCGGCAGGAGCGGATGGCTATGGTGGTACGCCGGGTCAGCTCTTTGACCTCCCCGGACAGGTGCTGGATCCGCATGGCGAGCAGGCGCAAGGTGAAGACCGCTTCGCCCCGCTCGTCGGTGAGTGCTGCGCAGGTGGCGACCAGCGCTGGGTTGCTCAGCCCGGTGAGCAGGTCGCGCAGCTCGGGGTCGATGTCCAGCAGGATGGCCTTGAGCTGGTTCATCGCCTGGGTGCGGGCCTTGATCGCCGACTCCTTGGCAAGTCGCAGGACGCGCATGTCCGCCGCAGGGCCATCCGCGGTCTTGGGCGTAACCGTGGCGCGTCCCGACAAGACGGCGCGAGCTGCCGCGTCGGCGTCGACGGCATCGGTCTTACCGCGTTTGCGCCGCGTGGCGCGGTCGGGCTGGTTGACCTCGACAACATCGATACCTTCACGGCTGAGAGCCCTGGTCAATGCGGCTCCGTAGGAGCCGGTGCACTCGACACCGGCACGTCGAACGACACCGAACGACCGTGCCCAGGCGATCAGCTGGCGATAACCGGCGGCAGTGGTGGGGAACTGCTGGTGGGTGAGCGAGGCCCCCAATGTGGTGATCACGGCGGCGACGTGGACGTCCTTGTGGGTATCGACTCCCAGGATCACATCCTCGGTCAGGTCTGGGGCGTGCTGCGTGGGCAGCGTGGGCTGGGGCATACTGGTGACGGTCGCAAGGCTCCTCGGACGGGGGCTGGTGGCCGACGCCGGTCCGGTGGGCGGTCAGAACTGTGACGGTGCTTTGTGCAGCGAAGCCCCTATCGGGACACGTCCAGCGGGCCGGCGTCGGCGAGCACCACAAGGGGCCGGGGCCGACAGATCTACTCCAAGGCAGCTGAGGCCAGTTGTCGCACGGGTCAGGCTCCGGCCCCCTGCGGCACACCATGATCCTCACAGTTGTCGCAGATCAGGTGGACCTCGAGGTGTGCGGGAACCTCCTTCTCGATCTTGATCAGGAACTTCTTGAACTCCGCCGCCCGGTGACGACGGTGCAACGAGGTGATGACTTCGCCGGTGGCCACGTCGAAGGCCGCGAACAAGGTGGTCAGCCCGTTGCGGATGTAGTCGTGAGCGCGCCGCTCGGGCATGCCCGGCATTATCGGCAGGACGGGCTGGGACCGGTCCAGGGCCTGGATCTGCGACTTCTCGTCCACCGACAGCACCACCGCGCCATCTGGTGGGTTGAAGTACAGGCCCACGACGTCGTAGACCTTCTCCACGAACAGTGGGTCCGTGGAGAGTTTGAACGTGTCGGTCAGGTGCGGCTTGAGCTGGAACTTCCGCCAGATCCGGCCGACGGTGGACTTCGACAGCCCACTGCGGTCCGCCAT
>NZ_JBIVNJ010000148.1:0-1857 GCF_044753585.1 Streptomyces sp. NPDC088354 | reverse complement strand
TACGAACCTCATGAACCCGGGTGGGGCAACGCTCCGTACAGGGGCGGTGACGGGGCGCCGTACGTTCCGCAGCAGCCCTCGTACGGCGGCGGCTACCAACCGCAGCCACAACCCCAGCCGCAGGGGCAGGGGCAGGGGCAGCAGTACGCCCCCTACGACACGACGGCCTACCAGCCCTCGGCCTTCGACAACGAGGCGTACGAGCCGGACCCGTACGCCCCCGAGGAGGAGTACGAGGACGACGCCCCCGACACCGACCCGCGGACCGGCGGGCCGGGCGACGGTGGCGGCGACGGCACAGGGGGTCCCAACGGTCCGGGCCGGCGCGGCAACCGCCGTCGCAAAAAGGGCAAACGGCGCGCTCTGCGCTGGGTGGCGATCGTCACATCGCTCGCGATAGTCGGGTCGGCCGGCGCCGCCTGGGCCTACTACGAGCACCTGAACGCGAACATCCGCAAGGACGCTCTCAACCTCGGCGACAGCAAGGTCGACAAGAGCAAGGCCAACGCGGCCGGCCAGACCCCGCTGAACATCCTGCTGCTGGGCTCGGACAGCCGGGCCTCCAAGGAGAACCAGAAGCTCGGCGGCGCCAAGGCCGACGCGACGCGCAAGCCGCTGGCCGACGTCCAGATGCTGCTGCACGTCTCGGCCGACCGCAGCAACATGACCGTGGTCAGCATCCCGCGCGACACCCGCGTCACCATCCCCAAGTGCACCGACCCGGACGACGGCACCGTCTACCCCGAGACCAGCTCGGAGACGATCAACGCCAGCCTCGGGCACGGCGGTCCGGGCTGCACCGTGGCCACCTGGGAGAACCTGACCGGTATATCCATCGACCACTTCATGATGATCGACTTCGCCGGCGTGGTCTCCATGGCCGACGCGGTCGGCGGCGTCCCGGTCTGCGTCAAGAGCAACGTGTGGGACAAGAAGTCCGGGCTGAAGCTCACCGCCGGCGACCACGTCATCAAGGGCAAGCAGGCGCTGCAGTGGCTGCGCACCCGCCACGGCTTCGAGGACGGCAGCGACATCGGCCGCACCCACGCCCAGCACATGTACATGAACGCGATGGTGCGGCAGCTCAAGTCCGGTACGAAGCTCACCGACCCGGGAGCGCTGACCGGCCTCGCGGAGAGCGCCACGAAGGCGCTGACGGTCGACACCGGCCTCGGCACGGTCAAGAAGCTGTACGACATGGGCAACGACCTCAAGCGCGTCCCGACCGGCCGGATCACCATGACCACCATGCCGTGGGGTGCCGACCCGGAGAACCCGACCGCTCACGTGGTGCCGACACCGGCGGCCACCAAGCTCTTCACGCTGCTCCGCAACGACCAGGCGGTCGACGGCAAGGCGAGCAAGAAGAAGCCCCCGGCGAAGCCCGCCTCGACGGCCAGGCCCGACGCCAAGGCGGACATCCCCGTCACCGTCGAGAACGGCACCGGCACGGCCTCCCAGGCCGCCGTCCCCGGGCGGGCCAAGGCGATCTCCGAGCGGCTCGTCGCTCTCGGCTACACCCAGGCCGAGTCCGACAGCACGCCCCAGTCGCAGTCCGGCACCACGGTCACGTACCCGTCCGACGACCAGCAGGCGAACGCGAACGCCCTGGCGGTCGCGAAGTCGCTGGGCCTGCCGACGAGCGCGGTGAAGAAGTCCGCGTCGGCCTCCGGGATCACGCTGGTGGTCGGCGCCGACTGGACCACCGGCACGAGCTACCCGAAGGAGAGCTCGTCCGACACCAAGGAAGTGCTGGACAGCGCGAACGCGCTCAACGCCTCCGACAAGTCGGCGTGCATGAAGGTCAACCCGTACTACAACTGGTAGGACGCACGGGCCGGGCCCCGCGGGGCCCGG
>NZ_JBIVNJ010000147.1:0-1876 GCF_044753585.1 Streptomyces sp. NPDC088354 | reverse complement strand
CAGTAGCCCTCCGGCTGCCCGCCCCGGCCCTCGATCCACGCCGGAACCGGCAGCAGCTCGCGCATCGCCGCCCACTCGGTGTCCGTCATGTCGGAGGGATACTTCGGCCTCCTGTGCGGGCGATCCGCGGCGTTCCCGAACCGGTGCGCGAGACAGTCACACGACAGAGGAAGCGAGTTGGACTCTGCCGCTACCGGAACGCAAGACTGCGGCACAGGGCCTCCTGTTGCTCACTTGGATTCGACACCCATGAGCTGTGCAGGAGGCCCTACCCTCATGCACGGACATTCGGAAGATCACCCGACCGAGTCGCCACACTCGAACCGATGCTCACCATGATCGATAGAGAAACGGCTTCTCAGGTGAGAGGGAGCCTGGTCGTGGGTCCGCCGGATTGGGCCAGACGCTTGGCCGCGGCATGAGTGACGGGGAGGTAGAATACCACGACGCGGGTTTCCGGCAGTGCCATATCATGGATCATCGGGCCGTCGGCGATTTCGATGTCGCTGGTGTGATTAGCCTTGCCGTCCGTGTCGAGCACCACGTACCGGACGGAGCTGAAGCGTGGATTGTAGGTAATGGCGTGCATGTCGCCGGTTCCGGGGTCGATCTTTGGATGGGCTGTGAAGCCGCGGTTGAGCGCTCCGTCACAGTCCCAGACCGCCATCCGGGCGAAATCGGGGCTGATGTCCACTGGCGGCTTTCCTGCTTCGATAAGGGCGAGGATACGTCCGGCGCGACTGGCGACATTCGTATTAGGCGCGCCGAGCTCGCTTTAGACAAAACGGCTTCGGTACCACTCAGCCCTGCCCTCCCGGAGTCGGAGACCGTGCACCATTCCCGCTCCGTTGAACCAGTGATGGGAGCCCGGGTCGACGCTGAATACGAGCGCCTCCTGGCGCCCGACGAATTGGGGATGGGTGTACCGCAGCGCGCAACGCTCGATGTGGGGCTACGGTTTGAGCGAATGATCATTGGATTCTGGCGGGAGATTGCAGGTTTATCGAAAAGCCTAATGGGTGGGGAAGAAAGTGATTGAACGGTAGGCAGACGGCCTTTGATGGCTTGATCCATTCCTGCCCTGGCTGGGCCACCGCACAATGATCTGCCGGAGAATCTAGGTGTTCTGTCCGGGAAGGCCGCGGTCGGGTGATGCAGGTTTCGATTGAGGCATTTTGAAATAAACAGGGGCTCCTGGCCTGCCGCGGATTGCGAGATCTGCACCGGCGATCGGAAAGGCTCGCGTAGCACACCGTAAGACGCCCCTTACCGAGACCAGACGTTGCGCCTGGCCCGCTGTATCGTCGGGGATGGGCGGCCGCCTGCCAGGCCACCAAACGGTTCCAGATCCCACCGACCACGGCTCAACGAAGGGCCGACTGCTGTCGGGCTCTGGCAAGGGAGGCATGACCGAGCAATCCTCGCCCGCGCAGTACAGCCCAAGCAGGCTCCCGACCTGCAGCACCAGATCATCAAGGTCCGCGCGCTGCAGGAATCGCCGTCGAACGAGTTGCGACCGACAACGGAGCCCGCCGCAGACTTGGTTGGCAACAATACCGAGCGGCTACGGTCCGAGTCCGACTTCGCCAACCTTTGCGGGGTCGCTCGCCGACCGGATGGCCTGTGAAACCTGCACGCGTGCCTGCGTCGCGCGCGGGACAACCGAAGGCAAATCCAAGACCGGGATCATCCGGGATCAAGGGCCTCACCGCCCCGAACGGCAAACCACCCGTCGGCCGAGTCCCCAACTGGCAATACATCAGATAGGGCAGAGCACTGATCGGATCGGCCCCCGTCCACCAGGGGACGGGGGCCGATCAGGTCATTTCGAGCGATGCGTGATCACTTGTGGGACGGGCCGACCTTGATCGTGATA
>NZ_JBIVNJ010000146.1:0-1941 GCF_044753585.1 Streptomyces sp. NPDC088354 | reverse complement strand
GGGTTACCGTCCGCTCCGGGCCGGTCCATGGGGGCCGGCCGCTGGGGTGCGGTCAGATGCCCGGGCCCGCGACGTAGGTGAACGCGTCCGTTGCGGTCGCGCTGCCCGCGTCGTTGGTCACGACGACATCGACGAGTCCGGCGGTCCCGGGAGGCGTGACCGCCGACACCGCGGTGTCGGAGATCACGGTGAAGGGTGCCGGGTTGCCGTCGAAGGTGACCGCGGTGGTGCTGGTGAGTCCGGTGCCGGACACGGTCACTGACGTGCCGCCCGAGGTCGGGCCCTGTGCCGGGGCGACGGTTGTCACCGTCGGGGCTGCGACGTAGGTGTACGAGAGCCCGTTGTTGGTACCGCCGGCAGTGGTGACGCTGACACCGACCGAGCCGGCCGCACCGGCCGGGGCGGCGACGGTGATCTGACCGTCGGACACCACCGTCGGCACTGCGGTGTTGGCGCCGAACGCGACGCTGGTGGCACTGGACAGGCCGGTGCCGTTGATGGTGATCGTCTCGCCGCCTGCCGTCGATCCGGTGGCCGGGCTGATGCTCTGCTTGAACGGCGCCCCGACGTAGTAGAACGGGATCGGGTTGCTCGTTCCGCCCGGGGTGGTGACGGTGACGCCGACCGCGCCGCTGCCGGAGGGCGAGACGGCGGTGACCTGGGTGGGCGAAACGTTGGTGACGGCGGTCGCCGGCCGTGTACCGAACCGCACGGCGCTGGTGCCTGTGAGGTTGGTGCCGGTGATGGTGACCAATGTGCCGCCACCGCTGGATCCTTGATTCGGGCTGATAGGCATGAGGTGTTCCTCCTCGCTCGGAATGCGGTACATTGCCGAGCAGTGATGGGGCGTTCGGTCCGCGCACGTCCCTGGTGGGTGCGAGCAGCTCTCGTGTCCACTGGCCAGGTGGTAACCCGATGGCCCTTGCGCCCGAGAACCCGATCGGCGGTGTGCACCCGTCGACGTGAAGCACAGGGGCCTATCGAGGGAAGAACGGCCTGTCAGGTGTGAGTTGCCACCTGATCAGGGGCTTGCCCACGTCCGTTTGCAGAGTCGAATGCCGCTGATACGGACACTTCGGAGTAACCCATAAGGGTGACCGAACGACAAGGCTTCAGTCCCAAAGTCAACCGTTCGAGCGAGCGCCACGGCGTGAAGAGACGCGTTTCGACGGCGTATTCAAGATTGTCTTTTCATATGCCAATCAGATGAAACATTGGCGATCAATTCGATGTGAATCCACCGCACCTCGACAGACGGCCCCCACGCACCCCGGAGCAGACTCCCAACCAGGCCCAGCTCGGACCGGGTTGCGAGCACGGGACCGCCACGGTCTACCAGCAGCCGGGCTCGGCAGTCGAACTCCTGGCGTCCTGGGAACCGGACCATGCCCGTGCCGCCCGGGCAGCTCACGCAAGGCGTCCGCGAACCTCAGGCCCCCTGCCGATCGGCCGGGGATCCCTGCTCGCGTCGGCATGGTCGACCTCCTGACCAACGCCGGCATCCGGCTACGGGACGGACAGCCCTGACAGCGCGGCGGCACACGGCCCGCATGTCCCATAGCGGCCGCTGGGAGGGGCTCTTCGCAGGCAAACAAGCTGCCAACCCCAGGCGAAGACCGTGCGCCGGCCATGGGGCCCTGGCCGCTCTCAAGCCCCGGCACCTCCTGCGCGAATTGCCCTGCGGCACCTCGCATCCATCCTCGTCCAGCCGCCCCCGCCCACCCCAACATCCCGACCGAGGCCGAGACCTCTCACTCTTTAGGGTGATATGCGGTTCCGGGTATTGCCACGCCTTTTAATCCGTGGGCTACTCCGAATGAAGAACCACCAGTCCTATCGGCGTAGGGGCCGGGTCGGCCCGAAGGCGCAACGCCGATCGGCCCGACGGACTCGAGGGAGCGCCCCCATGCCGGTCGTACCGAATCAGGGCTCCACAGGCGG
>NZ_JBIVNJ010000145.1:0-1986 GCF_044753585.1 Streptomyces sp. NPDC088354 | reverse complement strand
GGTGCCCCTATGGGTTTCGTCAAGGGAATCGGGCTGCGTTTCGGTGAGTGGCAAGGCAGCATGGCGTGATGCCTGACCTGCTGTGGGATGACGTCAAAAGCTTCTTTGCTCCCGAGTTGATGGGGTCGCTGCCGGACGTCCGCGTCCCGGATACCTCGGTGGAGGACTGGCAATCGGTGCTTGATCTCGTTCGGTCGCAGGGGTGGTCGTGCGAGTACTCCGAGGACGGTGCTGTGGTCCGGCTGCCGAGGGCTGCGGAGATGTTGACCCGCGGTGAGGGTGCCGACGCGTTGCTGAGGGTCTGGCCGGTTCCTGGATTCCTGGTGATCTTTCGGGCGTATGAGGCTGGCTCGATCGACTTCGACGTTGATCTGCGGGAGTTGCAGGGTCAGCACGGCGTGGATGTGCTGTGCCGTCTGCTGCGGGCAATCGGGCGTCGGCTCGGGAAGCCGGTGTTGCTGAGCCCGGAGTCTGATCCGCTCCACCCGGTTCTCGGCTTCGATGTCGAGGCCGACCGTGTGGTGCTGCTGGGTGACCCGCAGGTCATATGACCGCCGCTGGCTGCGGCTCGTAGAAGGTGCCGTCGCGGAGCATCGCGAAGAGCACGTCGGCCCGACGTCTGGCGAGGCAGAGGAGAGCTTGGGTGTGATGCTTGCCCTGCTTGATCTTCTTGTCGTAGTAGGCCCGGGAGGCGGGATCGGCCAGGGCGGCGAACGCGGAGAGGAAGAACGCTCTCTTGAGCTGCTTGTTTCCGCGGCGGGAGGGTTGTTCTCCGCGGATAGAGGAGCCCGAGCTGCGGGTGGCCGGGGCGAGGCCGGCGTAGGAGGCAAGGTGGGCGGCACTCGGAAAACTGCTGCCGTCGCCGACGTCGATGAGGATCCTGGCTCCGGTCCTGACGCCGATCCCCGGCATGGACGTCAGGACTTTGGAAAGAGGGTGGGACTCCAGCAGCTCCTCGATCCTGGTGGCCAGGAGTTTGCGCTGGTCGAGGACGGCGGTGAGGGAAGTGGCGAGACTGGGCACGATGAGTGCGGCCGCGTCGGTGCCGGGAACGACCACGGTCTGCTCGTCCAGAGCGGTGAAGATGTCTTCGACCAGGCGCTCGGCCATCCGCGGGGCCTTCGGACGTATGAGGGTGACCAGCCGTCGGGGTCCGGCCTTGCGGATCTGGGCCGGGGATCCGAACCGTTCCAGCAGCATCAAAACGGCCGGGTGCTGGATGCGCGGGCCGACAACTCGCTCCAGGTGCGGGTGAATCTGGGTCAGCAGCCCGCGGAGCCGGTTCGCGACCCGGGTGGCTTCACCCGCGAGGTCGTCGTCGAAGCCCACGATCATCTCCAGCTCGGCGACGGTCTCGTCTTCGAGCTCGATGGCGCGAAGGGTGTGCGGCATCGCCCGGGCCGCGTCCGCGATGATGAACGCGTCCCTCGCATCGGTCTTGGCCTCGCCGGGATAGAGATCGGCGATCCGCCGCATCGTCAGCCCGGGCAGATAGGCGACCTTGCAGCCCGCGTCGCGGGCCACGGCCAGGGGCAGGGCGCCGATGGAAGCGGGCTGGTCGACGACGACGAGTACGGTGCCGTGCTTCGCGATCAGCTTGGCGAACACCTCGCGGAGCTTGGGTTCGCTGTTGGGCAGCCGCTTGTCGAGGGCCTTCTTCCCGGCCGGGGTCAGCGCGGTGGCGTGGTGTTCGCCCTTGCCGACGTCCAGGCCGAGGAAGACGCCGATGTCACTGGTGTCGATCACGTGCACTCTCCGGTCGTACGTCCCCGGCCCTACCTACGGCACCAGCTGCCGGCATCCACATTACGAAGAGCCTCCCAACCTCCCGAAAGAGTCGGTGGTCATGCCCCTAATCAGCGGTCTGCCAGTGCCTCCGGGAGCGGTGACACCACCCCCCAGATCATGCGGACTACAGGGGGGAACAGTCATGCCGTCCCAGAGGCCGGGCACCCCATTGCGGGGCTGATCAACAAGGTAATGGGG
>NZ_JBIVNJ010000144.1:0-2010 GCF_044753585.1 Streptomyces sp. NPDC088354 | reverse complement strand
CATTCAGCGGTGAGCAGGCTGCTGACGGTCAGCATGCAGCAAGGCCCGGCAATGCGTCGGGTGGTGACGTTCCGGCTCCTACGGGACGGCCTTGCAAGCGCCCCCGGAGGTCGCCACGCCATCAAATTGACTAGAGCTGGCACCAGTGGCTGCTATTGGCATCGCTGAGGCCACCCCAGAAAATGGGAAACGAGGGGAACGACGGCGTTGACGGACGCGTGGGGCAGGGGTGGTGGGTACCAGGCGGATGAGCGTGGCCGTCCCGGCACGGGAGCGGTCCCCATGGGCAGTCCTCGGCCGCAGTTACCGCGACTGTCGCCGTGGCGTTCGAGGCGAAGCAGTTGTCGTTTCCGTTGTACGCAGCGGTGATCGTGTGGGTGCCCGTGGTCGCGAAGGTGGCCGTGAAGTTGGCTTGCCCGTTGGCTCCGACTGGCACGGTTGCCAGGGTGTCGGCACCGTCGAAGAATGTCATGCCGAGACCGCCGCTGGGATCACCGGTGCAGGTCACGGTCGCTGTCAGTTGCACAGGTGCCCCGGTGACGGCAGTCGAGGGCGATGCTTGGACGGCCGTCGTCGAGGGCACGGCTGCCGCTGCCGGCGAAGCGAACCCCACGATCGCCGCTATAGCCGCAAAGGCTCCGGCCTTCCACGTCATTCGCGGTTCCCAACGCTTCACGAAAATCGGCTCCTTGTTCGGCTGCAGTCGGCAGTTCTGCAGTTCGTGTCGAGGAGCGTCACATTACGTCCCGCTGTCAGTTGCCGCATTTCCGGGGAGCGGTGACCTTTCACCCGCGCGGGTGATCGGCGCAGTGATGATCTGGGCGATCCATGCAGGATCCATGGCGGACAAGCACTCCCTTTTCCTGGTCTTTCCAGGAGCTGTCCGCCGTTGAACCGGTGGGTATCCGCGACGGGGAGTGGTGGACCGTTCCCTAGATGACGGGAGGAGCAAGGCGGGTGTAGGTCAGTGAGTTGCTCGTACCCCCTGGGGTGGTGACGTTGACGGGAACGGGGCCGGGGGTTCCGGCGGGGGCGAGTGCTGCGATGGCCGTGTCGGACAGAACGGTGAATGCTGCGGATGCGGCACCGAAGTGGACGGCGGTCGTGGTGGTCAGTCCCGTGCCGCTGAGGGTGACGCCGGATCCCGCATCGGTTGGTCCCTGGGCTGGGGAAAGCAGACTGAGGACCGGTGTTCCCACGTAGGTGTAGATGACGGCGTTGCTCGTGCCCCCCGGGGTGGTGACGGTGACAGGAACGGCGCCCGAACCCGCAGGGGCAACCGCCGTGATCTGCGTGGGCGAGTTGACGGTGTAGGACGTGGCGGCCGTACTGCCGAACCTCACCGCCGTCGCCCCGCCGAGGTCTGTACCGGTCAGGACGACCGTCGTACCACCGGAAGCCGGCCCCCCACTCGGCGAAACAGACGTGAGAACGGGCACCACCGCATAGGTGTACGTCACCGCATTACTCGTACCCCCCGGCGCCGTGACCGTGACAGCCACCGCACCCGAACCCGCCGGCGCCACCGCCGTGATCTGCGTGGACGAATTGACGGTATATCCCAGTGCCGGGTTGGCGCCGAACCTGACGGCGGTGATTCCTGTGAAGCCGCTACCGGTCAGGATGACGGTGTTGCCGCCCGCCGCGGGGCCGGTGTTGGGTACGGCCGAGGTGAGAGCGGGAGCGGCGGCGACGGCGGTCGGTTGTGCCGGTCCCGCTGGAGGAGCGTTGTCTTTCACGGGGTTCTCCGTACGATGTCGGACGGCCCGGGGGCCTGTCGTTAGTCTTTTCTCGGGCCCGCGCGAGCCGGGAGGTCCGTCCTCGCTCGTGTCCGGTCGTTGGCAGTGTGCGGGGCGGGGCCCCGGCCCGTGTGGGGGTTTCCGGGCCGGGGCCTGGGAGGCGGGCGGAACCCGATGGGTTACCGTCCGCTCCGGGCCGGTCCATGGGGGCCGGCCGCTGGGGTGCGGTCAGATGCCCGGGCCCGCGACGTAGGTGAACGCGTCCGTTGCG
>NZ_JBIVNJ010000143.1:0-2032 GCF_044753585.1 Streptomyces sp. NPDC088354 | reverse complement strand
GTTAAACTACCCACCAGACACTGTCCCTGATCCGGATCACGGACCGAGGTTAGACATCCAGCACGACCAGAGTGGTATTTCAACGATGACTCCACCCAAGCTGGCGCTTGAGCTTCACAGTCTCCCACCTATCCTACACAAGCCGAACCGAACACCAATATCAAGCTGTAGTAAAGGTCCCGGGGTCTTTCCGTCCTGCTGCGCGAAACGAGCATCTTTACTCGTAGTGCAATTTCACCGGGCCTGTGGTTGAGACAGTCGAGAAGTCGTTACGCCATTCGTGCAGGTCGGAACTTACCCGACAAGGAATTTCGCTACCTTAGGATGGTTATAGTTACCACCGCCGTTTACTGGCGCTTAAGTTCTCAGCTTCGCCCCGACGAATCAGAGCTAACCGGTCCCCTTAACGTTCCAGCACCGGGCAGGCGTCAGTCCGTATACATCGCCTTACGGCTTCGCACGGACCTGTGTTTTTAGTAAACAGTCGCTTCTCGCTGGTCTCTGCGGCCACCACCAGCTCAGGGAGCACGTCCCCTCACCAGCAATGGCCCCCCTTCTCCCGAAGTTACGGGGGCATTTTGCCGAGTTCCTTAACCACAGTTCACCCGAACGCCTCGGTATTCTCTACCTGACCACCTGAGTCGGTTTAGGGTACGGGCCGCCATGAAACTCGCTAGAGGCTTTTCTCGACAGCATAGGATCATCCACTTCACCACAATCGGCTCGGCATCAGGTCTCAGCCCCATGAGTGGCGGATTTGCCTACCACTCGGCCTACACCCTTACCCCGGGACAACCACCGCCCGGGCTGGACTACCTTCCTGCGTCACCCCATCGCTCACCTACTACCACCTCGGGTCACCGGCTCCACCACTCCGACATCATCCGAAGAATCAGCCGGCGGCTTCACGGGCTTAGCATCAGAGGGTTCAGCGCTGGCGCTTCAAAGCGGGTACCGGAATATCAACCGGTTGTCCATCGACTACGCCTGTCGGCCTCGCCTTAGGTCCCGACTTACCCTGGGCAGATCAGCTTGACCCAGGAACCCTTAGTCAATCGGCGCAAGAGTTTCCCACTCTTGTATCGCTACTCATGCCTGCATTCTCACTCGTGAACCGTCCACGACTCCCTTACAGGGCCGCTTCACCCGGCACACGACGCTCCCCTACCCATCACAGCCTCCGTTGGGAGTATTGCTGCAATGACACGACTTCGGCGGTACGCTTGAGCCCCGCTACATTGTCGGCGCGGAATCACTTGACCAGTGAGCTATTACGCACTCTTTCAAGGGTGGCTGCTTCTAAGCCAACCTCCTGGTTGTCTGTGCGACTCCACATCCTTTCCCACTTAGCGTACGCTTAGGGGCCTTAGTCGATGCTCTGGGCTGTTTCCCTCTCGACCACGGAGCTTATCCCCCGCAGTCTCACTGCCGCGCTCTCACTTACCGGCATTCGGAGTTTGGCTAAGGTCAGTAACCCGGTAGGGCCCATCGCCTATCCAGTGCTCTACCTCCGGCAAGAAACACACGACGCTGCACCTAAATGCATTTCGGGGAGAACCAGCTATCACGGAGTTTGATTGGCCTTTCACCCCTAACCACAGGTCATCCCCCAGGTTTTCAACCCTGGTGGGTTCGGTCCTCCACGCGGTCTTACCCACGCTTCAACCTGCCCATGGCTAGATCACTCCGCTTCGGGTCTTGGGCGCGCGACTAAAATCGCCCTATTCGGACTCGCTTTCGCTACGGCTACCCCACACGGGTTAACCTCGCCACACACCGCAAACTCGCAGGCTCATTCTTCAAAAGGCACGCAGTCACGAGATGCACAAGTGCATCCGACGCTCCCACGGCTTGTAGGCACACGGTTTCAGGTACTATTTCACTCCGCTCCCGCGGTACTTTTCACCATTCCCTCACGGTACTATCCGCTATCGGTCACCAGGGAATATTTAGGCTTAGCGGGTGGTCCCGCCAGATTCACACGGGATTTCTCGGGCCCCGTGCTACTTGGGAGTCGCACAAGCAAGCCGCT
>NZ_JBIVNJ010000142.1:0-2045 GCF_044753585.1 Streptomyces sp. NPDC088354 | reverse complement strand
TTTTTTGGTTTGTTGTGCCCCCCCCTTTTTCGCCGGGCCCCCCGGTTGGGGCCCACCCCCCGGGGGGCGGGGCACCCCCCGGTCCCCCGCGGCCCCGGCCTTCCCGCCGCCAGGTTCCCTACACCGATGGCTGCCACCAACCCCGGCCAGCCGCCAGGACCCCCGCCTGAAATCTGCTGGCGGCGCCGAGCCGTACCAGCAGCGCCTGCACCCTGCGCTGTACCGTCCGCAGCCCGATGCCCAGCTGGCGAGCGATCGCCTCGTCGGACAGGCCGACCGCCAACAACGACAGGATGCGACGCTCGTCCTCGGTCAACGTTCCATCGGCGTCCGCGGTAAGACCGCCCGTGACGTACTGCTGGGCCTGCCGCCAGAGAGTCTCGAAAAGGGCCGACAAGGCATCCAGCAACGCCGAGGGGCGTACGAGGATGCAGGAGTCCAGCACCTGAGGTGTCGCCACCAGCGGTATCAGCCCGGCCTGGTCGTCAGAAAGGATGATCTTCATCGGGGTGAATGGCAGGACACGTACCTGCTCACCATGCGCAAGGTCTCGCTCAATCCGCCCAACCATGCCAGGCAGTGTGAGATTACCCTGCCCGTAGATAAAGCGGCTGCGTACGCCCCGGGTGGCAACGTTGGCACTGGAATTCACCAAGGACCCGTCCTTAGCCTGCGCGTACGGCGGCGCATCGATACCGCGGACTTCCCGCTCGGCGCTGTTGAAGAGCTGTTGGCCACACAGCGCCACTGCCTCGGGTCCAGTGATCACCTCGATCAGCGCTGCCGCATCTTGCCTGATCCGGCCCTTTCGGTGCTTCTCAGTCAGCCACTGAGTCAGCGCGCGGACCCGCCGGATATCCCGTTCCCGGGCCAGCAGCAGTACCTCGATAGCATGTTCGGGCGGCAGTGCGGTCCAGCGGGCCGGTCGGCCGGAAAGCCGTGAGATCAGTCCCCGGACCTCTAGCCGTGTCAACGCTCCCTTGAGCACGTCGTGTTCGACACCACTGCGACTCACCAGTTCGTCCAGTCCAAGCGCGGGACTCTCCAGCAAGGTGACATATGCCGTCTCCTGCCAGTGATCGAGTCCGAGCACCTCAAGCAAGTGCAATCCCTCCCTCTGACCCCGGCCACATCTTGCCCCTTCCGCGCGGCGGATAGGTCCGATGAGTTAGTGGACTTCCTCACTGGCAGGGGGGTGTGGTGGATACCAGCGCGACAGCGGAAGTCTGCGGGCACGGGGGCGGTCCGGGGTCGGGTCACCCTTCAGACTCTGCCGCCTCCACCCGACACGGTGCCAGCCCCGCTGCCATGCTTGGGCCTTGACCCTGGATCCTGGACACTCCCTATGCGGCTTGGCCAGCGTAGTTGATGTTGTTCGGAGTGCTCGCCTGCAGCCGATCGGGCTGGGGCTTCCGAGGCCGCAGTGGCGTCGGACGGTGTTGCGGTGCAGCCAGCGGAAAAGGTCGAAATGGGCTACGCGTTCGGTGTCCCAGGCTCGACGGCCCCGGAGGGTCTCGCACCTTTCCTTGCCGCGGTCCCAGGTCAGCGACCGCGTCAACTGCCCGGGCAGCATCGACATCGTATTGGCGAGCGCCCTGTTCATAGAGATCCCTCCGTAGCCGGCCAGTGCCGGGCCGTTCTTCGTTCGGGAGACCGATCCGTATCCGTCTTCGCGGGCAGATGGACCACGTGAACCGGGTCGACCGCTCGACAATGGTGCCGATCGCGGAACGCTCAAGCCCGATGATCAAGTCCCTTTCCCAGTGGCCGGAGACAGCACGGTCCCCGGCCTCGGCAGGCCTCTCGCTGATCAACGCTTCCGGCGTGACGTGCACCCAGGTCTTTCGTCGTGAACGTGCCCGCGGCACATGCAGAGCGCGACCCGTCCGAAGACACAGGATGAGCTCGCGTCTCAGCGCCCCGCGGCCCTGAATGTAAAGGGCCTGATAGATTGAGCTTTTTCAGCGTTGCTTCTCCAGGGTGAGGATGGCTTTGGCTGCTGACGACAGGCGGTTGGGGCTGCAGCGGGCGTGACGGAAGATGCG
>NZ_JBIVNJ010000141.1:0-2092 GCF_044753585.1 Streptomyces sp. NPDC088354 | reverse complement strand
GTCATCCCACAGCAGGTCAGGCATCACGCCATGCTGCCTTGCCACTCACCGAAACGCAGCCCGATTCCCTTGACGAAACCCATAGGGGCACCTTTTCCGTGCCCCTACGGCGTGCTGGTGGGCCCGGCAGACGGTGGAGTCGACGTTGAGGTCCCAGGTGATCAGGTCCTTCGCGTCCGCTCGGGCCTGGAGCTGGGTGAGGATCCGCTGCCAGGTGCCGTCGCGTTGCCAGCGGCGGAACAGGTCGTACACCCGACCCCACGGGCCGTATCGCTCGGGGACGTCTCGCCAGGGGATGCCGGTGCGGACTCGGAACCGTATGCCGTCGATTAGCTGCCGCCGGGTCCATATCGCCGGTCGACCGGCCCTCTTGCCCACTGGCAGCAGCGGCTCCAACACAGCCCACTGCTCGTCCGTCAGATCTCCACGCGCCACGAACCAAGATCGTTACACATCAAGATCCACTTTCGATACACGCCCTAGTACTCCAGCCGGACTTTTGTATCTGCGCTGGTCAACGGCCTGGCGGTGGGGAGTGTAGTGGGGTTGCGGACGGGCTTGGGTGGCCTTTCGCTGATGGTCCCACGATCGAGTGGCCGCGCCGCTTGTAGTGACAATGTCTGGCTCTTGCTTGGTGGCGGCGTCGCCATCTGGACCAGTTCAGCGCGCGATCGTGGTGTGCAGGATGGCGGTGGGGTCGAGCTGCCAGCAGACGACGGATTTCGGCTGGTGTGAGGTCCACGAGGTCGGGGGTGTCGGTCTCGGCACCCCCTTTTCGCGCTCCTGCACGGCCATCACGGCGAGGAAAGTGTGCGCCAGTATGGCGAGCGTGATGTGCCGGTACCAGCCCACGTAACGGCGGACTTCGTACTGGTCCAGGCAGCACTCGTTCTTCGCGCTCTGGAAGCACTCCTCGACCTTCCACCGGCATCCGGCAACGAGGACCAGGTCGGCGATGGTGGCGTCCAGCGGAGCGCAGGCAAGGTAGTAGGCGATCTCTTCAGGCTTGGCGATGCTGCGGCGGGCCAGCATCCACCGTTGCCGGGTCGGCTCGTCGCCGTCGAACTCCCAGACAGTCGGCAGACGGGCGGCGGCCCAGTCGTAGAGCCGTTCGCCCTTGGCTCCCGGCCCCGCCGACAGGCGTCGCCATGCCTGCGGTGGCGCCTGGCTGATGAGGTGGTCGATGCGCGGGCCATGGACCTGCTGGGATTTGGGAACGGCCACGACGTAGGACAGGCCGGCGTCTTCCAGGAAGCGGCGGAAGTGGGAGTCCTGTCCATAGGCGGAATCTGCGGTGACCCAGGCGATGGGAAGCGGGGAGAGCACGGCACGCAAGATCATGTCGCGGGCAAGGTCACCCTTGGTGGCGAACGCGCGCTCGTCGGGGATGCGAGCTGCCTGACAGCGTTCACGATCCTGAGTCCAGGACTTGGGCAGGTAGAGCTCGCGGTCGACCAAGGCGTGCCCGCGGCTGGTCGCGTAGGCGGCGAAGACACCAATCTGGCAATTCTCGGTCCGCCCGGCGGTGCCGGAGTACTGGCGCTGCACTCCGGCGGAGGTGGTGCCCTTCTTGACGAATCCGGTGTCATCCAGGATCAACACGCCATTGGGCTGCCCGAGTTCGTCGGCGACGTAAGCCTGCAGATCGTCGCGTACTGCGTCTGCGTCCCACTGACTGTGGGAGAGCAGGTGCTGCAAGCCGTGCGGGGTGGCATGGCCGGCGTATTCGGCGAGCTGCCAGCTGTTTTTGCGGCCGACCGGGCCGAGCAGACCACGGACGTAGTCCCGCATCCTCCGCCGAGCCTCCACGCGGGAGAAGCGGGCTCCGATGCGCAGGAAGAGTTCTTCGAGTTCCAGGTCCCAGGCGTTCGTCGGTACGTCATGGATCACAACAACGAACTGCTCGACACGGAACCATGCCATGCGGCGCGGCCACCCGATCGTGGGACCGTCGGCGAAAGGCCACCCAACCCAGTCCGCAACCCCACTACACTCCCTGAACCGTTCCGGGTTCGGTAGAGATCTCAGATGTTGGGTGTGACCTGGGGTTTCGTGGTGTTGAGGTAGTGGTTTGCTTCGTACTCGACGGGCG
>NZ_JBIVNJ010000140.1:0-2169 GCF_044753585.1 Streptomyces sp. NPDC088354 | reverse complement strand
ACATCTCGCTCAACCGTCGAGGAGCCTCGTCCGTTTCGCACCGGTCTCCAACCAGTGGGCCGTCACCCGATCGGTGGCCCCGCTGAAAAGGCTCACTGACCTGGGACCGGGGGAAGGAACTCTCCGGGCATGTCCAGTTCGCGCTCGAGACCGGGACGAAGGTGTTCTTCGCCGATCCGCACTCGCCCTGGCAGCGACCCACGAACGAGAACACGAATGGGCTGCTGCGGCAGTACTTCCCGAAGGGCACCGACCTGTCCCGGTGGTCCGCCGAGGACCTCGAAGCCGTCGCCCTGGCGATCAATAACCGACCCCGCAAGATCCTCGGCTGGAAGACCCCGGCCGAGGTCTTCGAGGAACAGCTACGCTCACTACAGCAGCCCGGTGTTGCAACGACCGGTTGAACTCGCCCAATACACATCCACCGCGTTCTCGCAGGTCAGCGACCGATACGGGATCCGCAGAAGTATGGGCCACGTCGGGTCGAGCTGCGACAACGCCCTCGCCGAAAGCTTCTGGCAGGGACTGAAGAGGGAAGCGATCCACGACAAGCGCTTCATGACGATGCGCCAGGCCAGGCTGGAGATCTTCCAGTGGCTGACTTACTTCAACACCCGCAGGCGCCACAGCGCGCTCGGCTACCTCTCACCCGTCGAATTCGAACAACAGCACCAGCGAGGGCATAGACTCACACTCGCGGCATAAACCCCCGTGTCCACACTCCGAGAGACGCCTCACTGCCCGTGTGCGGTCAGTAGGGCGATCACGGCGCAGCCCGACTGGCGTTCAGGCTGACCGCCACGTCACCGCATCTCCGGCGGCCACGTTCAGTACGTCCTGGTCAGTTCCAGCAGCTGTGCTCATGTTCGCTATCCGCCGCGACAGGACCTCCCCCCGTCCCAGGGCTGTTTCAAAGTCGGGTTGCGGTGTGATCGTGCAGGTCAGGCGATGCCGAGCAGGTCCAGTGGCCTGGTGAAGGGGTTGTAGGAGGTGTGGCGGAGGCCGGCGGCGATGTTGGTGTGGCCGCCCTGTCGGAGCACGTTGATCGCGAGGTTGCGCAGAGTGGCCATGTTTTCTGGCCCTCGGCCGGTGCGGATTTTGGAGGCGTCCTCGCGGAAGGCGGTGTCACGCACGAAGTGCAACCGGTTCTCGATGGTCCACTGTGATCGCGCGAGTTGCCCGATGACCTGGGGTGACGCCTGTCGTGCGGTCAGGTCGGTGAGGGCGTAGACGGTCTGGCGGGTGCGTTTGCCGGTCTTGAGGTCGGTGCGGTGGCGGGTGATGCGAGCGGCCTGGACCGCGTGCGGGAAGTCCAGCGCCAGGCCGATGACGGTCAGGACCCGGGCCACGCGGGTCTCCTTGCGGCCGTGGCCGCGCTCGCGGTCGTAGCGCCGGGCGGTGACGTCCTTCCAGGGCAGGCAACGTAACTGTTGGTGCAGTCCGGGCTGGTTCGCCTTGACGATCAACAGGTAGTGGGCCTGCTTGTCCTCGACGAGGAACCGCGCGTGCTCACGCTGGGTGTGCAGCGCGTCGGCCGTGACGGTGACACCGGTCAGGTCGAACGGATCCAGCAACGCGGCGAAGCAGGTGATCTCGTTTGTCTTGTGCGGCACCCGCAGCTGGGTGACGGTCCGGCCGTCTGCGGTCATCGCCGCCAGCAGATGGGCTGCCGGAACCTCGCCGCTGTGTGATCCCCGGGCGCTCTTGCCGTCCACGGCGAGCGTGGTGGTGCCGGCCGGATCGGCACCGGTCAGGTCCGCGAGTCCGCCCGGGCAGGTCAGGGCGATGATCCGGCGGATTGCGGCCGTGCTCGGTGGGACACGGACCTGGAGTACGCCGGCGAAGCGGGCACCGAGGCGGGCCAGCGCGTCCTGCGGCGCACTGCGTGCCCACTGCCCGATCGCCGCGTAGGAGCGGGCACCGGCCAGGACGGCGGATGCGGCAACCACCAGCACACTCACCAACCAATGACGCCGGCCACGGCGACGACGCGGATCAGCCAGGCCCGCCAGGCGCCCCGCCAATGTCCCGGCGGACACGTACTCGCGCAGCGGCGGCTTGACCAGACAAACAGTGAGCCTTTTCAGCGAGGCCACCGATCGGGTGACGGTCGGCCGGTCGGCGACTCGTGCAGAACGGACGAGGCTCCTCGACGGTTGAGCGAGATGT
>NZ_JBIVNJ010000139.1:0-2174 GCF_044753585.1 Streptomyces sp. NPDC088354 | reverse complement strand
GCAGCGATCTGGCACAACTTCCAGACCGGCCAGGCGGTCAGCCGCTCACTGACCGCCTTCGACCACTGAACGCATTCGGACAGACTCGTCTAGGCCTGGCTTCGGGGCCCGCCCCGCGCGGGCCGGTCGCCGGCCCGCCCGGACCACTGGAGGAGGAAGCGCAGCGCCTCGTAGGACGGTGAGTCCGGCCGGGCCGTGTACGCCACCAGGAGCTGGTCGGGCGCGGTCGCCACGGACAGCTGCTGGACGTCCAGGGTGAGCCGGCCCACGACCGGGTGGCGGTAGGTCTTGGTGAGCTGCCGGGGACCGCGCACCCGGTGCGTCTCCCACCAGGTGCGGAAGTCCGGGTCGCGCGCGGTGAGTTCGCCCACGAGGGCGGCCAGGGCGGGGTCGTCGGGGTGCCGGCCGGCCTCCATGCGCAGCACCGCGACGCAGTCCCGGGCCGCGCGCGGCCAGTCCGTGTACAGGGCGCGGTAGGCCTCGTCGAGGAAGGTCATCCGGATCAGGTTGCGCTCGCCCGGCGGCACCGCGGCGAAGTCCGTGAGCAGAGCGGTCGCGGCGGCGTTCCAGGCCAGTACGTCCTGGCGGCGCCCGAGGACCAGCGCGGGCACGTCGCGCATGCCGTCGAGCACCTGGAGCAGTTGCGGGTCGACCGTCTGCGCGGCCGGCCGCCGTGCCGGGGCGGCCGGCGCGACGTCGGCGACGGCGAAGAGGTACGCCCGTTCGTCCGGGGCGAGTTGGAGGGCGTCCGCGAGCGCGTCGAGGACGGGGCGGGACACCCGGCGGGTGCGGCCCTGCTCCAGCCGTACGACGTAGTCGATGCTCACGTGCGCGAGCTGGGCCAGTTCCTCCCGGCGCAGGCCCGGTACGCGGCGCAGCCGGCCGTCGTCCGGCAGGCCCGCCCGGCGCGGGTCGAGGGCGGCGCGGCGGGCGCGCAGGAAGTCGCCCAGCTCGTTCCCGCCGGAGGCGCTGCCCGGCGGGCCGCCGGGAGGGCCGCCGGAGGTGTCACCACGGTGCTCCATGACTCCAGTGTCCGGCGCCGCCGCGCCGCGTGCCTGGTACCGGTCTGCACAGGCACGGTCCTCCCTGGCACCGCGCCCCCGGCGGCACGACGGTGGGACCCCGGAGGCACCCACGACCGGCGTGGGTCCCCGGCGAAAGGCGGACCCCATGAGCACCACGGCGGAACGAAGGACGCTCGCACTCGGCGGCGACCTGCACGTCGGCCGGATCGGCTACGGCGCGATGCGGCTCACCGGGCCTGAGCTGTGGGGGCCGTACGCCGACCACGACGGCGGCGTACGGCTGCTGCGGCAGGCGGTCGAGGCGGGCGTGACCCTGATCGACACGGCCGACGTCTACGGACCCCACACCAACGAGGAGCTGATCCGCGCGGCCCTGCACCCCTACCGCGACGGGCTCGCGATCGCGACCAAGGGCGGCTTCGTCCGCGGCGGCCGCGACCTGTCGACGATCAGTGCCGTCGGCAACGCGCACTACTTGCGGCAGTGCGTGCACACCAGCGCCCGGCGGCTCGGGGTCGAGCGGATCGACCTGTACTACCTGCACAGCGGCTGGGCGCGGGACGCGTCCTTCGAGGAACAGGTCGGCACCCTCGCCGCGCTGCGCCAGGAGGGCCTGATCCGGCACATCGGGCTGTCGAACGTGACCCCCGCCCAGTTGGCCGCGGCGCGCGGGATCGCCCCGATCGCCGCCGTCACGGCCCACTTCAATGTGGCCGCCCGGGGCGAGGCCGCCCTGCTGGAAGCGACCGCGGCGGCCGGCGCGGTCTTCGTGCCCTGGCAGCCGGTCTCGCTCACGCCGCCGGGGGCGGCCACCGACACCGGCGGCCCGGAGGCGCTGCGCGCGGTGCTGGGCCCCGTCGCAGCCCGGCACGGGGCGACCGTCCCGCAGGTCGCCCTGGCCTGGCTGCTCGCCCGCTCGCCCGCCGTGCTGCCGATCCCCGCCACCACGAGCATCGGCCACCTGCGGGAGAACCTGGCCGCGCGGGACCTCGTGCTGACGGCCGAGGAGATCGCGGCGATCACCGCGCTCGTCCCGGAGCGGAGGGACGAGGAGGCCTAGACGAGTCTGTCCGAATGGCTGCGGGCATGAAGAGAGGGTGTTCAAGATCCGTTTGTGACGACAGAACTGAACACCCTCGTGACCGCACT
>NZ_JBIVNJ010000138.1:0-2177 GCF_044753585.1 Streptomyces sp. NPDC088354 | reverse complement strand
CTCATCGACGTCGGCAACGGCAGTGCCTTCGCCACGGCCGGACACCTGGCCGCCTACGCAGGCCTGGCACCCGTCACGCGAGCCTCCGGCTCCTCGGCAAGGTAACAAGCAGCTCAAACGCGCCTTCCACCTCGCCGCAATCGCCTCGCTCTCGCAACCGGAGTCACGGGCCTACTACGACAGGAGTGGAGGCCCTTTGGGCGTCTTCCGCCGGGAGCCGGATCGTTGTCAGGGTGGGGTGCCGGGCCGGGGAGGGCCTGGCCGGGAGAACGAGGAGGGGCGCTGTGGGCGCCGTGCAGGCGACGGTGACCGTGCGGGTGCTCGGGGCGCCCGTCCATTCGGGGCTGGTCGGGCGCATCGTGCCTCACCCGTTCCTCGTCCTGGACCGGCTTCAGGACCCGCCGACCGGCAAGGTCAGGTTCCCGAGATGCGGGGCTCCCTCCCGGCAGGGCTCGGCAAGGAGGCGGAGGCGCTCGCGGCCCTCGGCCTCGGAGCCGTCGCGCGCCAATTCCCGCTGGCCGAGGGGGCTGTACCGCTCTTCAGCGACGACGTCGAACTGATCGTGAACAACACCTGGCGCCCGGTGCTGTCCGTCAGGTGCCGCAGGCCTCGCCGGACGCCCCGACCGCGCGCGCAGGTCAGCGGCCCGCGCGACGCGTCCCCCGCTTCCTCCGGGCCGAGCGGCTGATGGAATTCTGTACCCATGAAGACAATCAATGAATTGGTGGAGGTGGACGCTCCCTCCTGGCCGGTGCTCCTGGACGACCTGTCCAGCAGCTTCACGCCGGTGGAAATACTCCCGCCGGAGCCGGACCGCGCGGCCGCGTGCCTGCTTCAGTTGCAGGTGAGCGCTCGGTCACCCCTTGGCGCGGTGGTCATCAATACCGGTGGTCTGCTCCTGCATGGCGGATGGATACGGGTCTTCGGCGGGTCGGGTTCCGGCGAGCTTCCCGGCATGGCCGAGGTGAACCGTTTCCCGTCGACCGTGGAACCCGGCTGGCGTCCGGCGGACGGCTTGGTGCTGGCGCACGACGTTCTCGGCGGCGTTTACGCGATCAACGGGGTCGACGCAGCGGAGGCGGGACGCCCCGGGGCGCCGGGCGAGATCGTGTATTTCAGCCCGCAGAGCTTGCAGTGGAGTGCCCTGGAGATGGGGCACAGCGCCTGGTTGGGCTGGCTGCTGGCGGGCGGCCCAGCCGACCTGTACGAGTTGTGGCCCGACTGGCGCTCGGAGGTTAACGGGCTGCGTTCTGACCAGGGAATCTCCTTCTACCCCTTCCTGTGGTCCTCCGAGGCCCAGGAAGACCTCGCGGCCACCAGCAGGAAGCCGGTGCCGATGAATGACTTGCTGAAGACGCACCAGATCTTCTGCGAGCAGATGGACACCGGAGTTCCCGGCTTCCTGGGCACCTACTCCACCGCACCCTGACCCCACCACGCACCCCCCGCCTGGGTGGACTCGTCGCCGGGCGAGGCTGGGAGCGAGGGAAAGTGGAAAGGGTCTACGTGACGAGGCGGCGGTAGACGCCGTACCACCAGGTCGAGGCCAGTGTGATCGAAATCGACTACGCTCCAAACTCCGCCGCCGCAGAGAAGCTCGTCTTCGCCTGCGGCGCCGGCGCCTTCCCGCTGTGGGTCGACTTCGGCAAGGGCAGCATCGAGAAGATCGACGGCGTGCGCGGGGTCCTCGATGCCGGAAACCGAGTGACGGCTTGTGTCGCCGCGACGAAGTGGCGTGTCGCCCCGGGGTGACGATTGTTGCGCACGGTGACTCTCATAAATGTTCTGTAAGAAGCTGACCATCAAGGTCGGGAAGAACGCGGGCAAGTCTCCGTCGGTCGCCTCGCTCTACCGGGCGCTCGCGGAAGCCGAAGCCGCCGCGGCCGACGACGGCCTGCCCCTGCGGCCCAAGCTCGTACGTATCTACCGACCCGAAGACCCGCTCACCCCCGAGGAGATCAATCTCCGCGAACGGCTCCAGGCCCAGCCCCACCTGAACACCCCCTGCGGTAGCCCCGCCCACGACCTGCCGCGATCCCACGATCACCGGCTTAGCGTTAACCGCTGTGGCCCAAGGCCGAGCTAGTGTCCTGCGCCGGAGATTCGTCGGCAGAAGCGGGCGAGGGAGTCGAGGATTTCTTCGGCGGTTTTGGTCCAGATGAACGGCTTGGGGTCTT
>NZ_JBIVNJ010000137.1:0-2194 GCF_044753585.1 Streptomyces sp. NPDC088354 | reverse complement strand
TAGACCAGGATCTCGACGTGGCTGGTGGCCTGCTCGATCAGCGATGACCACAACGCTGCGGGGACCGCTCCGCGGTGCGGGTAGTACGTGATCAATTCGGAGGTGCTGGCCGTCTCTGCCTGCTTCTGGACCGACGGCCACACGTAGACCTCGTCCACGCCCAGGAAGCTCGCCGCCTTCCAGCGGTGGCCCCGGTGAGGCGTGCGATCTGTGGTGATCCAGCGCTCCACGCTTTTGGGATCAACCCCGACGTGGTCCGCCACGGACTGGATCGTCTCGCCCTTTGCCGAAATGGCCGCTCGTAACCGCTCGTTCGCCATCGTCGTGCCCTTCCGGGGGACGCCAGGGACGTTTTGACGATAGCTCAGACGTCCCCAAACGTCCATACGGACCGTGATGCGTCCGCCACTTCTCGCGGTCTCCTGAACTCACCGCCGAACGACGGCGGAACGCCTACTCCAACAGGAGACAGACGATGCGTCAGATCCCCGTGGACACCTCCGCCGCCACCGTGATGGTGGCCCAGGCACCCCAGCCCAAGGTCCGCGACCGCCGTACCGGCGAGATCGCCACCGACGCCGAGACCGGCGCAACGATGATGACCGTCGACGTGATGTTCGCGGCCAACGGCGACGTGGAAATCCTGTCCGTGACGGTGCCCGAGCCCGGTATCTCCGGTGACCTGGTGATGGGAACGCCGGTCGCGCTGACCGGCCTGGTGGCCCGGCCGTGGGAGAACGACTTCAACGGGCAGCGCCGCCACGGCATCAGCTTCCGTGCCGTGGCCGTCACCTCTCTCGCCGCCGGCGCCGCGAAGGCGGCCTGACCATGACCCGCTTCACGGTCGCGCTGCTGCTGGTCGTCGCTACCGCACTGGTTCTGCGGTGGCGGCGCCCGGCCTGGTACTGGCTGACCTTCGGGGTCTCGCTCGCGCTGCTGCGGGTGGCCGTCCGGTACGGATCGGTGATGGACGCCTGCGGGCTGACCGTCCCGCCGTCGCGCTGGCGCATGGCACTCGCTCGGGCCGCGAACCGTCCCGTACCGGGCCCGCGGGCACCTCGCATCCTGCGCGTGCGGCCCACCCGGACGGGTCTGGTCATGCGGTTGAAGATGCGCCCCGGACAGGACGCCTTCGATTTCTCGGCGGCCTCCGACCGGCTGCGGCACTCCTTCGCCATGTATGCGGTGACCGCCCGCGAGGTCCGCTCGGGTGTGGTCGAGCTGCGGATGACCGGCTACGACGTTCTCAGGCGGGTGCAGATGCCCGCGAAGGTCGACGCGACACCGATGCGTGTACCTGTCGCGCTGCGCGATGACGGGGAGGTCCACTACCGGGATTACCGGAAGGTGCCGCACGCGCTGAACATCGGCGCTACACAGTCCGGTAAGTCCGTCTATCAGCGCAGGCTCGTCACCGAACTCGCCAAGCAGCACGTCGCCCTGGTCGGCATCGACTGCAAACAGGGCGTCGAGCTCTCCCCGCTGGCCCGCCGGTTCTCGGCCCTGGCCGACAATCCCGACACCGCCGCCGACCTGCTGGAAGCGCTCACCGGACGTATGGCCGACGCCTACCAGCTCATCCGCCGCGAACAGCGCGTGAGCGCCGACACCCCCGATGCGGAGATCGCAGCCGACATCTGGGACCTGCCCGAGAGCCTGCGTCCCGTGCCGGTCGTGCTCCTCATCGACGAGGTAGCAGAGCTGGCCCTCTACGCCACGAAGGAAGAAGAGAAGCGCCGGGACCGGATCGTCACCAACCTGGTCAGCCTCGCCCAGCTCGGCCGCGCCGCCGGCATCTATGTCGAGGTGTGCGGACAGCGCTTCGGCTCCGAACTCGGCAAGGGCATCACGATGCTTCGTGCCCAGCTCACCGGTCGGACCGCGCACCGGGTCAACGACGAGACCAGCGCCAACATGGCGTTCGGCGACATCGCCCCGGACGCAGTGCTGGCCGCGATCCAGATCCCCACCGAGACGCCCGGCGTCGCCGTCGCCGCCGACTCTGCCGGCGGCTGGGTCCGCACCCGGACACCGCTCACCTCGTTGCGGCACGCGGTCAACGTCTGCAACCGCCTTGCGGACCTGACCCCGGAGCTGCCCGAGCTTGCCGCCTTCCGGCCCGCTCTGCCGCCCGTGGCCCCGCCCAAGCCGCTCCGTGCTCCCGCCCCTGTGCGGCTGCCGGACGCTGCCTGAC
>NZ_JBIVNJ010000136.1:0-2242 GCF_044753585.1 Streptomyces sp. NPDC088354 | reverse complement strand
AGGAAGATCTTGGTCGATCCCCCTGAATAGCAGAGGCCCTTCGCATCCCGCCCACGCTTGACACCGCCGCTGGGCTCTTAACTTCGTGGCATTGGATGCTCGACGCGGTCCGCTACCTGGTCGCGGGCGGTATCACGTGGCGGTCGATGCCCGCGGACTTCCCCGCGCGGGACCGCGTCTACGCGTTCTGGCGACGGTGGCGGGACCAGGGCCTGATCGGCGAGTGGCACGACCGGCTGCGCGACCGCGTCCGCCAGATCGAGGGCCGCGATCCGGAACCGACCGCGGGCGTCATCGACGCGCAGTCGGTCAAAGGGGCGGCGTCGGTTCCGGCCGCCAGCAGGGGCTTTGACGGAGGGAAGAAGGTCAACGGACGCAAGCGCCACATCGTGGTGGACACCCTCGGGCTGCTACTGGTCGTGATGGTCACGGCGCTTCGGTGACCGACCGTGAGGCCGCCGGTGGTCTACTGGCCCGGCTGCGCGAGCGGCACTGGCGCATCTCGCGCGTCTGGGCGGACGGCGGTTACACCGGTCAGCTGATCGACGTCGCCCGCGCTGCCTGGCGGATCGCGCTGACCGTGGTCAAGCGCACCGACGACACCCGCGGGTTCACCGTGCTGCCCAAAAGGTGGCTGGTGGAGCGGACGTTCGCGTGGCTGATGCGCTCTCGCCGCCTGGCCCGCGACTACGAGACCCGCACCGACAGTTCGGAGGCGATGATCCACTGGTCGATGAGCATGGTCATGAGCCGCCGGCTCGCCCGGCGGGGACGCTGAACATCCCCGGACTCTCTTCGACCAGCCAGCCCCGCACGACCAGGCGCTTGGCCTTCGACCGCACGCCCTCGACCTTCGCCGGCACCGGCGCGAGCCCGAGCGCCGCGGCGAGCTGCCGGCAGTCCATCGCCTCCCCGTCCCGGCCGGCCAGGATGTCCATGAGCCGCCGGTAGTCCGGCGCCAGCACCGCCGCCTCGAGGCCCGCCCGCCATGCCGGCACCACCGAACCGGGCACCGCACCCGCCACCGGCAAGGGCCGTTCGTCGGACGCGGCAACAGGCGCATTCTCGCGTCCGCGCGGTTCCGCCAGGACCTGGCCGACCGTCTCGCGGGCAGTCACGAATCGCTGCCACGCGGCCTCAGCGTCCCGCAGCTCGGCCTGCAGGATCTCCACCCTCTGACGGGCAGCACGCTCCCGCTCCTCCAACAACCCCATCACCGACGGCATCCGGCACCCCACCCGAAGAGACGACACGACACGCCATCCCTCCCGCCGAAGCACCGATCTCATGCCTGACCAGCGGAAACACAGCTACCGCCTTCGGAAAGACAACACCTTCTTACCGGGGGCATGCGCTGCCCAGCGCAGGCCTTGGTCGCTGGGGGGCCGCCATTGCGGCCGGTGTGGGGGCCAGCCCCAGAGGTACTGACCGCTTGGGGGCAGGTCGTGGTGGTGGAGGGGGTGCTGCCGCTGGCCATGCTGACAACAACGGCTGCTGCGACGCCCACAAGTACGGCGGCCAGGAAGATGCCTGGTTTCAGGGCTGGCGACTTGGGGTTCTGGTTGCTCCGCGCAGGGCCGGGATACGGCTCATTGTAACGGTCGGGTCGGCCACGTGTTCCGGTTGGTCTTGTGGTGCCAGGACTTCCTCCAGTGAAGTCGTGGCACCTTGGCTGGTCGTGCCGTACTCGGCACCGCAACCAGGGCAGTTGTGTGCGCCGATCAGATGACGCTGGCAGGCAGCGCAGTAGTTCATGGAGATCGTCCGTCGTTGAGATTCCGAAGCCCTTGGCATGCGTTGGCACGCTCAAGGGGGAGACGTCGAGTGGGGAGACCTTTCCTCACCCGGTGACGGCAGCCACTGCGCCCGGTCCCTCCCTTTCCCGGGCCGGCGTGCGGCTGAGTGGCCTGGCGAGCACCGGGAGCATGTCAGAGCTCTCTGCCAGTGGGTTTCCTGGGTGACGGCAGCGTCAGCGGGCTTGAGGTCAGCGTGGTGCAGGGACACTGAGCGTGGGGTGTGGCCGCTGCCCGGAGCTTCGTCATCCCGTGCGCCGCGCTGGCTTGCTGCTCGTCAGGGATGCAGGCCCGACGTGCTTTCTATGGATTCCCTGATGCGGGTGTGGGCGCATCTGGAGATGCAGCTTCGAGTTAGACCGACCGGCAAATGGATCATGTGAGGCGTCGAGTGGTAGGTCGGTCTCCCCAGCGGTAGCGGCTCGTTGCTCGGCGGATCAGCATGCGGA
>NZ_JBIVNJ010000135.1:0-2417 GCF_044753585.1 Streptomyces sp. NPDC088354 | reverse complement strand
GAACAGCATCGTCCCGTCCAGTACATAGAAGAGCTCGTGGGACAGCTTGTGGTGGTGCGGGGGTGCCCCGTCGGCACCGGTGGCGAGGGTGAGCCATCGTCCCCACTCCCCATCAACGACGATGGCGGAGTGCACAGCGGGCATAAGATGTATGGTTCGACAGTCTGCTGTCAGACAGCACGCCTGACAGGAGCCGTCAGCCAGGGTTGGGCGTCCCTGGCTGCCAAAATGTTCATCAGTTTAGATGGGGCAAACCACAGCAGATCCCGAGGGAGGAGTGCTGGCGCGTACTACCTGACCTTTTCGTACGCTTCCCGGATGGACGCAGGAACCCGGCCACGGTTGTTGATTTCGTAACCATTCTCCTTGGCCCAAGCCCGGACCTTGGCCGTCTCATCACTAGACTGAGTGGGCTTGGGGGCAGTGCTGCGCTTCACTCGTCCGCCAACACGTCGCCCGGCACCCAAATACGGTCCGAGCTCCTCGAGTAGTGAATCGTAGCTGTCAGCGCTGAGGTCGATCTCGTAGGTTACTCCGTCGAGAGCGAACGAGTGGGTGGCGACATCGTCTGACGTCTCGCCGGTGATGTCGTCGGTGAAAATGGTGAGAACCTTCTGGGCCATGACTCAGATAGTACATTACCGAATGCTCCTTGTGTAGGGGTTCCTACACCGTGGAATCCGGTGGCAACGTCTAAGCTTGTCAGTTCCGCCTCACATCACACCTGCCGCCAGCAGTTCCAGCCGTCACATGCTCCGCGTGGGGGCAAGCCGTAATTGATCAGCCCGACCCGCAATCCGCAAGAGAGGCACCGAGGCCGACGTGCGTCGAGCCCTAGGGAGCACCTAGGTCGACCCCTGAGCCAGCCTAATTGCCGCAACTGCCGCAAGGTTCAACATCGATCTTCGGTGAGGAATATATTCACAAGGTTGACTAGGCTCACAAACTGACGGTCCGACAGGCTGCGACTAAGTGCTGCTACGCCCGAGGACTTGCCGGTCCCGATGGGGCCAGCATGCGAGCACAGCGTGCCGCCCTGGGATTGTGGTCAGTCTCGATCGGATGAAGACAACAGTATCGTACTAGCGTGCCAACTGTCCGCGTCCGGTACGCCAGGTACAGAACTCAGAAATACACGCCGGAGCCGACGCAGATCAGAGCCATAGCCAGCGACGAGCCCCCTCCCCTCTCATCGGTCGGGCCAACCAGGCCATAGCCCCCTGTGGCTTGCCGATTTGGTGACCCGAGCAGGAGATTCTCTTGCCGCGTGTGGCGAGTTTGTTGAGGATCTCCTCAGCGGTCTCTGCCCAGACGTAGGCCGAGGGTGTTCGTTCCAGCCGACGAGCCATGCTCAGATATATCCTTCAAGGACTTCGAAAGAGCGGTGGGCACCGTGGCAAAGCCTTTTGGCAGGCACTCTGCAGACGATCGCCCGACCACGCTCGGCCCCGGTGTGCAAAGAAGCCTACACCGCCATGAGCTGCGCGCAGTGCGGTGCAAAAACCAGGCACGCACTCCTTTCCGAACGTACTCACACATCTACCGCATGCGGAGCCGTGTCCCGCAGAGACAACGACTCCGCATCGCATGATGCTGGTCCAGGCTCTCAACTCAGCGGAAGCTGATCATGCATGCGCTGGTGAACCACTGGTCCCGAGGCCACGGGAAGCCAGGATCTCGGCCCTGCAGAGGACGGGAAAGATGTCCATTTGCTACTGGCTGCTTCTTGTACCGCAAACCATTATGGTCGTGTCGGCGCGGACGTAGTCGGAAGGCTGCGGCGTTCGGGGACGTCGAGCATCATCGGAAGCGCCGGTTGTGAAAAGGTCCAGCCTGTTCCAGCCTGTCTCATCGCCGCCGGTGGGCGGCAAGCCGGCCGCGGACCCGGTGAGTCTGCGGGACGACGTCACAGGCCCCGAGGCGGCGACCTTCGCCGCGTACATCGAGGACTCGGCCAAGGCGCTCACAAACCCCAAGTCCCTGTCCGACGTCGACACGGCCGACTACGACGCGATCTTCCTGCCCGGCGGGCACGGTCCCATGGAGGATGGCCCACGACCCGGACCTCGGCCGTATCCTCATCGAGGCCGACGCCTCCGGGAAGATCATCGCCCCGGTGTGCCACGGCCCGGCCGCGCTCCTCTCAGGACTGGGGTGTGGCCCGGGCAAGAAGGTGGCGATCGTGGGCATGGGCGGCCTCGGTCACCTGGCTGTCAAGATCGCCGACGCGCTCGGCGCCGAAGTGACCGTGCTCTCGCAGTCACTGCGCAAGAGGGATGACGGGCTGCGGATGGGCGCCGACCACTACCGCGCCACCAGTGCCCCGAAGACCTTCGAGGAACTGGACGGCACCTTCGACGTCGTGCTCTCCACCGTCTCGGCGGCGCTCGACTACAGCGCGTACATGTCCCTGCTGA
>NZ_JBIVNJ010000134.1:0-2421 GCF_044753585.1 Streptomyces sp. NPDC088354 | reverse complement strand
CCGCAGCGATCTGGCACAACTTCCAGACCGGCCAGGCGGTCAGCCGCTCACTGACCGCCTTCGACCACTGAACGCATTCGGACAGACTCGTCTAGGCGGCGGTACGAGCGCCGCAAGGAGGCACTCGCTGATGGACTCCGCTCCGTCGGAGCAGACATAAGCCCACGACCAGCCGGTCGACGGGGACCACCGCAGCTCCGTACTGATCGTCCGGTCCTCCTCGGCGTCGTACGTGCCGTCGAGGAGAAGAATCGTCGCTCCGAAAGCAGACGGACCGCCACCCTCAGGGAAGCGTGCATACCACACGTTCGGCGATGCGAGCCGTCCCAACTCGGAGACCACGGCATCGATGTACGGAGCGTAGAAGGGCCGGTCCATGCCTCGGTAACGGCACGGCACGCTCCAAGGTTGCGTTCCGCCCGGCAGTCGGACTGCCGCACCCGGCGGTGCGCCCTCGCGGCATCTGAGTCAGCTGTCTCGGCATCGTGATGCTCAGGGGGTGAACCCTGCGACCCCATCGTGAGAGTGTTGACCCTGGCTACAGCGTGTGACAGGAGATTCAGGAGGGGCCGCCGGTCGTGGAGGGGGCAGAACAGGACACCGAGCAGCTGGGGCGTACCCAGCGGATCCTGATAGGCGTCGTGGTGATCGGCGCGGTGGTCATCGCGGCGATCGGGTTCGCGGGCTCGTACGCGGCGGTGCGCGAACTCGCGCTCGCCAAGGGATTCGGCGCTTTCGCCAACGTGCTCCCGATCGGTGTCGACGCCGGGATTGTGGTCCTGCTCGCGCTGGACCTGCTGCTGACCTGGCTGCGCATCCCCTTCCCGCTGCTGCGCCAGACCGCGTGGCTGCTGACGGCCGCCACCATCGCCTTCAACGGCGCGGCCGCCTGGCCCGACCCGCTCGGCGTCGGGATGCACGGCATCATCCCGATCCTCTTCGTGGTCTCGGTGGAGGCGGCCCGGCACGCGATCGGCCGGGTCGCCGACATCACCGCCGACAAGCACATGGAGTCGGTGCGCCTGGCCCGCTGGCTGCTCGCGCCGGTGCCGACCTTCCGCCTGTGGCGCCGGATGAAGCTGTGGGAGCTCCGCTCCTACGACGAGGTCATCCACCTCGAGCGCGAATGCCTCATCTACCAAGCCCGGCTCCGCGCCCGGTACGGGCGGGCCTGGCGCCGGAAGGCCCCCGTCGACGCCCTGATGCCGCTGACGTTCACCCGCTTCGGCATCCCGCTCACCGAGACCGCGCCCGCAGGACTGGCCGCCGCAGGCATCGAACTGCCTCCCGCGCCGCAGCGCCCGCCCACGACGCCGAGCAGTTCTGCTCCGCTGCCCGGGCCTGAGGCGGAAGTCGAGGTCGAGGTCGAGGACACCGTGGTTCGGCTGAGGCCGCACCGCGCCGAAGCTGTCCCCGAGCCGGTCGCGCCGGCGCTGACCGCGGCCGCTGCGGAGGGCCAGGTCCGCCGCGTCACCGTCACGGTTGCGGTACCCGAGGCAGCCCCGGAGACCGCACCGGAAGCCCTGCAGCAGGCCGAGCCGGCCACTCCCGCTCAGCCTCCCGCGCCCGAAGTGCCCCCGACCGACGGGGTAGCCCCGTCGTTGACGAGGGTCGACGGGTACTACCGGGTCTGGGACCGGTACCGGCGCGCGCAGGGTCTGGCCATCACCGACGACAAGCTGACCGACAAGGTGCTGTCGGCCCATCTGGCCACGCTCGGGCTGACCGGCCGTGGCGGCGCCCCGGTCAGCCCCTCCACGCTGCGCCGTTACCTGCCGGTGTTCAGGATCTACGCCGTGTGGAACGAGCACCTGGAGGACCACGGCGTCGCCCCCGACGAATTCGTGCTCGCGAAGCTGCTCGCCGACCGGGCCATCGTCGGCCAGTACAACGCCGTCTACACCCCGGGTAAGTTGGCGCCGCTCGTGGAAGACTTCCCGCGCCGCCGCGCTGCACTCGCGGCCGACCAGATGCTGAGCGACGCCTAGCGTCGAACACGCATTTGGCGGGTGTGGTGCCGGTCACTTACAAATGACCCAAGGGTCATAAAAGCGACGCATCGGAGGAAGCACCCCATGACAGACGGGGCACGCCCCGCTCCCCGCGCCAATACCGCCTTGGCCCGCGACTGCGAACACTGCCGCGGATGGGGAACCATCGTCACCGACCTCGGCCACCACGAACTGTGCCCGCGCTGCCAGCTCGCGGACGAGCAGCAGCCCATCCCAGCACCAGCGCAGAAACCCGACCGCCCGCCGGCCGGAGCCCGCTACGCATCACCGGGCCGGTGGGCGGCGGGCCGCGGGCCGCCGCCCGGGCGCGCGGGCGGGCGCCGCGCCAGAAAAAAGAGATAGTGGGGGCGGTCCGCCCCAGTCAGCGGCGGCCCGCCGCACTGGAGGGGTTAGATGATAAGACACGACG
>NZ_JBIVNJ010000133.1:0-2476 GCF_044753585.1 Streptomyces sp. NPDC088354 | reverse complement strand
CGGATCGGCCCCCGTCCACCAGGGGACGGGGGCCGATCAGGTCATTTCGAGCGATGCGTGATCACTTGTGGGACGGGCCGACCTTGATCGTGATAGTGCTGCCGTCCCTGGCCTCGTGCACGATCGAGATGCGGGTGTTGGTGGGGGACACCTTCACACCGCCCGTCGGGTTCGCGGAGGACCAGTAGGTGTTCTTGTCGTCGAAGACCGGGTTCCCGGCCTGGCTCGGGATCCGGGTGGCGACGCCGTTCTTGTGCAGGGTGATGGCGTCGGTGCGGGACGTCGTGAACGTGGAGTCGTAGGCCTGCACGCGGTTGCGCTGCAGCGTGCCGTCCTTCCACAGCAGCGGCTTGGGGTGGGCGTCGATCGGGAGGATCTTGCCCGCGCCCGGGTGCGCGCTGACGTTGTTGTCGTTCATCGAGGTGTCCCACAGCCAGACCAGCAGGCCGTTCTGGTACGCGTAGTGCTCGACCCAGTTGTCCTTGGGAGCGGCCCAGCCGAAGTTGTAGGGGCCGACCTTGAGGGTCTTGTCGTACGAGACGTACTGCCGGTTCTCGGCGATGTAGTACTGCGGGTACTCCGAGGAGAACGTGGAGCCCTTGGCGGTGAAGCCGTCGGCGGTCCAGCCGTTGTCGCCGTTCTCGGCGCCGTCGCTGAACACGGTCGCGCCGTCGGCGGTCAGCGTGATCGCGTCGGCCAGGAAGCCCTTCTGGGCCACGCCGCCGTCGCTCTGGTAGCGGAAGCGGAGCTTGACCGACTGGCCCGCGTAGGCGTCCAGCGGGAAGGCCATGTCCTGGTAGGTGGCCGCGGTGCCGGTCAGGGCCGGCTTGCCGCTGGCGTCGCGCGGGAGCGGGGCGCCGCCGATGGTGCCGTCGATCGCGGTCCAGGTGGCGCCGCCGTCGGTGGACACCTCGGTGTAGAGGTAGTCGTAGTTCTCCTCGATGTCGTACCAGCCCTTGAGGGCCAGGCTCGCGGAGGACTTGCCGGTGAGGTCGACGTCGCGGGTGAGGGTGTTGCTCAGGTTGTCACCGCTGCCGCTCCACCACTGCTTGCTGCCCTCGGCCGGGGTCGCCAGCTGCGTGACCACGGTCTTCTTGGGGAGCGTGACGACCAGGCCCTGCTTGTCCTTGGTGTTGTACTCCGAGACACCGAGGGTGGTGGTCGACTTCGTGCCGGCCTTGGCGGTGGCGTAGTTCAGCCAGCCCAGCTGGAGCTTGTCCCAGGCCGTCATGTCGCCGGGCAGGTCGCCGATGGCGTCCTTGCCGGTGCCGAGCCAGGAACCGGAGGACATCAGGGTCCAGAAGCCGGTGGAGTTCTCGGCGGTGTTGGTGGTGTCGTAGTGGTCCGGCAGACCGAGGTCGTGGCCGAACTCGTGGGCGAAGACGCCGAGGCCGCCGTTCTCGGGCTGCACGGTGTAGTCGCCGACCCACACGCCGGTGTCGCCGATCTGGGTGCCGCCGAGCAGGTTGCCGGCCGGACCGGTCGCGCCCGCGTCGGTGCCGAAGGCGTACCAGCGGTGCGCCCAGATCGCGTCCTCGCCCTGGGCGCCGCCGCCGGCGGACTCGTCCTCGCCGGCGTGCACGATCTGGAAGTGGTCGATGTAGCCGTCGGGCTCGTTGAAGTTGCCGTCGCCGTCGTAGTCGTAGCGGTCCCACTGGTCGTACTCGGCCAGCTTCGCCTTGATCGTGGCGGCGGAGTCACCGGCGGCCTTGCGCGCGTCGACCCACTTGTTCACCGCGTCGGCGACGAGGTTCCAGGTGCAGGTGTCGCACTTGTTGCTGCCGTAACGGGCCTCGTTCCAGTCGACCTTGACCCAGTCGGCGACCTCGCCGGCGACCGAGTAGCGACCGGAGGACTGCTTCTCGTAGTACTTCGCCATCGACTCCTTGGAGGAGGAGTGCGAGAAGTACAGGTCCTGGAAGTGCTGGCGGTTGTAGTCCGCCTGCCACGCCGTGCTGTTGTCCTTGCGACGGTCGGGCTTGGCTATCGTGTTGTGCGCGGGACCGGTCGTGCCGCCGTACGCGGGGTCGGTCTTGTCGCCGAACTCGGCGAGGATCACGAAGATCTTGTCGGTCTTCTCGCGCTTGAGCTCGACGTACTTCTTCTTGCCGAGCTTCACCACGCCCGAGGCACCGCGGTCCTCGACCTTGGACTTGCCGGATATGACCTGCTCGATCGCCTGCTGGCGCTGGGACGCCTGACGCTCGCTCAGCGGGCCCTTCAGGTCGTGGGCGACACGCTCCGACCGAGCCGGGTCCTTGCGCACGACGCTGCGGGCCTGCGAGTCGGCCTGGGCTGCCGCGACGGGGAAGGCGGTGGCACCTATTGCGGCGATCGCCACGGCCAGAGCGGCGGATCTGATCGTCCGTCGGTGGCTTATCACTGTGATTTGACCTCCCTAGGGTGAGGCCATTGCACCGGAGTGACGTGAGAAAAGACAGATCTTGACTTGCTCATGACCGCCAAGTACGGTGAG
>NZ_JBIVNJ010000132.1:0-2581 GCF_044753585.1 Streptomyces sp. NPDC088354 | reverse complement strand
AGCTCTTCAAGATCCTCGAGCATTCCGACCGAGACGCCGGCATGAACTCCGAGAATCTCACCCAAGCGGCTTGACGCGATATAGCAGCCTCGGGGCGTCCATGCTGGTGCACGGGGTGGAATCGTCCGGTTACGGCTACCTCGCCGGACAGAGAAGGACTGGAGCGGTTCCCGCCTTCAACGGGCACTGGAGCTGGCGAGAGCGCGACGGCCCCGGGCCTGTGGTGAGGGCCGGCCCAGTTGCCGATGCCGATTCGAACGTCGGTCGGTCAGCGGGGCGACTCAATGAGACGCACGGCCAGGCGTTTGTTGGCGTCGTCAAGTTCCACCAAACACAGGCCTCGCCCGTCCCCGAAGCTTACGATGCGGGCGTGCTGAGACTGCTGCGGGATGGCCGGGAGCCTGTAAGGGTCGGCTGAGGCGATCATAAGAGCCGCTTCAAGAGAACGCCGAGCCCAGGGCTGGAGGCGTTGCAGGTCGTCGATGACCTCGGAACTGAAGTCGATCTCGTACGGCACGGAGCCAGACTACGGCCGCAGGGCCGGGACGATGGCCCGGACCTTGGCATCGGGAGCCATGCAAGGGGGCTCTGCGCGGCCAGCCCGCTCGTCCCTGATACGGCGCGCCATGGCGATCATGTCAGGACTGGCCAAGGCTCTGGCCCGCGCGTCCCAGTCGGCGAGGACCTTGCCGATGAGGTGAAGCCCCGTGCTGTCGATTTCCTCGTTGAACGCCGCACGATGTTCCACCGGCAGAGCTGCGCGCACGCTGCGGATTGTGGGCTCGGCCTGAGGCGCAGGGCCTGTGTCCGCGGGTTGGGCGCTCATGCTGTCCTCCGAGTGGAATCACCCTTCGTTGATTGGAGGGTATCCGGGGAGAGCGGCAGTCTGCCAGCACACTGGCCGATCGGGAGCCCTGCCTCGCAATGGATTTCGCAGGCGCCGCTGCGCGTGGACAGCATCGCCGCACACCCGGACTCGGCCGGTTTCCCACCGGGGCACCCACCGATGCACACGCTGCTCGGCGTCGCGATCCACATCCGAGGCCAGATCTACGGCGACCTCTACATCGCCGATCGCTTGGACGGGAATCCCTTCACCATCCACGACGAGACCGTAATCCTGGCCCTGGCCGGCGCGGCCGGCCTGGCCATCGACGACGCCCGCATATTCCGCCAGATCCGCGACGAGTCCGAGCAGTTCCAGCGGCTGCTCACTCCCCGGTTGCCGGACCTGAGACCGTTCCAAGCCGCCGCCTACCGCCCCGCCCCCGAGCCGGGGCTACTCGGCGGCGACTGACACGACGCCTTACGCATATCCGACGACACCTGTGTCGCCGTCATCGGGGACGTCCTCGGCCACGACGTCAGGGCCGCCGCCGCCATGTCACAGACCCGGCACATGCTCCGCGCCCTCCTCTACGACCGCGGCACCTCCCCCAGCGACGTACTCGCCCGCCTCGACCGCGCACTCCAGGCCATCACGGACACCCCCGTGACCACCGCATGCCTGGCCCGCCTGGAACCCGCCGCACCAGGCAGCAACACCTGGACACTGCGCTGGAGCAGCGCCGGACACTGCTCACCCCTGCTCGTCACTCCCGACGGAGACGCCCGCTATCTGGCGGTCGAACCCGATCTCCCCCTCGGCGTCGACACCACCACCACCCGCCGCGACCACACCCACCAGGTTCCAGCCGGCTCAACCCTGATCCTGTTCACCGACGGCCTCATCGAATCCCCCCGCCAGAGCCTCGACACCGGACTCGAGCGCCTGCGCGTCCTCGCCACCCGCTACGCGGACCTGCCCCTGCACCGCCTCATACACGCCCTGACCGACCACCACCCCAGCGACGGATACGATGACATGGCCGTCCTCGCTCTCCGCACCCCGCCCGAGGCCCCGCCGTGACCTCTGCCGCGCACCGCATCGCTCCGAAGACGGTCACTGGACGCTTGAGCGTTGATGACCGACCAGTCGGGCGGGATGCCAGACTGCCGGCAGCCCGGCGTCTCGCGGCCTAAGTGCGCGCAAGCGTCTTGCCGTCGATCCATCTCCTCCAGGAGCGAGGTGGTCAGGGGCCATCACGGTCGACATCGACGTGATCTCACTTACCCCTGACCTGTGGCCAGGGGGCCAGGGACGGGCTCACCCGTCGTGCTGACCAGCACACTGGACATTAAAACAACCCGAGCAGTTCCTATCGGCCCCGTGGCCCAGGGCTTCGGCGTAGTCGCATGATGTCCGGTTCGTGATCATCCGAGGCCGAGGAGTGTGAGGGGGCGGCGAGGGTCGCGGGCGTTGCGGCGGAGTCCGGCCGCGATGTTCTTCACTCCGGCGGTGCGGAGGGCTCCGATGGCGAGGTTGCGCCAGGTGGCCATCGCGCGGGGCGCGTTGCCGGTTCGCAGCTGGGAGGCGTCCTCGGCGAAGGTGGTGTCGCGGGCATGGTGCAGGGCCTCGATCTTCCAGTGGTCGCGGACGAGTTCGGCGAGCTGGGCCGCGGTGGCCTGCTCGGCGGTCAGGCTGGTGACGGCGTAGACCGTCTTGACGGTGGTCTTGCCGGTCTTGAGGTCGGTGCGACGG
>NZ_JBIVNJ010000131.1:0-2625 GCF_044753585.1 Streptomyces sp. NPDC088354 | reverse complement strand
CGCTCCAAGCGGGCCCACTGTGTATCCGTCAGATCTCCACGTGCGACGGGGCAAGATCATCCCACCTCGAGATCCACTTCCGATACACGCCCTAGCCGCGTGGTAGTGGCCGATGGGTGTGTGCGCGGTTATCTGTGCATCAGCGCTTCGCCGTTGGCCTGCTGTGAGTAGCATCCGGAGCAATTGTCAAGACTTGTGGGTGGAGCTCAGTTCGGATCGTCGGTGCGCAGAGTCGAGCTTCATCCGTGTGAATGCTGTTGGAGTCGGCCGTTGAGCCAGGGTGGTCTTGATCTGTTTGGCGATCTCGCCGGGGGTGTTCTTGCTCGTGTCGCATTCGATGTCGTAGATGCCGTGCGCGTGGACCTGCTCGAACTGCCGCGCGGCAAGACCTGGCGTACGGTCGCCGCGGATCCGTTCCCGTCGCTCCAGCTCCGGCAACGGGCAGTGAACGCCGACCAGCACGACGTTCTCGGCGGGGAAGAGGTCGAGGCAGTCGAGGAGGCGCCAACGCTGGCTCAGCACGTGGTCCACCACGACGTTGTTGCTGGCCGCGGACATCCCGGCGACGGCGCGGTGGAAGCCCCTCGCGGTTCGGTCGATCTCGGCCTGCAGGTGTTCGTCGGGGATGTCCCGATCAGACCGCATCGCGTGGAAGGCGTCCACCGGCATGTGGAAGAACGATTCGTTCAGGATCCGGAGAAGCTCTCGAGCGATGCTCGACTTGCCGGAACTCGAAGTTCCGTTCAGGAAGATGATCAGTCCGCCCGCCCGCTGGTCAGGCACTTCAAGACCGCTGGTATCGCCGGCAGGGGCGTTGGCCGGGACCGCTTCGTTCCATTCTGAATCGTCATGCGACATGGGCGGATAATCTCGAAGGTAGCGGCAGGAGCGCCACCTGAATTCATGCCGCTTCGGTCTCCTCCCGCTCGACCAGGACGCCGTTCTCGAACCGGGCGCCGGCACGGACGAGCGAGACCAGGTGGGCGCCGGTGATCGCGCGCCAGCGTGCCTGAGCGGACTCGACGAGCTTGAAGACCAGCGCCAGGGCCACAGCCGGGCTGCCGGCACCCCGGGTGACCTTCGTCCACAGCTTGACCGTGGAGAACGTGGACTCGATGGGGTTGGTGGTCCGCAGGTGGACCCAGTGCTCGGCGGGGAAGTCGTAGAACGCCAGCAGTTCGTCCTGGTCGTCGGTGATCTTCGAGACGGCCTTGGGCCACTTACTGATCGTTTCAGAATGAAGCGCTTGGCCAAAGGGTCGTGTGCTGCGAAAATGGGATCTTGGCTGAGCAGTGGAGGGCGAGGACACCTGATGACGCAGTGGCGGCTCTTGCTGGGGGACGTCCTGATCGGCGAGCTCAGTGAGCATGGTTGCGATCAGCCGTTCTACCTGGCGCGCTTCACCCCGGGGCCGGGCTGGGAGAGCGTGAGGGCGTTGTTCGAGGCATGGGCAGCCTTCAAGGGATCGGACCCGGATGGGTCTCGAACTGTTGCTGTTCTCAAGCCCTTGCAGGACTTGGAGCTCAGGCTGGCTCCGGTCGACGGCCAGCAGCCTCCGTTGCAGGTCCTCAAGAACTGCATGCTGAGTATCGACGGGTCCGAGGCTCGCCTCCGCTACTGACCCAGCGGTTGGCGCGTCTGCTGAAGCCGCCGTAGACAGATCAGGCTGCAAGCCAGTTCGAGCAGCCCGTGGTGGAGGTCTGCACGCCGTTCGTAGCGGATGCGGAGCCGTCTGAACTGGTGCAGCCAGGCGAAGGTGCGCTCGACCACCCACCGCACGTTGCCCAACCCGGAACCATGCGCGACACCGCGTCGAGCAATCACTGGCTTGATCCCGCGTCTCCACAGCAGGCGGCGGTATTTGTCGAAGTCGTATCCCCGGTCGGCATACAGATGCCGAGGCTTGCGGCGGGGCCGTCCGCGGAGCCCCCGGATCGGCGGGATCGCGTCCAGCAGGGGCAGGAGCTGAGTGACGTCGTGCCGGTTGCCGCCGGTGAGTGTGACAGCTAGCGGAGTCCCGTGACGGTCGACGATCAGGTGATGCTTGGAGCCGGGACGAGCACGGTCGACCGGCGAGGGGCCGACATGGTCCCCCCTTTGAGGGCTCGGATATGCGACGGGTCTGATGCAGTTTCGGGTGACAGGTTGACCTGTCACCCGAAACTGCATCAGACCCGAGCACCACCCCGACCGGAGCCGTGGAGCCCGGCGCCCACCCGACGCGACAGACGGGCCATCGCCATGCCCGAACCCACCCACCGCGTGAATCAGCCGTCGGCTCGCATTGACAACTGATGACGAAAGATCGAGGCTAGGGCATGGCTATGAACATGCCTGATAGCCAGCCGTGGCGCGCGTTCTCTACCCAGCCGGGCGAGCGGCACCGGTGTTCTGCAAACACTCCGGCGGCGACTGCACAGCCGTCGGCATCACGGACCCAGGCCACTACTCGAAGACGATGACCTGGCGTCCGACGACGTCGCCGCGGCCGAGGGCCTCCAGGTTCTCGTTGATGTTCTCGAGCTTGACCTTGGTGACGTTGTGCTTGACGAGGCCGGCTTCGGCCAGGGAGAGCACCTCGACCAGGTCCAGGTGGTTGCCCCAGAAGGAACCCATGTAGGTCAG
>NZ_JBIVNJ010000130.1:0-2638 GCF_044753585.1 Streptomyces sp. NPDC088354 | reverse complement strand
GGCCGGGTCGGCCCGAAGGCGCAACGCCGATCGGCCCGACGGACTCGAGGGAGCGCCCCCATGCCGGTCGTACCGAATCAGGGCTCCACAGGCGGGGGTGACGCGGTGACCCTCATCGGCGTCCACTTCACCGGCACCACCGGTGTGCGTTACGGCGCGCGCCCGGCCGCGAGTTTCACGGTCATCAGTGACACCACCACCGCCACCGTCACCCCTTCGGGTGTCGGCGCCGTCCCCGTCTCGGTGACCACCGCGGGCGGAACGGGTGTCGTCGGCAGCTTCTACTACCTGCCGCCACCCTCCTTCCGCCTCACGCCGCCGCCGGCCGGCCCCTTGGCCGGCGGCAACACGGTGACTCTCACCGGGCTTGGCCTCTACACCACGTACGAGGTCCGCTTCGGTACGCAGGCCGCGGCTTTCGCCGTCGTTTCCGACGGCGAACTCACTGTCACCGTCCCGGCAGCAGTCGGCGCCGGGCCGGTCTCCGTGACCCTGCGGACCAGGGGCGGGACCGCCGACGGCGTCGTGTACGCCTATCTCGACCCGCCGTCCGTCACAGCCGTCACCCAGGACAAGGGGCCCGTGGACGGGGGCAACCTCGTGGTCATCACCGGCACCGCGTTCTCCTACGCCACTGACGTCGCCTTCGGTGGCACGCCCGCCGTGTCCTGGAGAATCGCCTCCGACACGGAGATCGACGCTCTGGTGCCGGCGGGAGCACTCGGTCCGGCCGATGTCTCCGTCACCACCCTCGGCGGCACGACAACCGCCTCGGACGCATACACCTACCTGGGACGCTTCGCCGTACTGGGTGGCCAGTCGGTCACCAACACCGGCCTTTCCGACGTCACCGGAGATCTCGGGGTGAGCCCCGGAGTCTCGGTCACGGGATTCCCGCCCGGCCAGGTTCACGGAACCATCCATGCCGCAGACGACGATGCCCTTCAGGCTCACGCCGATCTGGTCGCCACCTACGACTCCGCCGTCGCCCAACTCCCGGACGCCGGCATCTCCGGCGACCTCGGCGGCCTGACGCTGGCTCCCGGCGTCTACAACACCGACACGTCCATCGCTCTCACCGGCACGCTCACGCTGGACGCCCAAGGCGACCGCAACGCCGACTGGGTCTTCCAAATCGGATCCACGCTGACCACAGCGACCGCAAGCCGCGTACTCCTCATCAACGGCGCCACGGCACGGAACGTCATCTGGCAAATCGGGAGCTCGGCCACTCTCGGCCCCGACACCGACTTCACCGGCAGGATCCTCGCCCTGACCTCCATCACCGCCAACGCAGGCACAACCATCCACGGACAGGCCATGGCCATCGACGGATCGGTCACCCTGGATACCAACACCATCACCCGTCCCTGGTGAGACCACAACCCACCAGGCCCACCACTGCCAGAACAGCGAAAACCCACACCGGGCGAGACCTCCCACAAACGACATAGGTCCGAGCCCAAAACCCACCTCGCACGAACACCTGACCTACGGAGGGGCCAGCGGCCCAGCCGGTAGGCAGACACGGGGCATGCGTGCCCGCCGAGACCTGAACAGCACTCACGGCGAACCCATCGCAGACCCCGACCAAAAATGGTCGTTCCCGACCCGAGCCGGGGCACAGGACCTCCTCACGGACCACCACCCGCGCGCTACGCGGATCGTTGAGGGGCTATGGAGGACACCACGGCCCTTCCCCCGCACCACACCGCCGACCACGCTCGTCAGCCCGGCGGATACCAGGCCAGCACGGACCCGCCGATCTACCGCGCCGTCCTGCGCCAATGGATCGAAGAGGGCAAGGAAGTACCACGCCCCTTCCCAGCCATCCCAGCTGCTCGCCCCCCATGACACGGCATCCCCAGGCCGATGGATCCGCCTCGTCCACTGACAGCAGTTCACCGATCACCCCTGTCACCGGGTGGGAGTGTCTAATAAACGGCCAATCTGTTGATCATGGAGACGCCAAGTGAGTGAGATGACGATCGAGCACGAGTCCGTGGCTGATCCGGCCGCGTCGGACGAGCAGTTGATCGCGATGCTGGTCGACCGGGCTCGGAGCGAGGGCCTGCAGCTGACGGGCGAGGGCGGACTGCTGCAGCAGTTGACCAAGAGGGTGCTGGAGTCTGCCCTGGAAGGCGAGATCACGGACCACCTCGGTTACGAGAAGCACGACGCGGCCGGCCGGAACGCCGGCAACAGCCGCAACGGGACCCGGTCCAAGACCGTGCTGACCGATGTCGGGCCGGTCGAGGTCAGGGTGCCCCGTGACGTGGAGGGCAGCTTCGAGCCGCAGATCGTGCGCAAGCGGCAGCGGCGGCTGACCGGCGTGGACGAGATGGTGCTGTCGCTGTCGGCGAAAGGCCTCACCCACGGGGAGATCTCCGCGCACCTGGCCGAGGTCTACGGCGCCGAGGTCTCCAGGCAGACGATCTCCACGATCACCGACCAGGTGATGGAAGGCATGGCCGAATGGTCCAACCGGCCGCTCGACCGCGTCTATCCGGTCTTGTTCGTGGACGCCATCAACGTCAAGGTCAGGGTTCTGTCGACGATCTTGTGGTCCAGATCGGGTGAGGGCTCATCGTGCGAGTAGGACTCGTTTGCGAAGAAGGTCGAGGCCGGCTCGGCCGAA
>NZ_JBIVNJ010000129.1:0-2823 GCF_044753585.1 Streptomyces sp. NPDC088354 | reverse complement strand
CTCGGCGTGCGCGCCGCGGGTCTGGCCGCCGGCCCGATGACCGGTTTCGACGCCGAGGGCATCGACAAGGAGTTCTTCCCCGAGGGCGACCACTCGGTCCTGGCCGTGGTGAACATCGGCAAGCCGGGCGAGAACGCCTGGCGCGCGCGCTCGCCGCGTCTGCCCTACGACGAGGTCGTCACCACCGTCTGAGCCACCGGCCCCGGCCGGGCCCGGTCCTACTGGCCGCTGCGCTCCTGGAGCGCGGCGGCCAGTTCCGCGAGCCGGTCGGCCGGAGCGGTGCCGGTGACCATCGTGGTCACCCCGCCCTTCTCCCGCACCAGCGCGTCGTACTTGGGACCCTCGTAGCGGTCCCACGTCTCGCCGCCGACGGTGCGCGTGCCGCTCTTGCGCGCGTCGTGGCTCGTGGCCGCGACGAACGCCGCCGCGTCCGCGTTGCTCTGCTCGACGGCCGCGTACTCGTTCTGCGGGTCGACGAAGCCCAGGTGCCAGTGCACCGCCTTCGGGTTCGTGTCCTCGTACGTCACCGAGGTCGCCCGCCAGCCCTTGCCGAGGCCCTCGGGGGCCGCGACCGGGTACGGGGCGCTGCGGCGCGCCTGGTCGAGCTCGACCCGGTAGCCGACCACCTGGACGGGGTCGTGGTTCTCGTCGTGCGGGATGAAGAACCAGATGATGCCGACCACGACGCCGATCGCCGCCATCGAGATCACCATGTCACGCACTGTTTCCGTGCCGCGCTTCTTTGCCACGCCCCCTATGGTCCCTCATGCCCCGGAGCGTCCCGCCGCCCGGGTCCCGCGCGTGCCGGATGCGCTCATGTGACGGGGGGCCTGCTCATCCTGGCACCTGGCGGCTAAGGTCGTAGCACCCTCTTTTCCGGCCGTCCTCGTACAGAAAGGTGCGCTGTGATGACCGAGCAGCACGAAAACCACAACATGCCGCCGCAGCTCGAAGTGAGTCCCGAGGCCCCCGACCGCAACCTCGCCCTCGAACTGGTCCGGGTCACCGAGGCCGCCGCGATGGCCGCCGGCCGCTGGGTGGGCCGGGGCGACAAGAACGGCGCGGACGGCGCGGCCGTCAAGGCCATGCGCACCCTGGTCTCGACCGTGTCGATGAACGGCGTCGTCGTCATCGGCGAGGGCGAGAAGGACGAGGCGCCGATGCTCTTCAACGGCGAGCGGATCGGCGACGGGACCGGCGCGGAGTGCGACATCGCCGTGGACCCGATCGACGGGACGACGCTCACCGCCAAGGGCATGCCCAACGCCGTCGCCGTGCTCGCCGCCGCCGACCGCGGCGCGATGTACGACCCGTCGGCCGTCTTCTACATGGACAAGCTGGTCACCGGCCCCGAGGCCGCCGACTTCGTGGACATCACCGCCCCGCCGTCGGTGAACATCCGGCGGGTCGCCAAGGCCAAGGGCGGCGCCCCCGAGGACGTGACCGTCGTGGTGCTCGACCGGCCCCGGCACGACGGGCTGGCCAAGGAGATCCGCGAGACCGGCGCGCGCATCACGTTCATCTCGGACGGCGACGTGGCGGGCGCCATCATGGCCGTCCGCGAGGGCACCGGCGTCGACATGCTGATGGGCATCGGCGGCACCCCGGAGGGCATCATCGCGGCGTGCGCGATCAAGTGCCTCGGCGGAACCATCCAGGGCAAGCTCTGGCCCAAGGACGACGCCGAACGGCAGCGCGCCCTCGACGCGGGCCACGACCTCGACCGGGTCCTGCACACGGACGACCTGGTCAAGGGCGACAACGTGTTCTTCGTCGCCACCGGCATCACCGACGGCGAACTGCTGCGGGGCGTGCGCTACCGCGCCGAGACCGCGACCACCCAGTCGCTGGTCATGCGCTCCAAGTCCGGCACCATCCGCCAGATCGACTCCACGCACCGGCTGTCGAAGCTCCGCGCCTACAGCACGATCGACTTCGACCGCGCGCGCTGACCGCCGCCCGGCCGGAGGGGCTGGGCCGCAGGCGAGCACAGCCGGAAGCCGGCAGGCCCGGCCACCGTGCACACAGGGGCCGGGAGCCCGCCCAGCGGCGGACTCCCGGCCCCGGAGCGGGTCAGCCCGCGGCAGCGATCCGCGGCTCCGGCCGCTGCAGTTCCGCCTCGCGGCGACGCCGGCGCGCGAGCACGACCCGGCGCTCGGCCGCGGTCATGCCGCCCCACACCCCGTAGGGCTCCGGCTGCAGCAAGGCGTGCTCGCGGCACTCCAGCATGACCGGGCAGCGGGCGCAGACCCGCTTCGCGGCCTCCTCGCGCGACAGCCGTGCCGCGGTCGGCTCCTTGGAGGGGGCGAAGAACAGACCTGCCTCATCGCTGTGGCACGCCGCGTCCGAATGCCATGGGCCGCCCAGGTCCCGGGGGTGACTCAGGGAGGAACTGGATGCTGCCGCGGGCTCGATCGGTTGAAGCACGGGATACTCCTGACGACGGCTCGGCTTGGTGTCACCCTTGCCCGTCGCTGCCCTTCCCGCTGCGTCGGCACGGGGTTGTCGACGTGGGGGTCCGGCGGCGAGCGACGTGTCCCCATGCCCTACCCGCTGTGCGCGCGTTCATGCGCACGGTGGCCGCAGGCTCGCGCGCCCGCGCGTGCGCTGCCCGTGCCGGAGGGTGCGCCGCCCGAGCCGCCCGGTGGCCGACGGCCCCGGCAACCGCCTTCTTTCCGGGACGCCTTGGGGCCCGATCACACGCCGGCGGGGGGGGGGGGGGGGCCCCCCCCCCCCCCCCCCCCCGGGGGGGCCCCGCGCCCGCCCCCCCGCGGGGGGGGGGGGGCGCCCCCCCCCCCCCCCCCCCCCGGGGGGGGGGCCCCC
>NZ_JBIVNJ010000128.1:0-2850 GCF_044753585.1 Streptomyces sp. NPDC088354 | reverse complement strand
AGGGCCCCCACCGCGACCGCGGTGGGGGCCCGTGCGAAGCGGGGACCGTCAGGCGTCGCCGCCGGCCGCGCCGGGGTCGGCGGCGGCCACGTCGAGCAGCTGGTAGCGGTCGATGGCCTGCTTCAGCACCGAGCGGTCGATCTTCCCCGCCTTGGCGAGCTCGGTGAGCACGCCGAGGACCACCGACTCCGCGTCGATGTGGAAGAAGCGCCGCGCCGCGCCGCGGGTGTCCGCGAAGCCGAAGCCGTCCGCGCCCAGCGACTGCCAGACACCGGGCACCCAGCGGGCGATCTGGTCCGGGACGGCCCGCATCCAGTCGGAGACGGCCACGAACGGGCCCTCGGAGCCGGAGAGCTTGCGCGTCACGTACGGGACGCGCTGCTCCTCCTCCGGGTGCAGCAGGTTGTGCTCCTCGGCCGCGACCGCGTCGCGCCGCAGCTCGTTCCAGGAGGTCGCGGACCAGACGTCGGCCCGCACGTTCCACTCCTCGGCGAGGATGCGCTGCGCCTCGACGGCCCACGGCACCGCGACACCGGACGCCAGGATCTGCGCCGGGACCACGCCCGCCTCGCCGGCCTTGTACTTGTACAGGCCCTTGAGGATGCCGTCCACGTCCACGTTCGCCGGCTCGGCCGGCTGGACGATCGGCTCGTTGTAGACGGTGAGGTAGTAGAAGACGTCCTCGTTCGCCTCGGGCGTCCCGCCGTACATGCGGCGCAGGCCGTCCCGCACGATGTGCGCCATCTCGAAGCCGTACGCCGGGTCGTAGGCGACCACGGCCGGGTTCGTGGAGGCGAGCAGGTGCGAGTGGCCGTCGGCGTGCTGCAGGCCCTCACCGGTCAGCGTGGTGCGGCCGGCGGTGGCGCCCAGCACGAAGCCGCGCGCCAGCTGGTCGGCCATCTGCCAGAACTGGTCGCCCGTGCGCTGGAAGCCGAACATCGAGTAGAAGACGTAGACCGGGATCAGCGGCTCGCCGTGCGTGGCGTAGGCCGAGCCCGCGGCGATCAGCGAGGCGGTGCAGCCCGCCTCGGAGATGCCGTCGTGCAGCATCTGGCCGGTCGGGGACTCCTTGTACGCCAGCAGCAGCTCGCGGTCGACCGACTCGTACGTCTGGCCCAGCGGGTTGTAGATCTTGGCCGACGGGAAGAGCGAGTCCATGCCGAAGGTGCGGTACTCGTCGGGGGCGATCGGCACGAAGCGCTTGCCGATCTCCTTGTCCCGCATGAGGTCCTTCAGCAGCCGGACGAACGCCATGGTGGTGGCGATCGTCTGCTGGCCGGAGCCCTTGCGGGTCGCCGCGTACGCCTTGTCGTCCGGCAGCGCCAGGGGCTTGGCACGCACGACGCGGGTCGGGACGTAACCGCCCAGGCCCTTGCGGCGGTCGTGCATGTACTGGATCTCCTCCGAGTCCCGGCCCGGGTGGTAGTACGGCGGGGCGCCGGACTCCAGCTCCTTGTCGGAGATCGGCAGGTGCAGCCGGTCACGGAAGCGCTTGAGGTCGTCGACCGTCAGCTTCTTCATCTGGTGGGTCGCGTTGCGGCCCTCGAAGTTCGGGCCGAGGGTCCAGCCCTTGACGGTCTGGGCCAGGATCACGGTCGGCTGGCCCTTGTGCTCGCGGGCCGCCTTGTACGCCGCGTAGATCTTGCGGTGGTCGTGGCCGCCGCGGCCCAGGTGCAGCACCTGGTCGTCGGACAGGCCCTCGACCATCGCGCGCAGCCGCTGGTCGTCGCCGAAGAAGTGCTCGCGGATGTACGCGCCGGTCTCGGTGGCGTACGTCTGGAACTGGCCGTCGGGCGTGGTGTTGAGCTTGTTCACCAGCACGCCGTCGCGGTCCTGGGCGAGCAGCGGGTCCCAGGTGCGGTCCCAGATCAGCTTGATGACGTTCCAGCCGGCGCCGCGGAACTGCGACTCCAGCTCCTGGATGATCTTGCCGTTGCCGCGCACCGGGCCGTCGAGCCGCTGCAGGTTGCAGTTGACGACGAAGGTCAGGTTGTCCAGGCCCTCGCGGGCGGCCAGGGACAGCTGGCCGAGCGACTCCGGCTCGTCCATCTCGCCGTCGCCGAGGAAGGCCCACACGTGCGACTGCTCGGTGTCGGCGATGCCGCGCGCCTGCATGTAGCGGTTCATCCGGGCCTGGTAGATCGCGCCCAGCGGGCCGAGGCCCATGGACACGGTCGGGAACTCCCAGAAGTCCGGCATGAGCCGCGGGTGCGGGTAGCTGGACAGGCCGTAAGGGGCCTTGGACTTCTCCTGGCGGAACGCGTCGAGCTGGGTTCCGGAGAGCCGGTCCAGCAGGAACGCGCGCGCGTAGACACCCGGAGAGGCGTGTCCCTGGAAGAAGATCTGGTCCCCGCCCTTGCCGTCGTCCTTGCCCCGGAAGAAGTGGTTGAAGCCCACGTCGTAGAGGGAGGCCGAGGAAGCGAAGGTGGCGATGTGGCCACCGACGCCGATGCCGGGCCGCTGCGCGCGGGACACCATGACCGCCGCGTTCCAGCGGGTCGCGTTCAGGATGCGCCGCTCGATCTCCTCGTTGCCGGGGAAGAACGGTTCGTCCTTGGTCGCGATGGTGTTGACGTAGTCCGTGCTGCGCATCTCGGGCACGGCCACGCGCCGCTCGCGGGCTCGCTCGATCAAGCGGAGCATCAGGTAGCGGGCGCGCTCGCGTCCGCGCTCGTCGATAGCGGCGTCAAGCGAGTCGAGCCATTCCGCCGTCTCCTCGGGATCGAAATCCGGGACCTGGCTGGGAAGGCCGCCAATGATGATCGGGTTGCGATCTGATCCGGAAGCCACGCTAATCCTTCGCTTCTAGGCATTGCTCTACGGGGTCAAGCCGCCTCCATCGTGTACCGC
>NZ_JBIVNJ010000127.1:0-2885 GCF_044753585.1 Streptomyces sp. NPDC088354 | reverse complement strand
ACGGGACCGGCTCTGCCTTGAGAGGTCGGCGCCTCAGGAGCGAATACGGCTCACCACGTGCCGGTCATCCCCAACACTTACGTCCCCATTAGGAGTGCACGGTGGACTGGGCGCGGTGGACTGGGCGCGGTGGACTTGAGAGCCGAACTGCTGCCCCCGCCGGTGAGCCGGCAGCGGCCGGCAGAGCTGAGCCGCGGGATCGACCGGATCGCGGATCTCGTGGCCGATCCCGCTCTGGACCTCGCCGAGTACGGGGGCAGCAGGAGCGTGCGGGAGTTCGCGGTAGAGGCGGCCGGGCCACCGTGCGGCCGGGTCGCGGACATCGGCGCGGCAGCGCTGAAGTACCGGCCGATCGCCCTTTGAGCCGCCGCGCCGGACGGCCGGGACGTGCTCGGAAGCGGTCTACGAGGCGCCGATGGACTCCAGCAGCAGGTGGAGGTCCTGTGCGGCGTCGGCGGTTGCGCCGGTCGCGGCGATGAGGACCGCCGCGGTGGCGGCGGTGAGCAGGGGGTGGCGGCCGAGCGGCGGGGCGAGCAGCGCGGCGACGCGGCGGGGGACCGGGCCCGCCGCGGCGAGCGGATTGCGGCGTCCGAGGACGCCGAGGACACCGAGGGCGGCGCCCGGGCCGCGGAGGCGGGCGGGGGCACGGTGGGCGGCGAGGGCCGCCTTGCCGACCGCGCGGGCGACCCGGGTCCGGTCCCCGGAGGCGGTGGCGGCGTTCTCGTCGGCCCACCGTTCGATGGTGTACGTGACGGCCGTGGCGAGCGGGCGCAGCAGGGGATTGGCCGCGGCGCCCAGCTGGGCGAGGGCGACGAAGACGTAGTGGTGGCCCGCGAGGTGGGCGCGTTCGTGGGTGAGCAGGATGTCGTGCTCGCCGGCGTCGAGGACGTGGAGCATGCCGGTGGAGACGACGACGCGGCCGGGCAGTCCGGGCAGCGCGTAGGCGTCCGGGGCCTCGTCGTCCACGACGACCAGGCCGTCACGCGTGGGCATGCAGGCGGCTTCCAGCGCGGCCGCGGCCAGCGTGCGGGCGCGGCGCCAGAGCATGCGGGCCGCGGCCGTGACGGCGGCGCCGAGGAGCAGCCCGGCCAGCAGGGCGACGGACAGTTCCGCGGGGTCGTCGCGCTGCGCGGTGAGTGCCGACCAGTGGCCGAGGGCGGCGAGCGACGGGACGCGGATCAGCGCGGTGGTCGCCAGCAGGCCCAGCGAGACGGTGCTCGCGCCGGCCAGGACCACCGCGGAGGCGGTCAGGAGCCAGGTGGCCAGCCGGGGTTCGCAGCGCGTCGACAGGGGCCGCGCCCCGAGCGGGGCGAGCAGGGACAGCAGCAGCGGGAGATAGACGGCGATACGCATCCGGGCGGGCCCTACCTGTCGGGGTCGTGCTCGGCGCCGAGCAGATGGCGCAGCAGGTCGGCGTCGGTGGCGGACAGTCCGTCGGCGAACCGGGCGAGAACCGCCGCGCGGTCGTCCCGTTCCTCCAGGACGGTGCGCATGCGGCGGGCGGCGAAACCGGCGTCGTCGGTCACCGGGGCGTAGGCGTAGGCCCGGCCGCGCGGGCTGCGGGTGAGCAGTTGCTTGGTGTGCATGCGGGTGAGGATCGTCACCACGGTGCTGTAGGTGAGGTCACCGCTGAGGCGGGTCGCGACCTCGCCGGGGGTCAGCGCGGCCTGCGCCTGCTGCAGCACGGCAAGGACCTCGGCCTCCCGCTCGCCGTTGGCCCGCTTGCGGCCTCTTCCCTGCGCGTCCGCGTCCATGCGTTTGGCGTTTCCTCGCTCGTCTTCTACAGTCGTGTAGACCTTCTACGGCGGTGTAAAAGCCGCCGTGTCCCGAGTGTGCCATGCGCCCGTGCCCCCGGGACACGCAGGGCAGGAAAGGACCCGTGGGTGTCCCAGGCCCTCAATCCGCTGGACGCCACCTCGCTGCTGACGGCTCTCGGAGCCGTCGGGGTGTTCCTGGTGCTGTTCGCCGAGACCGGCCTTCTGATCGGTTTCTTCCTGCCCGGTGACTCGCTGCTGTTCACCGCCGGACTGCTGTGCACCACCGGAGCCGGTGGAGTCCACCTCTCCCTGCCCGGCGTGCTCGTCGCCGCCGTGGCGGGAGCGCTGCTCGGCGCCCAGGCCGGCTACCTGATCGGCCGTCGCGCCGGCCGGGCGCTGCTCGGCCGCACCCGCAACCGGCATCTGCTGGACGGGGCGCGGCGGGCCGAGGAGCTGCTGGACCGCTACGGCCACGGCAAGGCCATCGTGCTGGCCCGCTTCATCCCGGTGGTGCGTACGGTGCTCAACCCGCTGGCCGGGGTGGTCCAGGTGCCCGCCCGCACCTTCACCCTGTGGCAGGCCGCCGGGGGGCTGGTGTGGACGGTCGGCCTGGTGCTCGGCGGATACGCCCTGGGATCCGGCATCCCCGACGTCGACCGGTATCTGCTGCCCCTGGTCGGCCTGATCGTCGCCCTTTCCCTCCTTCCGCTGGTGCTGGAGGTGCTGCGGGCGCGCCGCCGCCGCGGCGCCGAGCCGACCCGGGAGACCACCGGGTGAGGACCGTCTCCCCGGCTGCGACCCCGCCGCCACGCCCCCGCCCGCCCCGCTCGCACGCCCACCCGTTCGGCCCGCACAGAAACGGACCCCAATGAGCGCCATCAGCGTCGGACAGGCCGCTGTCCTCGGAGTCGTGGAAGGGGTCACCGAATTCCTGCCCGTCTCGTCCACCGGCCATCTGAAGATCACCGAAGGTCTGATGGGCATCCCGGTCGGCGATGCCTCCGTCGTCGGCTTCACCGCCGTCATCCAGGTGGGCGCGATCGCCGCCGTGCTGGTCTACTTCTTCAAGGACATCGTCCGGATCTGCAGGGCGTGGTTCACCGGCCTGGTCAACCGCGAGGAGCGGTA
>NZ_JBIVNJ010000126.1:0-2892 GCF_044753585.1 Streptomyces sp. NPDC088354 | reverse complement strand
CGATCCGACAACCGCTCACCATCTGACGACTTCACCTGTCCGGGCCTTGGCACACCCACACAACGACATAGAAGCCCTCAAAGTCACCGGTATTGCATCTAGCTGCAGTGCCTCGGGCAACCATTAAGACTGTGTTCTCCATGGTCAGTTGAAAGTTGTCTTGGGCATGGGGAGCGGACGGTGGGGATGGATTGTTTCGGACGGATTGTGGGAGATCGCAGGGCCGTTGTTGCCGCCGGAGCGGGTGCGTCCGCAAGGGGGCGGGGTCGCGAACATCGATGATGATGCGGTCTTCGCCGCGATCATCTATGTGCTGGTCAGCGGTTGCGGTTGGCGGGCTCTGCCGCCGTGCTTCGGAGCGTCGAAGTCGACGGTTCATCGCCGGTTCGTCATCTGGTCGCGAGCCGGGATCTGGGGGCGGCTGCATCAGAAGGTTCTCCAGCTTCTGGACGAGCGGGACATGGTCGAACTCTCTCGCGCGGTCCTTGACTCTGCCCATGTGCGGGCTAAAAGGGGGCGAACTTGCAGGTCCGAGTCCCGTGGACCGGGGCAGGCCCGGTTCCAAGGTGCATGTCCTGTCCGACGCGAACGGACTGCCCCTACGCGTCGGAGTCTCCGCCGCCAACACTCACGACAACCAGGCCCTGAAGCCGCTGCTGTCCCATTTCCACATGGGACACGAATCCCACGCGGCCGATTCCAAGCCTCAACGCCTTCATGCGGACAAGGCGTACGACGTGCCTCACCTGCGGCAATGGCTATGGGGCAAGCGCATCGGCGTCCGCATCGCCCCCAAGGGAGTCGGGAGTCGAGTCCAGCGAGCGACTCGGCCACCGCAGATGGGTCCTCGAACGCACTATGTCCTGGCTCACCGGCTGCGCCGACTCAACCACCGCTACGAGCGGAAACCAGGCAACTACCTGGCCTTTCTCGGACTGGCCGCGGCCCTCAGCTGCTACAAACGGCTCCACAAAATGACCATGTAGGACATTGTCTAAGACTGCTCCTGGACCCGCATGACTCGGCGTCCGATTTGTTCAATGACCACGACCGGCGAGCAATCAGCGGGACTTCCATCGGCGTTTCAATTTGGGCTCCCCGATCAACCGGTGAAACGGTAGTTCACGGACCGGCTCAATCCGCTCGCTTGGAGTGCGAAGTGCGCCGCCGAGTTGGCCGCAGGTGCACGAGATAACGTCTGCTTGTACCTCATCACGCAAGCCCTGCCGTGACAGTGCATGGCCCAGCTCTTCGTTGCGCAGGACACTTGTGCAAGCGGACTTCCGAGACGAAGGTCAACGCAGCACCGAGCCACAGTGAGCGTCGAAATCCCACATTCTCCCCACCCTGAGAGCGTGTTTGAGATCTGACTACCGAGCTGCTTTTCGTAGGGGTGTGGGGCCGGGACGGGTGGCGGGTGCTGTCCGGGTGAGTCTGCGGACAATCACGCTGATCATGGCCCAGCGGATCATGGTCTCGGCGTGCGCGGGGTGGTGTTCGTAGTCGCGTGCCAGGCGCGTGCGGTGAGCCAGGCGAACGTTCGCTCCACCGCCCACCGCTTGGGCTGGACCTGGAAGCCTCTCTGGCCCGGCTCCTTGCGGACGATCTCCACGGTGCGTTTCAAGGCGGTGGCGGCCCAGTCCACCAGGCGGCCGGTGAAGCCCTAGTCGGCCCAGATCTTCCGCACGGTGGGGTGGTCGAGCCGGGTCCACAGCAGCGACCGTCGGGCACCGTCGCGCGGTCCTGGACGCTGGCGGCCACGACGTGCGCGGTCAGGAGTAGGCCGAGGGTGTCGGTGACGATGAACCGCTTGCGGCCCTTGACCTTCTTGCCCGCGTCGTAGCCGCGGGTGTCGGCCGGGACGGTGTCGGCGGTGCGTATCGACTGCGAGTCGATCAGCCCCGCGGTCGGCTCGGCGCCGCGGCCCTCGGCTTGGCGGACCTGGTCGCGCAGGGCGTCGTGGATTCGGGCGACGGTACCTTCGTCATGCCAGCGCACGAAGTACCAGTACACCGTCTGCCAGGGTGGGAATTCGTGCGGCAACTGCCGCCAGGCACACCCGGTCCGGACCACGTACATGATCGCGTCCATAGTCCGCCGCCGCGGATGCTTCTCCCGCCGCCCACCCTTCGGACCCGTCCGCGGCGCCGGCAGCAACGGCTCCACCAACGCCCACTGCTCATCCGTCAGATCGGACGGATAACCCTCCCCAGCACTGCTCAACCCCCATCAACGAGCGCCCACAGAATGTCAATGCACGGCAAGTGATGGGCGCTGGCGCGAAGGTACTGTCGCGGCGGGTACCAAAACGACGAGCACGAGCTGCCCGGACACGGAACTACAGCGACGTGTCCCGATCGCCGGGCCTCACCGAATCCCTTGATCAACACCATTCAAAATCATTTAACTTCGACGAACGCATCATGGGAGCCTGCGCCCGTCCTCGCCGTTAAGTTCGGCACTGAGATTCTATACTCCTACACTTGGCGCGCATAATCTCGAAAGAGCTATGGTCGCCGCGCGGCACTCAACGGGCTCCTTTGGCGCGCCCTCCAGTCGGCAACGGCTGGGAAGACGGCTGTCCGTCGACGGATCGCGGCGGACGGAAAGTCAATTACCGCTAGAGAATTCTACAATATAGCCAAGAAAACATTGAGGTGGTTTCTCATCTGGGGGCGAGGTCAACTCCTGAGTTGCAACCTATTTCTTGCTAGCAACCGCACGTGAGGCGTCGGATTCTACACTGCGCCCTGTTTTTCCTGACGTGCTGAAAATTGAGGAAAGTTCAGTGCCTAAACAACCAACCGGAACTCCGGTCCGGCCGCCGGTGGTCACCCCCACCCGTGTGATCGCCGGCGTCTGCCTCGTCATCCCGTTCGTCGCGATGCTCTG
>NZ_JBIVNJ010000125.1:0-2960 GCF_044753585.1 Streptomyces sp. NPDC088354 | reverse complement strand
ACGGGACCGGCTCTGCCTTGAGAGGTCGGCGCCTCAGGAGCGAATACGGCTCACCACGTGCCGGTCATCCCCAACACTTACGTCCCCATTAGGAGCGTCGGCCCGAGGCGCCGGGCCGCGCGCCGCCGCGCTCTGCGCGGCGGGAGCGCCTTGATGAAGTAGAGAAAGTCTTACCGCGCTGCGTAGCCGTTGCTCGTGCCCTGCCTGGCTTGTGGGCATCACATGGCCACGGTGGCGTTGAGACATAGCTGGTCACGGTGCCCGCGATGACAGCGCTGTCGGTGGGCTGCGGCACACTGTGGGCATGAGCACCACTTCGACTGCCGGAGGTGTCGACCTGTCTCCCCCCTCTCCAGTCTGGGTCGAGTCGTTGGGCGGCCCCTTGATCGTCGTTCCAGTCTCCGCGCTGCCTGCGTGGCGCGGCGCCACTGAGACCGGTGTACTTGCTGGAGACGCGACCGCTCCAGACGATTACGACCGGGCATGCGCCGTGGACGACCTCGCAGGCGTGATCACGATTGGTGAGAACGGCGCGCAGGCATTGGTACTGGCGGACGAGCCAGCCACGAGCTGTTATTTGCCCGAGCAGCGGGCCTTCCTACGCTGGCTCGCCGCCGACTCTGCAGCCAAGTTGAAGGCCGCAGCGGAGACTGTCCTTCGAGACCCCGACACCCCGTGGGAAGAATGTGGCACGTGGGTGTCGGACGGCCCGGCCGTGCTCTTTGATTCTGCCGCGGCTGGCGGCGAGCTGAACGTGGAATATCCCGGTGGTGGGATGCCCGCGCAGGCGCCGGTCCTGCTGCCCGCCGGCCGCTGGAGGATCCGCGCCGTTCACACCGAGGCGGACGAGGACAACTGGGTCGGCTTGGTACAGCTTCTTCCCGCGGATGGCTAAACAGATGGTCGAGATTGCTCTTGGTTGCCATGTGCGGTGGCGGCGTTGACGGGGGTCTCCGCGGTGTAAGCCTGTGCAGGACCAAGGGAGGATGGGAAGGGTTGCAGGAACCGTGCATGCGGTTCGGTGCGCCTTGATCAACTCGTGAGGGTTGCGGGACTGTCGACTCCCTGTGGTGCTCGGCTACCGTGCGGTCCATGCCTTCTGCGCTGGACACGCCCCAGGGAGCGGCCGAACTGGCCGAGTCGTTGTTGCCGCCGCTTGGGAACCGATGGCTGCATACGCAGGCTGTCGCAGCGCGTGCCCGTGAGGTATCCGCGGCTGTGCCGGCGGATGAGCGTGATCTCTTGGTGGCTGCCGCCTGGCTGCACGACATCGGCTACGCCCCGGAGCTGCGAGACACCGGCTTCCATCCGGTCGACGGTGCTCGGCACCTGGAATCTCTCGGTGCACCCGACCGGCTTGTGTGCCTGGTCGCTCATCACTCAGGGGCCGTCTACGAAGCGGAGCAGCGCGGGCTGTCGGTGGAGCTGGCTGTGTACGAGCGGGAGGACTCGCCGCTACTGGATGCCCTGATCTGCGCCGACATGACGACGGGTCCCGCTGGTCAGGCCTTCGACTTTGAGCAGCGCATGGACGAGATCCTGGTCCGGTACGCGCCGGGCAGCGAAGTGCACACGGCGATCAGCAACGCGCGCCCGTATCTGCGGGCAGCTGTAGAAAGAACGCAGGCCCGTCTCGTCGATCAGCCGATGTAGGGCTCGGAGCGACGGGTCAGTGCGTGGTCGATTCGCATCCGCATGGACGGGTGGATGCTCAGCTCGTCCAGCTTGCTCGGGTGGACGAACGCCACTTCCTTGCTCTCGCTGCTGGTGCGGAGCTTGCCGCCGGTGATGCGGGCGTGGAAGCAGATGGAGAATTGCTGGCGCACCTCGCCGTCGTCGTAGGCCATGACGTGGGCCGGGTTGGTGTAGATGCCGATCAGGCCGGTTACCTCGACATCGAACCCGGTCTCTTCCTTCGTCTCCCGCACCGCTGCGGCCGGCGCGGACTCTCCGACGTCGATGCCTCCGCCTGGCAGTGCCCACAGGTTGTTGTCGGTCTTGTGGATGAGCAGGATCTCCCCACCCTCGTTGAGCGCGACGGCTGTGACCGAGGGGACGATGCTGTTCGCCTTGGGGGCGTTCGGGTCGTTGAAGTAGTCGACGCGGGCCATACGTCCAGCCTCGCACATGCCTTGTTCAGTGGCGGCGTGCGGCTTCTCCGAGGTCCCTTCCGTGCAGTACCTCGATGTCGACGATCACGGTTCCTGTCGGGTCGAGGTTGAGCCAGATCAGCACTTCGTCGTCCTCCTCCAGCTCGCAGATGTAGGGGGTGGGCGAGCCTTGTGGCGACGTCAGGAGGTTGCGACACGTGGCCGAGCAGGTGCACACGCCGTAGTACCGCAGCGTCGGGATCTGCTCGCTGAGGACCCCGCCGTCCGGCTCCAGCAGGCGCAGGATGTCGGCGGCCAGTTCCGGAAACACCTCGGCGAACAGGGGCAGGTCGGCGGTCATCGGACTGCGGGAGTCCCGCGCTCCCATGCGTAGTCGAAGCTGCGCATGTAGTGCCGGAAGGTGCGGGCACCGGGCAGGTAGCGGAAGTGCAGGACCGGGTTCTGGCCTGCGGGGGCTCCCAGCACGTGCGGATTCACCAGGATGTCGTCGTCGAAGCGGTAGATGGAGTTGTAGAGGATCGTGTCGTGCGACCTGACCTCCACACCCGGCGTGGCCATGGTCGGTTCGAGGTAGCGGCGCGTGATCCGGGCTCGCGCGGCGAGGCCCTCGCCGATCCCCTCCTCGTCTCCGCGCTGGCGGACCGCGTCCGAGTCCGGGTCGCCCAGGAGTATCCGCACCTGGGCGCCGGCGGCGGCCTTCTGCGCGAGCAGGTCGGGCAGGTCGGGGTGACTGTCGAAGAGGAACAGCCCTGCGTAGACCAGGATCTCGACGTGGCTGGTGGCCTGCTCGATCAGCGATGACCACAACGCTGCGGGGACCGCTCCGCGGTGCGGGTAGTACGTGATCAA
>NZ_JBIVNJ010000124.1:0-2963 GCF_044753585.1 Streptomyces sp. NPDC088354 | reverse complement strand
CCCCCCGATCTGGCGTTTCGCGAGGCAGTGGCATCCTTGGGCGGTGTTCTCATCCGATCATGCGGGCGCCGTGTTCTTCGATGTCGATGGCACACTCGTCCCCGGCACGAGTTCGTCCGTCTTTCTGGCTGGCTTCCTTGGGCATCGAGACGAATTGGCCAAGGCCGAGGACGCCTACGCCTCCGGTGTCCTGGACAATCGGGAGGTCTCCGAGCTGGACGCCGCGGGCTGGGCGGGGGTTCCCGAAGATCAGGTTGTTAGCTGGCTCGACGGGCTTCCCTTGGTCTCGGGCATCACGGAGACCGTGACCTGGTGTCGACAGAACGGGTTGGTGCCCATACTGGCGACCCTCGCCTGGTCGCCAGTCGGCAGCTACCTGACTGACCGCTTCGGCTTCCATGGGTTCAGCGGCCCACGGCTGGAGACGGCCAGCAGCCGGTTCACGGGCCGGGTGGCCTGTCACTTCGACGAGTACGGCAAGCGGGATTTCGCTCTCGCGCAGGCGCGAGAGCTGGGGCTGGCTTCCCGCTCGTGCGCTGCCGTCGGGGACAGCCGCTCCGATCTGCCGCTGTTCGCATCCGTCGGGTTGAGCGTGGCGTTCAATGGCTCGGCAGGAGCGCGCGAGGAGGCGACCGTCACGGTGGACGACGACGACCTGCGGGGCGTGCTTCCGCTCTTGAGCCGCCTGGTCACAGCCAGGCGTTGATGGCCGCAATGAGGACGGTCGCCTCGTAGCGGACTGCGAGTTTGATGCCCCCATGGATGTCAACCGGCTGATCTTGGCTGCTCCAAGCTTGGCCGGAGCGGAACGATCGTCTGGTAGATCTCGCGGGCGACGTAGCGTTTGAGGCAGCGGATGGCTTCGCGGCGTGTCTTGCCTTCGCTGATTCGGCGTTCGATGTAGGCCCGGGTGCGGGTGTCCCAGCGCATCCGGGCCAAGACGATTGTGTAGAGGGCGGAGTTGGCTTGGCGGTCGCCGCCGCGGTTGAGTCTGCGCCGCTGGGTTTTGCCGGAGGAGGCCTCGACGGGGCTCGCGCCGCAGAGAGCGGCGAAGGACGCCTCGCTGCCCATCCGCTGGGGGTTGTCCCCGGCTGCTGTCAGCAAGGCTGCGGCGGTGTCGGGGCCCCCGCCGTAGACATCGAGAAGCTTTGGTGCGCAGACGCCGATAGTGGCGGTGATCCGGCTGGTGAGCTCGCTGATCTCATCGGTGAGATGCAGGATGCGCCTGGCCAGGAGCCGGAGCGTGTGCCGGGCGGCCCCCGCGGGACCGGGGTCTTCTCCGGGGCTCAGCTCGCTGCAGCGGCGAATGAGCCTGGGATTGCTCAGGCCAGCCAGCGATTCACGCAGGGCAGCGTCTGCGGCGACCAGGATGGCCTTGAGCTGGTTGATGGCCTGCGAACGGGACTTGACCGCGGAGGTCTTGGCCATCTTGAACAGGCGGATTGTCTCCACCGGGCCGTTGGTGGTCTTGGCAGCGGCGGTGGCACGGCCGGAGAGGACAGCATGAGCCGCTGCGGCTGCGTCGATCGCGTCGGTCTTGCCGCGTCGGCGGCGGATGGCTTTGTCCGGCTGGTTGACCTCGGTGACCGTGAGGCCCTCGCTGTGCAGGTAACGGGTCAGTGCGGCTCCGTAGGAGCCGGTGCACTCCACGCCGGCCCGCTGTAACCGTCCGAAGGAGCGGGCCCAGGAAAGCAGCTGGCGGTATCCCTCTCCTGTGGTCGGGAACGCACGGTTGTCCAGCAGTGCCCCGGTCGTAGTGACTACGGCTGCTGCGTGGCTGTCCTTGTGGGTGTCCACCCCGAGCACCACTTCCTCGCTGAGGTCAGTGGCGTGGTGACGTGGATCGGTGCGCTGGGTCATGCTGTTCACGGTCGACTGTCTCCTGACGCTGCGGGAACACCGGCCGACGCCGGGCCGAGTGCGGCGGTCAGGACTGTGACGGTGCCTGTCGCGAAGGCCCCTATCGGGACACGCCCACCGGTCCGGCGGCAGCATGCGCCGCCTCAGACAGCGGTCGGCAGATCAAACGCAAGGCACTGAGGCCAGTCGTATCGCGGGCCAGACCACTACCCGAGGCGGCACCCCCACATCCTCACAGTCGTATCTTGTGGCCACGGCGCGGTGTCCTTTGAGGCGGTTGATGCCGCATTCGACCGCGTGTCGCGCCTTGTAGTCCTCGGCGTCGAACTTGGGCGGCCGGCCGCCGCGCGAGCCGAGCTTCTTGCGGTTGCGCGCCTGGTCGGCTTTGTCCGGGATAGTGCAGCGGATACCGCGTCGACGCAGGTAGGCGCGGTTCTTGCGCGACGCGTACGCCTTGTCGGCGCGAACCCGGTCGGGCCGGGTCCGCGGACGGCCGGAACCCGGGCGGGCGACGCGGACCTTCTTCAGGACAGGTTCGAACTGCGGGGAGTCTCCTCGCTGTCCAGCCGTGACCACGATGGACATGGGGCGCTGGCCCTGCTCGACCGCCAGGTGCAGCTTGGTGGTCAGGCCCCCGCGTGAGCGGCCGAGCCCGTGGTCGTCCGGCTCGACGGCGACGCCGCCGGGCGGCTCCTTCTGCAGGTCCCCTTTTTCCGCGCCCCGGCGGCGTGCTGATGGGCGCGGCAGACAGTGGAATCGATGTTGAGCTCCCAGGTGATCAGGTCCTCGGCATCGGCCTGTGCCTGCAGTTCGGCGAAGATCCGCTGCCAGGTACCGTCTCGCTGCCAGCGACGGAACAAGTCGTACGTCCGGGCCCAGGGTCCGTACCGCTCCGGCACATCCCGCCACGGGACACCAGTCCGGGTGCGAAACCGTATGCCGTCGATCAGCTGCCGCCGGGTCCATATCGGCGGACGCCCCGGCTTCTTACCCACGGGGAACAACAACCGCTCCAAGCGGGCCCACTGTGTATCCGTCAGATCTCCACGTGCGACGGGGCAAGATCATCCCACCTCGAGATCCACTTCCGATACACGCCCTAG
>NZ_JBIVNJ010000123.1:0-2978 GCF_044753585.1 Streptomyces sp. NPDC088354 | reverse complement strand
ATCCGACAACCGCTCACCATCTGACGACTTCACCTGTCCGGGCCTTGGCACACCCACACAACGACATAGAAGCCCTCAAAGTCACCGGTATTGCACCTAGACCACGCAACCGGAAGGTGTACCGGGCATGCCCAAACCTCTGCCCGGCCATCGCAGTCGGCGTCATGCTCCGCAAGCCGACAGCCCCCACTGACAACGAAAGGCTCATTCCTCCCAGGCCTGAAGGCCTGGGCCTCCTGGACGAGAACAGGTGATCAGAATCACCATCGCCAACGCCACCAGCGCCGACCCGGACAGGGCCAGCTGCAGCATCCCCCTTTCAGTGGCCCGTGACCAGGTCATCCACGTTATAGGAGTCACTGTGGACATCACCATGGACCTCGTCGCCGGCATCGGGCAAACGGTCCTGGACCATCTGATGCCCACCCGTCGTCTCCGCGTCAGCCCGCGCCGTGACACGGCCCCTGTCTCAGTACACGTACAAGAGACTGCCCGTCGGCCGGGGCGCGTACAAGGCCATCATCAGCACCTGACTGCTTTTGCAGGAACGACCAGCCCGTGACTTCGCGGCTTTGCCCTTTAGAGCGAGGTGGATGCCACGATCTGAGATCTCTACCGAACGCGGGGCGGTTCGGAGTAATACCGAACGGGAATGCTGAGGGGTCCGCGCATGATGCCGTTCGGTATCCATTCGATCTCGTCGGTCGGTATCGCCAATTCCAGATGCTGTAGGCGGGCCAGAAGTGCGCTCAAAGCGACGGTTGCCTCGATTCGTGCCAGCGGCGCGCCTAGGCAATGATGGATGCCATGGCCAAATGCCAGATGACGTGCTGTGGGACGGGTGACGTCGAGGCGGTGAGGGTTGCCGTACCCGTCCACGGACATGTCGCGGCTGGCGGAAGAGAGCGCTACAGCGACGATGCTTCCTTTTGTAATCAGTGTGTCGCCAATCTCAAGATCTTCGGCTGCGAAGCGCAATGTGGAGATCTCGACCGAGCTGTCGTAGCGGAGGAACTCCTCCACTGCCGTAGCGATCAGGTTCGGTTCCGCTCGGAGCCGCTCGAGTTGATGGGGATGCTGGAGGAGGGCCAGGATGGCGTTTCCGAGGAGATTGACAGTGGTTTCGTGGCCTGCGATGAGCAGGTTCAGCATCGTGGAGACTAGTTCCTCGTGAGAAAGTTTCCCGTTGTCCTGGTCACGCACGGCGATCAGCGCCGACATCAAGTCGTCTTGCGGAGAGGAACTTTTGACTCCTATGAGCTCGGCCAGGAGTTGACGGAGGTTTGCAAACGCGGGTTCGCTCCGCGGTGTGCCGACCGCAAGCGCGTCACTGGCCCAATTCCGGAAGCTGTGCCGGTACTCCTCGGGTATACCGAGCAGCTCGGCTATTACCGTCACAGGGATGGGGGCGGTATACCCGGCGACAAGGTCAACCTCGCCTGACGGCGGTAGGGCATCAAGGAGGCTATAGGCTATCTCTTCAATCCGAGGCTGAAGCTGCACCATCCGCCTCGATGTGAAAGCTCCCGCCACCAATCGCCTCAGCCGTGTATGCACTGGTGGATCCGAGTCGAGCATGTGCCCACCGCCGACGTCCGCCCGGTGTGCCACGTAGCCGGCCGCTTCGAGGGCTGCGGCCGCCGGACGCGGGTCCTTGAGCAGTGAGGGGTGGGTCAACGCTTCACGTGCCTGCTGGTGCCTGACGACCAGCCAGCCCTCCAGGCCTGAGCTGAAGACGACAGGGTGCACCGGGCCCTGTGCGCGCAATTGTGTGAACTGAGAGGGGGAATCAGCCTTGAAGGCGGAGTCCAGCAACACCCTTCGCGGTTCAAAAGGGGCGTCCCGGTCCGGTGTGCTGTCTCCGCCGCACTTCGGGGTCATGGTGATCTCTCCTGTCGTCGCCACGGGAAGGCGGAGTCACACGGGCGATACGTCCGCACCTGCCGCCTTAGCGCTATAGGCCCTGAATTATCTACGAAATGAGTCACCTGAAGATCAATGGCGCTCAAGGCATGTGAGTTCACGAGGGGTTGTGTCACCACAAGGGCCAAGGCGCCTGTGTGATGGCCAAGGTTACAGGCCGGGGTCGGTGGGTGCATCTGCCAACTTACGGAAGACGCTCAGGTTCCATTTGTGGCGGCTTCGGTGGCACTCATAACCAGTTCAGTGATCACCAAGCCATACTTGACCGAATCTGCACTGCTGGTCAGGTGCCATCGCAACCCAGCATCCGGCTGGTCGGCCTCTATCTCGAGCGGTGGAAGTTCGAGTCCGCTTCTTTCGCGACCGAGACGTCGATGCCCAACCGCCGGGTCCTGCGCTCCATGGGCCGGCATCGCTCAGCCCTGTACAGTTCTTCAGATGCCTTCGCTGCTTCGCAGTTATTGTCCTTATGGAACAGGTTGTTGTGACTGACGCGCCAGCGATGGGTGCCGACAAAGTAAAAGTCGATCCCGAGAAGCACAATTCCTGAATTCAACGCCATAAGCAAATAGGCGTACTTACCGGCTGAGGTGTCTGCGTTGGGGAGTGCCATGATCTGCGTGTGGCGGTCATAGCCCATCGGGTGGTCCTCGCGCTTCGGCCCGTTCACAGGCATCTAGCAAGGTCATCTGGGCTGCCTCATGGAGGAATTGGCGCATTCCCTGCAGGCCGCGGTCGAAGGCCGCCGTCACGCTGCACGTGGCGACGTCAGGAAACGGGCGGCGGGTGCCGGCGCACGGCATCAGCTGATACTCGTCGAACGGTTGGTGGCCACGCTCATTCACCTGCGGCACGACCTTCCGCATGTCACCCTCGGGCTGCTGTGCAGCGTCGATCGTTCGACCACCACCCGGACCGTGGCAGAGAGACGCGTCCCCTTGCCCGGCGGGACTGTGCGGTCCCCGTTATGTTTTTCGCGGTCCTGCAAGAGGGCCGCTGGCCTCCGGGCCCGGCATGGCTGTTGCCCTACCTTCTTCATGGGTTCGCACCGGTCA
>NZ_JBIVNJ010000122.1:0-3423 GCF_044753585.1 Streptomyces sp. NPDC088354 | reverse complement strand
GTGATGGCCTGGGTCGTGTCGGTGTCGGCGGCGGCCTTGTTCATCGCCGCGTCGAGCTCGTCGCTGCCGATGCCGGTGTAGTTCTGCTGGATGTTGTCACCGACGGGCTTGGCGTAGATCGACTTGGTCGACGACACCGGGAAGGCGGTGCCGAGCCAGGAGAAGGCCGTCAGGTCGAAGTTGCCGGTGTTGACGTACTTGTCGAAGAACTCCTGCACCGGGACGGTCTTGATGTTGAGCTTGATGCCGACCGCCTTGAGCATGGGCTGCATCAGCTTGCCCTCGTTGGCGGAGGTGGCGACGGCTGCCGGGATGACGAAGTCCAGCTCGAGGGTCTTGCCGCCCTTCTTGCGGAACTCGCCGTCCTGCTTCCAGCCGGCCTCGTCCAGCAGGCTCTTGGCCTTGGCCTGGTCGAAGACGCCGACGCCGGCGGCGTTGTCCTTGTAGCCCTTCTGGTTGGTGACGAAGAAGTGGTTGTTCAGCGGCTTGGGGTCCCAGTCCAGTCCCTGCAGGTCGGACTGCGCGATGGCGTCGCGGTTCAGGGCCGACATGATGGCCTGCCGGACCTTGACGTCCTTGAGGTTCGCGTGCGCGCCGTTGAACGTGATGTGGCGGTAGTTGGGGCCGGCCGCCTTGCGGATCTCGGCGCCCTTGACCTCCTTGGCCTGCTTGTAGGCGGCCGAGTCGGGGCCCACGTTGAAGAAGCCGATCTCGCCGTTGGCGAAGGCGCCGGCCTGGGCGTCGGCGTCCAGTGCCCGGAAGATGATCTTGTCGAGTATGGCCTTGTTGCCCCACCACTTGTCGTCGCGGACGACGGTGAGGGTCTTGGTGGTCTTGTCGATGCCCTGGAACTTGAACGGGCCCGCGGTGACCGGGATCTTGCCGAGGTAACCGGTGTTGAAGCCGTCCGGGGTGCCGATGACCGAGGCCGGGTAGAGCGGGCTGAACAGGCTCTTCCAGTCACCGAAGGGGCTGTCGAAGGTGACCACGACCTCCTGGTCGGTCTTGCCCTTCGCGACGCTGGAGATCAGCTCGTAGCCGGTGCTGGAGGAGATCTTGTACTTGGGATCCTTGCCGTTCAGCGCCTTCCAGCTGGCCTCGAAGTCCTTCCAGGACATGGCCGTGCCGTCGGACCACTTGGCCTTGGGGTTGATCTCGTAGGTGACGACCTGCTTGCCCGAGCTGTCGTCCACCTTCGCCGAGGTCAGGTAGTCGGGGTTGGGGGACACCGTGCCCGCCGCGTCCGACAGCATGGTGATCGGGATCAGGGAGCGCTCGACGTCGAAGCCGTCCGCGAGCGTGCCGTCGATCTCGTTGTAGTTGAAGTTCTCGGCGATCTCCGCGACCGGCCAGTTGAGGGTGCCGCCCTGCTTGAGCTGGTCGCGGTCGGTGGCCTTGATGTTGTTGGCGCTGGACTTGGGCACCGAGTTGGTCTTGGAGCCGGCGTCCTTCTTTCCGCCGTCGTCGCCGCCGCACGCGGTGAGGACCAGCGCGCCGGCGGTGGCCAGCGCGACCATGACTGCGGACGTACGTGTTCTGTTCAACGAACTCTCTCCTCTAACGGGGTGGGACAACGAAGGGGTCAGACGACAGTGACCGCGGCGGCGTAGTGGCATGCCGCGTTGTGGTCGCCCGCCAGTGCGGAGGGTGACGGGTCCTCGTCGCGGCAGCGGCCGCGTTGGGCCTCGTCGAGGGCGGCGAACTTTGGGCAGCGGTTGCGGAAGCGGCAGCCGGTGGGAACGTCGGTGGGGCTGGGCAGGTCGCCGGTGAGCAGAACGCGCTTGCGCTCGCGCTCTCTGCGGGGGTCGGGCAGCGGTACGGCGGAGAGCAGGGCTTGGGTGTAGGGGTGTGAGGGGGCGCCGAAGACGGTTTCGGCGGAGCCGATCTCGACGATGCGGCCGAGGTACATCACGGCGATCCGGTCGGCGATGTGGCGTACGACGGACAGGTCGTGTGCGACGAAGAGGTAGCTGAGGCCGAGTCGGGATTTGAGTTCGTCGAGGAGGTTGAGGACGCCGGCCTGGATGGAGACGTCCAGGGCGGAGACGGGTTCGTCCAGGACGACGAGTTTGGGTTCCAGGGCCAGGGCGCGGGCGATGCTGATGCGTTGGCGTTGGCCGCCGGAGAATTCGGCGGGGAAGCGGTCGACGTGGTCGGGGTCGAGGCCGACCTGGGAGAGCAGTTCGGGTACGCGGGCGGCGATGCGGTCGCGGGACCAGCCGTGGGTTTTCAGTGGTTCGGCGAGGATGTCGCCGACGGGCATGCGGGGGTCGAGGGCGGCCATGGGGTCCTGGAAGACGACTTGCAGGTCGCGGCGCAGGGCTTTGCGGTCGGCGCCTTTGAGGCCGCGGATGTCCTTGCCGAAGACGGTGACGGCGCCGGACTGGCCGGTGGGCAGGTCGAGGATTTCCAGCAGGGTGGTGGTCTTGCCGCAGCCGGACTCGCCGACCAGGCCGAGGGTTTCGCCTTCGCGGATGTCGAAGGTGATGCCGTCGACGGCGCGGACCTCGCCGACGCGGCGTTTGATGACGGCGCCGTGCATCAGCGGGAAGTGCTTGACCAGTCCGCGGACTTCCAGGACGGGTTCGCGCAGGTCGCGGGGGACGTCGTCGGCGGGGGCCGGGGGGAGTTCGGGTACCGGGTAGACGGTGGCCGGGTCGAGGGGGCCGCCGTCCTCGAGTTCGTGGCTGCGGTGGCAGGCGGTGGGGTGGTTGCCGCCGTCACGGACGGTCAGTTCCGGTTCGACGCGCCGGCACACGTCGATGGCGACGGGGCAGCGCGCGGCGAAGGGGCAGCCGGGGGGCAGCGAGACCAGCGAGGGCGGGTTGCCGTCGATGGGGGTCAGGGCGTGGCGGCGGCCGTCGTCCAGGCGGGGGATGGAGCCGAGCAGGCCGATGGTGTAGGGCATGCGGGGCGTGTAGTAGACGTCGTCGACGGGGCCGGTCTCCACCGGGCGGCCCGCGTACATGACCTGGACCCGGTCGGCGAAGCCGGCGACCACCCCGAGGTCGTGGGTGATCATGACGATGGCGGCGCCGGTGACGTCCTGGGCCTTCTTGAGCACGTCCAGGATCTGCGCCTGGATGGTGACGTCCAGGGCGGTGGTCGGCTCGTCGGCGATGATCACTTCGGGGTCGTTGGCGATCGCCATGGCGATCATCGCCCGCTGGCGCATGCCGCCGGAGAACTCGTGCGGGAAGGCGTCGGCACGCCGGTCCGGGTCGGGGATGCCGACCAGGTCCAGCAGTTCGACCGCGCGTTTGCGGGCGGCGTCCTTGTCCAGGTCCTGGTGGATGCGCAGGGCCTCGACGATCTGGTCGCCGACGGAGTAGACCGGGGTGAGCGCGGACAGCGGGTCCTGGAAGATCATCGCGATGTCCTTGCCGCGGATCTTCGTCATCTCCCGGTCGTCCAGGCCCAGCA
>NZ_JBIVNJ010000121.1:0-3427 GCF_044753585.1 Streptomyces sp. NPDC088354 | reverse complement strand
AACTGGTCCCAGAGGGGTTCAAGCAGGCAAGATGGCAGCGCGGGCACGGCCGTCCTTCGTGATCACTGAGCGTAGAGAACTCCATGATCACGTGGACCCGTGCCCGCACCGTATCCAGCCCATCCCCCGAACCCACAGCCGCCGCCTATTGCCGGTCGGTCTAAGGCGCGAGGGTCTCATAGTCCAGCGTGCACATCGGAACGTCGTGGATCTTGTCATTTCAGGGAGCAGGCAGACGGGGGCCTGTCGGTGCCCAGTGGGCCCACGGGTCGTGGCGCAGGTGATGCACAACGTATACGTCGGCCACATTGTAGGAAATCTGGGCCAAGCCGATGCCTACAGCGCCTGGAATCTTCATCGGTGGTCTGCCCGCTTTAGAAGTCGGTGCCGATCTTGTGGCACGAGGTCGCCCCCGCGCGGGGGTTCTTGCCATTCTCGGTGCCCCGTGATCCGGCGATGCTGGCCCGGTTCGTGCACCTGCGCGCGCTCCGTCCGAAGAGCACGTACTGGCGTTCCGGAACCATGCAGCGACCCGGCATGTGAAGGCCCCAGCGGTGCGAGGCTGGGCTACCGGGCAGCTCCACCGCCGGCGCCCTCACCGAGGAGCAACGCGACGCACCGGAAGCCATCGATCCGTCCTGGCCCGCCCATCTACAAGGAGCGTAGGATTCTATCCGTCCCCCTGACGGACAACTCACCCCATGGTTGCCAAAGCAGCACCAGGAATCCCCCCCCCAATCACAACGGCCTGTGGAGAATCCCTGCTGACCACACTAACGAGGGCCAAGCCATCATGATCGACTCTGCACCAACTGATCAGGGCAGCCGCCAGACCCTCTACGCGCGTCCACATGACCCCTTCACGCCGCAACAGAACCGGACCAGCACGACCTCCCGTACGACGTAGAGAAAAGACGTGAAGAAAAACCGCGTCGTCGCGCAACAACATCACCGCCCGGGAAGAGTCGTCCCCGCACACGCGGGGGTGTTTCACAGCTGGTCCCCGACTGACGGCCGGAGGTCCAGTCGTCCCCGCACACGCAGGGGTATCTCGAGTGTCGCCGCCCCAGTGATGAAAGTGCAGCTGTCGTCCCCGCACACGGGCGCTCTCGAGCACATGCTGCCGCCCGCCACGGCGATCTGGAACGGGTACCCGGTAGGCGTCTGCATGATGAACCAGCGGGACCGCCGGACCGCTCGCGGACACCATCGCGCACCAGCGGTGCGAGGCTGGGCTGCCAATCAGCTCCACCGCCGGCGTCCTCACCGAGGAACGACGTGAGGCACCGAAGGCCATCGATCCGTCGCCGTTCTTGCGCTCCAGCGGGGCTATCAGCCCCTGCATATAGGCCAGCGCAGACTCACGCGGCTCCGATCTGGCGAACCGGTGCACAAACCGCTCATGCAACTCCGACATGCCCAACGACCACCGACTCGCATCAGCCGGCACCACATCCCACCCCATGCCCACTCAACGAGCCAGCTGCCCACCCGTCACGGCAAAGACCGTTGCAGTACTAATAGCGCGATGCCCTGGAGGTCATCGGCAATGCAGCTCGGCTACGCCGCAGACTCATCGAGAACGGCCAGCCGCTTCCGACCACACCGGGACAGACCACGGGCGAGGCCGGAGAGGTCTCAGGCACTCCGAACGCAAGCCGACAAGTGGGCGCTGAACCTTCGGCAGCGCAGCAGTGCCATGCCCGCGAGGGCTCCCTCCAGGTCGTCCCCACAGGGGGGACGGAACCCTGACGAGGTCAAGCAGGTCAGTTCGTAGGCGACGCCTGCCGCAGGACAAGAAGGTCGACTCGGGAACAGCGGGCGCAACTCGACGCACTGGACATGCGCTGGAAGAGGCCCCAGCACAGGTGATGCGCCGGGACGCCCCGGCACATCACCCGCACCCCGTTCAGCCCGCTTTGGTCGCGCGCCCGGCGGCGCATCTAGGGAAACGGCTCGCTCAAATCCCACCCGGTATCGACCACGAACGCGCCCGCCCCGAGCTTCTTCCAGCCAGAACCGCTCACTCAGTAACGAGATCAAAGGTCTGAACTACGAACAACTCCTATGCCACCGCCGCAAGAAATCCTACAATTCTCCAGAAGGCGAGGCATCAACTATTGGGTGACGGATACTTGCGCGAGCCCAGCAGGTGAGCTCACTTCCGAGCGGTCACCATAATTCTCTAGTAGAAGTATAACTTCGGAGCGTCCGTGGTACCGCCGACCACAAGCACAAAACTGTCGAGGGGGCCACCCCAGTTCACCGAGTCGATGTAGAACGCCTGCCCTGAGGAGTAGTAACCACACGCGTCCATGGTCGTCACGCCACTCGGCACCTGAGCAACGGTGCAGTTGCCTGGCGTGGCGGTAATGGTACTTCCGCCCCACGAGAGGGCACCCTTGTAGTTCCCGCCGGAACAAAGTTTCACATCCCCCGCAGGGGGGCGCGAGAGGTCAAGCGCCGATGCACTCCCCGCACTGCCAAGAATGGCCGCTAGAGCGAGGCCGGCAACGGCCGCACTGGCAACCGCCGAACGCGTGAATCGCATTCTCATATTCATTCCTTCCGCGAGGCTCGAACCTCGAAATCAGGCCCACTTCTCTCTATCTAATCTCGCCACACCGGGACGCCAAAAGAATAAGCGCGCCACTCACGGAATGGCCGAATGTATCAAGTGACGGCGGGTGAGATATGAAAACATGTCCATGTTTGTCCTAGAATCCCTACCACCTCTGACTCCATTTCACAAAAAAATAGCGACGCCCGAGACTCACATCAGGAGTATTTTCGCGCCAACGGGTCCGGACTTGACCGTTTTGTGGCGCTTTCTGGAATATCACCTGTTGCTGAACAATTGCACTCTTAACGAGGTGATCACGCGCGCACAATCTCTTGAACCAACTCTTTGGTGCGCAGCCGCAGGGAGATCAGCGGCCGACCGAATACAGTAGCTGTGCGGGGCGGTGTTCGAGGTCATGGCCGACACACCGCCGTGACCAGGGTCACCGCCGTCGGCCCGCACGGTTGGCGACGGCGCTCCGGTGGAACGCCACCACCTGAGCGGTAGCGTGCCTGAGAAGCCGCAGTGCTTGCGGGAAAGCCCCGCCTGCGCATGGGGCTTCCCCAGACCGGTTACGGAAACGGGTGGGCTAGGCTCCGGTGGATGCCGGCTCGGAGCGCTCCAATCCCGGCGGACGTCCCCGTACGCCGCCTCCCCAGCCCAGCGCGGTGACAAAGGTGGCAGTTCGTGGACACCCCCCGGGCCAACAGACTTACCGCGGAACTCGACGCGCTCGGCATGCGCTGGTAACCACCACAGCGGGAGGGGAGTGTCGCCGTTCCGTGAACCGTGACCCCCTATCGGTCGATGAAATGTGACCCCTTCCGTGATCGAGTGATCAGTCTGGCTCCATGGGAGTCAGGT
>NZ_JBIVNJ010000120.1:0-3489 GCF_044753585.1 Streptomyces sp. NPDC088354 | reverse complement strand
CACCCCGGCACGGAACAACGTGCCGCCCGGCACCCACACCGTCACACTGATCACCGGCGATGTGGTCACGACCCGTCAGTCCTCCGGCAACGGCAAGGGCGGCACGGTCGACGTGCGCACCGCGACGGGCCGACCCGCCGAGGCGCGTGTCATGGAGTCCGGCGGGGACCTGTACGTCTTTCCCTCCGCCGCACTGCCCTACGTGGCGGCGGGCACGCTCGACCGGCGCCTGTTCGACGTCAGCGACCTGGTCGCCGACAGCTACGACGACGCCCACCGCGACCGGCTGCCGCTGATCGTCTCGTACACCACGGCCGCCGCGGGCCTGCGCGCCACGGCGCCCCCCGGTGCGGCCCGGGTCAGGGACCTGAGCAGTGTGCAGGGCGCCGCCCTCACCGAGGACCGCGACCGCTCGGCCGACTTCTGGCAGGCCGTCACCGCGGCGCCCGCGAACGGTGCGAGGGCGGCGGCCAAGAGCGGTGCCCCGGCCTTCGGCGCCGGCATCGCGCGCATCTGGCTCGACGGCAAGGTGAAGGCGGACCTCGCCGACACCACCGCCCAGATCGGCGCGCCCAGCGCCTGGGCGGAAGGGGACACCGGGCAGGGTGTGGACGTCGCCGTCCTGGACACCGGCATCGACGCCGGGCACCCCGACTTCGGCGGGCGCATAGCCGGCACCGCCAGCTTCGTCCCCGACGAGGACGTCACCGACCGCAACGGTCACGGCACCCACGTCGCGTCCACCATCGCGGGCACCGGAGCGGCCTCCGGCGGCAAGGAGCGAGGCGTCGCCCCGGGGGCGGAACTCCACATCGGCAAGGTGCTGTCGGACACCGGCGGGGGCCAGGACTCCTGGGTGCTGGCCGGCATGGAGTGGGCCGCGGTCGACCAGCACGCCGACGTCATCAGCATGAGCCTGGGCAGCAGCGCCCCGTCGGACGGCACGGACCCCATGAGCGAGGCGGTGAACCGCCTCAGCGCCCAGACCGGCGCGCTGTTCGTCATCGCCGCCGGCAACTCCGGTGCGCCCAGCACGATCAGTTCGCCCGGCGCCGCGGACGCCGCGCTGACCGTGGGCGCCGTCGACTCCGCCGACGACGTCGCGTTCTTCTCCAGCCAGGGCCCGCGGGTCGGCGACGGCGGCCTCAAGCCCGAGATCACCGCCCCCGGTGTGGACGTGCTCGCCGCGCGGTCGCAGTACGCCCCCGAGGGCGAGGGCAGCTACCAGACACTGAGCGGCACCTCGATGGCGACCCCGCACGTCGCCGGCGCCGCGGCCCTGCTGGCCGCCGCGCGACCCGGCCTCACCGGCGCCCAGCTGAAGGACCTCCTGGTCAGCAGCTCGAAGCAGACCCCGCTGTACGACGCCTTCCAGGCCGGCAGCGGCCGGGTCGACGTGCCCGCGGCGCTGCGTGCGGGCGTCTTCGCCTCGGCGACCGCGTTCGCCGGGCAGGTGGCGCAGGGCGGCACCGGGGCCGTGCAGCGCCCGGTGACGTACACCAACACCGGCGACTTGGCCGTCACCCTCGGCCTGTCGGTGCAGGCGCCGAACGCCCCCGCCGGCCTGTTCCGGATCTCGGCCTCCCAGGTCGTCGTCCCGGCGCACGGCACCGCCGAGATCACGCTCACCATCGACGCGTCCAAGGCCGCGGGCAACAACCGCTGGTCGGGCCAGGTCATCGCGACCGACGCGTCCGGGGCCGTCGCCGCGCACACCGCGGTGTCCCTCGGTGACGTGGCGCACAAGCTGACCGTGCTGCTCAAGGACGCCCACGGCAACCCCATGTCGGGCGTGGTCGAACTGCTCAGGTCCGGTGAGTTCGGTCCCGAGTTCTGGGTCGTCGACGAGTCCGGCGTCCTGGAGACGTTCCTGCCCGAGGACGTGTACTCGGTGCTGTCCTTCAAGGACGTGGAGGGCGTGCACGGCCCGCACTCGCTGGGCATGGCGCTGCTGGGGGACCCCGAGGTCGTCATGGACCACGACACGACCGTGACGCTGGACGCGCGCAAGCTCCGCCGGGTCGACATGACCACACCGCGGTCGACCGAGACGACCTACCAGCGCCTGGAGTACAACCGGGCGATGGGCGGCGGTACTTGGCGCGACTACATGGAGACCCAGACCAGCTACGACAGCCTCTGGGCCCAGCCGACCACCCACGACGTCAAGCACGGCGACTTCTACCTCGGCGCCCGCTGGCGCAAGGAGCAGCCGGTGCTCGCCGTCTCCACCCCCAGCGGCGCCTTCACCGACGTCCTGCGGCAGGACGGCGTCACCCCGCTGGCCAAGGGCCACTACCGGCTCCCGCTCGTCGCGGCGGGGGACGGCGCGGCCGCCGACTGGGCGAAGGTCGACGCGCGCGGCAAGGCGGTGGTCGTACGCCGTAACGACTCCGTCGGCGACGCCGAACAGGCGGCGTCCGCCGCGAAGGCCGGCGCCAAGCTGCTGCTCGTCGTCAACAACCAGCTCGGCCGCCAGATCCGCAGCTACGGCCCCGACTGGGACACCGCCGCAAGCCTCGACGTCGCGCTGCTCAGCACGGACGAGGGCGAGCGGCTGCTGCGGCAGGCCACCGGGCGCGGAGCCGTCCTCACGGTGGACTCCCAGCCCGACAGCCCCTACGTGTACGACTTGATGTGGACGTGGCACAACCGTGTCCCGGCCGACCTGGTCGTCAAGGGCGGCTCGAAGAACCTGGCCCGCGTCGACGTCACCTTCGACAGCCCCGACCCGTCGCTCGGCGGCGGCGAGTGGCGCTACGACTGGCCCGTGTACTCGAACTGGGGCATCGGCCTGACGATCCGGGAACCCATGAACAGCCGCCGCGTCGACTGGGTCTCCACCGGCAGCGGCTACTCGTGGGGGCAGGAGGCGTACGTCGACGGCCTGATCTACGAGATCGAGCCGCGCACCACCTACCGGCCCGGCAGCTCGCACACGCAGGAGTGGTTCAAGCCGGTCGCACGGCCGTACCTCGACAACAACTACAAGCTGCCCACGCGCAGCGGGAGCCGGCTCAACCTCGACGTGCCCGGGTGGGGCAGTTCGGACCACGTCGGCATGTCCATGGACTACGACCGCATGCGGCAGTCCCTCACCCTCTACCAGGGCAGCACCCGTCTGGCGGTGGGCTCGTACACCACGGTCGCGGCCGACGCTCCCGGCGCCGGCCGCCTGCCCTACCGCCTGGTGCTCGACGGCAGCCGGGACGCCACGGTGAGCCCGTACTCCGCCACGACGCACACCGAGTGGGGGTTCGACTCCAAGGCACCCACCGGTGACGAGTCCGCCGTCCTGCCGCTGATCCAGCTCGACTACGGCATCGCCACGGACCCGGACGGCCGCGCCGACCGCCACGCCGCGGTCACGGTCTCCGCCGCGCACCTGCCGGGTGCCGCGGGAGCGGGCACGATCGCCCCCGTCACGGTGGAGTTCTCGTACGACGACGGCCGCACGTGGCGGAAGGCGACCTGCGGTCACGACGGCCG
>NZ_JBIVNJ010000119.1:0-3541 GCF_044753585.1 Streptomyces sp. NPDC088354 | reverse complement strand
CAGTACTGCGGCTCGCTGGGCAAGCGGGCCAACTGCCAGGTCGCGGTCAGCGTGCACGCTGCCAGCGACACCGCTTCCTGCCCGCTGCAATGGCGCCTGTTCATCCCCCAGGAATGGGCGGCGGACACCTGGTGCGAGACCGGGACGCAGTGATCGCCGCGCTCACGCTTCCATACAGCAACGGCCCCACCGAGGGTATCAACACGAAAACCAAGCGGATCGCACGACAGATGCACGGACGAGCAGGCTTCAACCTACTTCGCCACCGCATCCTCCTCGGATAGCAGCACACTCCGTCACCACCGCATGTGAGACAGAGCCGTCAAATTGACACACCCCACCCAGGGGTGCGGTCCACCGTGAGGCGGACCACCGCTGAGGTGTGCCTCCCCCTTTCGTAGAGCCCGGCTTGCTCGCATGCGGAAAGGGCAAGGCAGCAGGGCAGATGCCTGAAACCGACGAAGCGAATCGGCCGGTGTTTGTGGACTTCAGTGGCCGGCGGCATCGTACCCTGCGCTACTTCGGCTGGGTGCTCGGCGTGCTCTGGGTTGGTTGCGCTGGGGCGTTGGTGTTCAGTTTGGCCGACGCGGACTCTCGTGCACCTCAGCTCACGATCCCGGAAGTGACCGGCGATGGTCTGTCGATTGCGCACGTCACCCCGCCCCAGCTGGCAGAAACTACGCCGCACCGCCGCCGTCGAGTCACCCCTCGTCACCGTCTGTACAGACCCCGCACCAAGCTCGGTGTTGGCACCGCGGCGGAAGAACGTAAGAATATGGGAGCCGACGACGATATCTACTTTGCTATTACGAGTTGGTGCGTGATAGCGGCTGAGGTGTCTGGGCTGGCGAGCGTCATGATCTGAGTGTGCCGATCATGGTCAATCCGGCGATCCTCGCGCATCGACTGTTCACTGGGGTCTCGCAAGGTCATCTGGGCTGCTTGGCCGAGGTTGACCCAGCCATGGTCGAAGGCCGCCGTCACGCAGCCCGCGGCGGTGTCGCGGCACGGGCAGCAGGTGCCGGTGCCCAGCATCAGCTGGTGTTCGTCGACCCACGCTCATTTATCTGCGGCGTGACCTACCGCACGCCGTGCTCGGGCTGCTGTTCGGCGTCGACCGTTCCACCATCACCCGGGCCGTCGTAAAGACACCCGCCCTCCTGGCCCAGCGGGCTGGACCAGCCATGCCGCCTCAGCAACTCCCAGACTCCGCGAACCCACAACGATACCCCCAACCAGTTCTCGATCAGCACACGGACCCGGGACAGCGTCCAGCACTCATCCGTCCATCCCTGAGCCTTCGCCCCACGCAGCAAAGGCGGTTCCAGCAATGCGAAGTCGTTGTCGTCCACCTTCGGTCGTTTCGCCAACCCCGAACACCTCAAGGGCTGCAACCCGCCCTCACGCCAGGACCGGCGCCAGCGCTCCAGTGACCGCACACTCCCCCGAAGACCCCTGAGGTTGGAGACATCGTTTTTCGGTAGTTGTGACGGACTACTTCTTTGGGATTCGGGAATCTTTGTGATTCTTTAGGTAGGAGCGGGGCGTGACCCCGTAATATGATTTAAATTGCCTGATGAAGTGGCTTGCGTCTGAAAAATTCCATCGGAGAGCGATCGCGGCTATACTGGTAGTGTTGCCATTGGCGACGAGCTCGTCGCGCGCTTTCTGTAGGCGCCTGTGCCGTGCGAATGCCATCACGGGTTCGCCTGTCTCCGAAAAAGCTCGATGCAGCGTGCGGAGTGAAACGCCTATGCTGCGGGCGATCATCGGCGCGGACAATTCATTCTTGGCGATATTCCTTTCTATGACATTCCTGGCAGCTGTCGTCACAGCCCCGTACCTGTCGCTGATGCCAAAGTCTGAGCTTCCCGAAAGGATGCTTGACACCATGCTTGCGCAGGTATCTCGGGCCATCAACTGTGCCGTAGTGGAAGCCTCGAGTTCGGTTTTGCTTTCGGTGATGGCTTCTAGGAAATTGACCAGAAAACGGACCTCGGGAGCGTCGAAGTTCGAGAGGAAAGCACGCTTGAGAGACTTGATTGATTCGATGCCCACAAGGTGCCGTGGAATCGAAATAACCCGTACAACCGTTCCCGGCGGGCACGAAAACTCCCAGGATGCTTTGGTGTCGCGAATGCATATCTCTCCGGGTTTGATGAGATGCCTTTCATCCGCTCTTGAAAACTCGATCCAACCTGAGGTTACGAGGTCAGCGACAATCGGGTCGCGATCGAGGTTTCGACCTGATGTTCCTGTCAGTGAATCGCAGTAGACGTAGGCAGTTAGGAATTCATCGATAAGGTATCCGCTTGCGTTGAAGTGGAATCCAAATTTAGCGGCATTTTGTGGAACAGAGAGGTGTGTGAGGTGCGCGAATGGCCCTTGTTCCCAGTCTTGAAAGTAACCCTCGGAGGTGTAGGATTGCTCAGCCGTCAGACTTATGCTGGATTCATAAATCACATTGGCTGCACCAATTGCATCCGCTGGGTGCGCTCTGTGCTCAACTCGCATGGTTTGCCTGTCCCTGGGGTGGCCTCGTCAGTTCCTTTGGCGAGCGGATGCAGGAATTGGCAATTCTTAAATGCCCTTGATCAACCACTGATCGGTCATTGCATTTTCACGCAAAAGCCTTTGGGTGACTCTCTCCGGTCTCGCCGTGAAACCGATCATTTCCAATGATCCGGCTAGCAAATAGTACGACCGTGCCAGATTTTGGCGTCTATGAGCCACGGGCCCGCTCAGTTCCAGCTCAATTGCCTATGACTCGCCGGGTCGATCATGTGACTACTTGCCGTCCGGGGTGGTTGATGTGGACATGATGCGGGGTGACTTGAGTGATGCCGAGTGGGAACGGCTGCGGCCGTCCTGCCGGTCAGTAAGGTGGCGCGGGATGAGAGGGCCTGGGTGTCGGCGTACACAGGCAAGTGCTCATCGAGGTACGGCGCTACGTACCCATCCGACGCGCTCAGGGCTGGCTGTTCAGGGCGCGGGGGGAGAAGCACACTCGCACTGCGAGTAGGTCACCCGACGCATCCAGATCGGCGATCACCGGGAAGAAGCCGTCGCCCCAGCTCGTCATTGCGCACAGCACTCGGGCATCACCGAGTTTCACGGACCCGGCTTCGACTTGCGAAGCGCGTACCTCGCGCATGATCTGCCAGTGGTGGGAGTGAGGTCGGAAGTCCACCGCCATGCGTCGTCCGGTCTCGTCCTTCCATCTCGACAGAGCACGTGCTCTGTCCATGGCCTCCAAGACGGGCAGGGCAGCCCACCCCCGAACGCCGTCCTCGCCGGGCTCTCCGAGTTCGGGTGCGGCAAACGTGACGGCGGCTTCGTCTGCCGCGGCACCCCAGAACGCCACGTCGGCCAAGCCGTCCACCGGCTCATCGTGCTGCCATGTGTTCAAGGCGTCGACATCGCCGAAAAGCACACGTGCCCAGTCCGATGGCGTCCCTTCTTGTGGTGTAGCCGATCATCCGGCGGTTGTCTTCGTGGTGTTGGGGAGTGCGGGGGCGCCTTCGGGGAGCTCGGCAGGGTA
>NZ_JBIVNJ010000118.1:0-3565 GCF_044753585.1 Streptomyces sp. NPDC088354 | reverse complement strand
CCCGCCGACCCCTACCGCGGCTTGACGAAGACCATAGGGGCACCTTTTCCTCGCTCCCGCGGCGTGCTGGTGGGCCCGGCAGACGGTGGAGTCGACGTTGAGATCCCAGGTGATCAGGTCCTTCGCCTCTGCCTGGGCCTGGAGGGCGGTGAAGATCCGCTGCCAGGTGCCGTCCCGCTGCCAGCGGCGGAACAGGTCGTACGCCCGACCCCACGGCCCGTACTGCTCGGGCACGTCCCGCCAGGGGATACCGGTGCGGACACGGAATCGTATGCCGTCGATCAGCTGCCGCCGGGTCCATATCACCGGTCGACCGGCCTTCTTGCCCCTCGGCAGCAGCGGCTCCAGCACGGCCCACTGCTCGTCCGTCAGATCTCCACGCGCCACGAACCAAGATCATTCCACACCAAGATCCACTTTCGATACACGCCCTAGGGGCACCCTTGGGTCCGGACATGGGTGGGGGTGGCCCCGCGAAGCCAGGGGGGGAGAGCCCCGTGAAGACGCGGGTCACGTCGACCAGGCCCGCGTCGTCGAGCCGGTGCAGGACCGCCTCGTACAGACGGCCTCACACGCCGGTTCTGGAGCAGATCAAGGAATCGGCGATGAGCCGTCGACTTCGATATCCCGAAGCATGGCGGCAGAGCGCGCCAGGCTCATCCGCTGATCAGCACATGGATCATCGCGGTGGACAGCTCTCATCAGCCGTGTCCTGGGAGTCGCCGCCCTGCGGCCGCACCTGCGACGGCGGGATCAGCGGCTCCGCTATCTCCCACGACCCGTCCGGAACAATCCAACTCCACGTACTCCGCCCCATGAACAGCCCAACAACCGCCTCACCACATAGGACGCGGTCGTCATCCCGGGCTGTTGGTGGGGTGCCGAGTTCGTACTCCACTGGGCTGAGCATGCCCAGCGCGGAGTGCCTGCGCTGGCGGCTATGGAAGATTTTCGGGTGCGCAAAGAGCACGGAGATCAGCTTCCGACGCGTTTGCCACTGTCTGCGGAGTAAGGCAGTTCGACCGGACCCGAGCCCAGAAGGATTCTGTTGGTGTCCACGCAGCCCTCGATGAAGCCAGTGAGGCCAGCAAGCCGGAGGCATGCGCGAGTTGGGTGATCGCACAGGACCCGAGCTGAAACCCTTGATCGGAATGGGTGATGGTGCCCCCTGACCCTTTTTAGACAATTTTTCGGCCAGTCAAAGAGACGTCACCCTTCGAGATATTGAATCCGCGCCACATGGTGGAACTTGAGCGACGCGAAGTTGGTTCCGGGGATGTGATCGGTCTTCTAGGTTGCTGACTCAAGTGTCGGTCGGTATATTTTCCCACGCCGATCCGTATGGCGCGCAAGGAAATTCATGGAGTCGTGAAGTGAATTTGAGGCGGAGTGGTCGACGAGCACTCAAATAATTCGCTCACGTGGCTATCGCATCATTTTTAATCGATCGTGCAGCGTACATAAGAGGAGATCAGCATGGTAACCATGAAAGCCGCGGTCGTCAGCGGAGCCAATGCGCCTTGGGTACTGCAAGATGTGCCGAAGCCGGAAGCCGGGCCTCACCAGGTTCTCGTCAAGATCCATGCTTGCGGAGTGTGCTACACCGACGCGCTTTTGGCCAAGGGAGTTCTGACACTTCGTCCGTTCCCCATGGTGCTGGGACACGAGGGCGTTGGTGAGGTCGTTGCCCTCGGTGAAGGCGTGACATCTCGCAAGGTCGGTGACCGAGTCGGACTCCCCATCACGCAGCGGGCATGCGGCCGGTGCGATTTTTGCCGGGAGCGGCACGTGAACAGCTTCGTAACGGCCAACAACTGCGCGGCTCCTGTGCTGACGGGCGTGAATGTCGACGGTGGCCAGGCGGAGTACGTGGCAGTGGACGAAGAGGGCACAATCCTTCTGCCCGACGGGCTCTCGTACGAGATGGCGGCGCCGACTGTCTGCGCGGGCTATACCGTCTGGGCCGCGCTTCGGCGTGCCAACGCAAAACCGGGCGCTCGGGTCGCCGTGGTGGGAATCGGTGGCGTGGGACATCTTGGTATTCAGTTCGCTAAAGCTGCCGGTTGTCACGTCATCGCCGTGACTCACTCGCCGGACAAGCACGCACTGGCGAAAGAACTGGGAGCCGATGATGTCGTATCCGACGGCGCTGGGCTCCGCGAGGTGGGAGGGGCAGATGTTCTGCTTCACACCGCCCCGACTCACGGTCCCGCCATTGACGCGATGCGGGGACTGCGGCCGTGGGCCAAGATTATCCTCATGGGAATCTCCGCCGACGATACGTTCCCTATCCCTGCGCTCGCGGTGACAGGCCACAGTTTTGAAATTATCGGCTCTGCCCATAATGGGCCGGAGTATCTGGCTGAGGCACTGGAGATCGTGGCGCGCGGAGAGGTCAAGCCCATGATCGAAGTGTTTCCGAAGGAAGAAGTCGGCGAAGCGTATAACCGGCTCCTAAATGGGCAGTTGCGATTCCGTGCCGTTGTCAAGTACGACTGATTCGCTCTCCTGTACTGTGAGTGACAGCGTCCCAGGGGGCACCCGTGTCGGAGCTTCTTCCGGATCCGGGACTGTACCGTAGCGAGGCATGCCGTGGACACCGTGCCAGATGGCTGTCGAGTTAGGCGTGAGGCCTTTTATGTGAGTCCGTCTCATTTGGATCACCTCGCGCTCTAAAATTGGATGGCAGCGAGACAGAGCCCAGCAAGGTAGATGGTGGCGGTCTTGTCGTATCCGGCGGCGAGACCGCCACTGCATTCATCTTGCTGCTGCACCACTCGACTGTGTCTCGCTGTTCCTCGCCCTTCTGTTGGGTTGCCGGGTCGAGTGGGAGACCTGCAGCCGGCTCTGCGTCGGCGCTTGGGGGTGTGCAATCCGGTCGACAGGCTGTGGCATGACGGCCTCGGTTCCTCGCCTGCGCTGCTGACCGGGGTAGCGTGCGACGAGTGGACCCTGTCCGCGGGGAGGGTGGCCTGTCGCACCGGGGCCTGCTTTGCGGACGGGGTACGCGAACCGCGGCCATGATCGTCCCGAATGCAGGTGCGTCCCCGACCTGACCTGGAGTGAGCCTGGAGGCCAGCGGACGCTTTGCCCTGGGCCGACAAGCTGTTTGTGGTCGCCAGAGTGCGGCCGACCGACTGCGTGGTCGTCCTAAAGGTCGTCCGCTACCGCCTCTTGTGCGGATCCCGCAGGATGCTGACGCGCGCGGGCGTTCGTAGAGGCGGCTGCCGCGACCCAGTGCAGATCACCTTCGGCGTCGGCTCGCGCGAGCAGGTCCTGGATCACGCGCGCCGAGGTGCCGTCGGTGGTCCAATTCCCTAATCGGTCGTCTCCTTCACAGCCCACAGTGTGTGCTTCCTCTGGCTTCCCTCTCCGCCGTGAGACGTGTCCGTGGCGACTGTGGCCCGTCGCCAACGGGGCGGTAGTTGACGCTTTAATTGAAATTTCACCTATACTGAGCGTGGTTTGACACGCCGCCCCGCCGGGGCGGTCCCCACATCCCCTGAGGTACCGATGACACTCCAGCTCGACACCGCCGCCCAGAACCTTCTCTTCCGCGACGCGC
>NZ_JBIVNJ010000117.1:0-3974 GCF_044753585.1 Streptomyces sp. NPDC088354 | reverse complement strand
GGCAACTGCATCGGCTTGCGAACAGTCCCGAGCATGCCCGCTGATCACGCTGGCGCACCGAGGAACTCCAAGATCCCCGACAGAGTCAAGCTGAGACGACCAGCACTCTGCGCGGCTTGGGATCCTGCCCGTCGGCGGCACCGCCGAACAGGTGCAGTGGATTGAAGCGCGCGGTGCTTCGTCTTTCACGTCCTCAACGCCTTCGACAACGCCGATGGCTCACTGACCATGGACGTCGTGCGCTACGACACCATGTTCGTCCACGACATCTGGGGACCCAGCGATGCCACACCGAGTCTGGTCCGTTGGACAGTGAACACCGACCGCGGCACCGTCAACGAAGAATTGATCAGCCAGCACCGTGTCGAGTTCCCCCGTATCGACCCCGCGCGGAGCGGGCGCCCGCACCGCTACAGATGGTTCGCATGCTTCAGCGCACACGGGCTACTGATCACCGACGACGTGGAACGCGACCCCATCGACGGCTTCGGCACCGGCCCTTTGATCAAGGTCGACACCCACACTGGTGACACCAAGATTCACGACTACGGCCCGGCCCGGGTACCCATGGAGCCCGCCTTCGTGCCCCGACCAAATGCCAAAGCGAGGACGACGGCTGGATCCTCTCGGTCGTTCATGACGCCAATGTCGACCGCGCCGAGTTTGTCGTTCTCGACGCTGCCGACATCACCACCACGCCCATCGCCAGGGTGCACCTGCCCAACCGTGTGCCATTCGGCTTCCACGGTAACTGGATCGACGACACTGAACTCGACTGACGTCTCGTCAGCCGTCTCTTCAGGTGGGTTGCGCACCGAACGGCTCGCTGCTGATCAGCGCCCCTGCCGCGTAGTGCGTCGTGGACCGAGTCCTTACGCCGGCGCGCCAAGCACAACGCGCGGGTCTGTCAAACGAATGGAACTTACAAGATTTCGTAGCCGGTGATCGCCCTAAACTCATTTGTGACATCGGCCATTTGCCAGTGCCACGCTGGCCGTGTGCCTTTTCGTGGGTCGACGTGCTGTCGCAACTGGCCGCGGTGCAGGTCAAGCGAGTGGAGGTCAGTGGGGGGGATCTGTTGCGGATCACGGCCCAGACCAGGGATGACGATCCGGCAGTGTGTCCGGAGCGCGGACAGGCGCGGACTGGGAGCGTTCACGGTAAGTGCGGCATGTCGCAGAGAGGCGGTAGGCGGTCAGGCGTGATCGATTAATCAGTACACCGACTGTACTGCGAGAATCCCGGCAGCGAGACGGTCACCTTCCCCGAGCAGGCCACCGGCCTGGCGCGCTACCAGCGTCGCACTCCGGCCTCAGCAGACGGTGGTCGACGGGATATGCGTTGCGCTGGCCGACTCGACCGGAACCCAGCTGCCGGGCAGACTGCACCACGTGCCGACCTGCATCGACGAGTTGCCCCTGTATACGGGGCACCGCTACACACGATCGTGATCGACGCCACCGTCGGCGAGCGGATCTAGGTGCTTCCGGACCGGAAAATATACCGCTCTCACGTTGCCTGGGCACAACGGTCGTACCCAGGGCGTCAACCACAAGATCAAGTTGCTCAAGCGACAGACCTACCGTCGCGCCGGACACTACTTCCTACGCCAACGCGTTTTCCTCATCTGCCCCAGAGCCCAGGGCGTCACCAAAAATTGGGTATGACCCGAGACCATACAGTCCCTTTCACGGTTATGAAGTTCGACTCCGCTGCTCCTATTGCCTCGGTTCATGGTTTTGGACCGAGGCCAACCTCTGGCCCCTGCCCAAGAGTTTCGGCCGTGGGGTCCGTATCGGGTAGAGAAGCAGGCTCCTTTATCATGAGGCCCGGCCCCGCACCGAGGACCGCAACCTCAAGAGCCGTGCGTGTGTAGACCTGAGCGGAACGTAGCAGCCGATGCATGAAAGGTGACATAGGAAGCATCCTGAGGTGGTGGGTGAAATTCTGGTCCAAGCCAGGCGAGGTGGAGGAGTCCAGTTGAGCGGCTGCGTATAAGTTCATTCACGAGAGCGTTGCGCCACACCCTGTGTGGATGGGGCCGTGCTTGGCTACTGTTCAAGCTGTGCACCCTCGTTCACCAAGGCTTCGAGGTAACGGATCGGATCAATTTTCCGTCATGGAGCAGCTACCATCGACCTGGAAATATATCGCATCTGAGACGAAGAACCAGTCGGCATAGCCCTATCATGTCTACCAACCGAAGTACAGGGGCGGCTGATGCCTGAACTGCCAGCTCGATTATGGTATGCCGTCAGGGTCTCTTCCCTAGTTCCCTCAAGTAAGCGGTAGGCGGGGAGCCGTAGGCGGCCTTGAATTTTCTAATGAAGTGACTCGCATCCGAGAAACACCAACGTGCCGCAATCTCCGCTATCGCGGTTCTCTTGCCTGGGTTCACTAGTTCATCGTGAGCCTCCTCCATGCGCCGCTGCCGGACGAATGCCATCACGGAATCTTCTGTCGCAGAAAAGCTCCGGTGCAACGTCCGAACTGACACTCCCACACTCCGGGCAACCACAGCGGGAGACAAGTCCTCACGTCCAATATTTTCTTCAATTATGATCTTAGCTGCCGCCACAATTGCCCCAGGGTGGTCATCCAACGCTAAACCGGGACGCTCCGAGACGATGCGCGTGAGCAGGCTTGCGCATGCCCCAAGCGCCATCTGCCGTGCCGTTGGCGACGCCTCCATTTCATTGCTGCTTCTCTTTATTACCTCGAGGTACCTAAGGAGAAATTTAACCTCAGGCATTGCATTGTCCGACACGTATGCCTGGTCAAGGACGTTTGTTGATCCGATGTACGGAAGTATTGCGTGGCGCGGGATCGAAATGACGTGGACAGTCGTGGCCGACGAACAGGAGAAACGCCAGGAAGCTTTCGAATCACGAACGCAGATCTGCCCCGGCTGGACGTAGTACGAACTTTTGTCCGCCTGAAACTCAATCCCCCCCGAGGTGACTACGTCGGCGATTATCGGATCCTGGGAAGAGTTGTTCCCAGATATCCCGGTAAGGGAATCGACGTAAATTTGGGCGGAGAGCAACCCATCGATTAGGTGACCGTCAGCGCTGAAACGGAATCCGCGAGATGCGGCGGAACGTGGGACGGCAAGCCGAGTGAGATGCGAGAAGGGGCCGTCTTGCCCAAAGGGACTATCATCCTCGGACAGAAAATACCGTTCGGAAGTTTCAGCTTGTTTTGCGCTCAGCCTTATCTCTGCGCGGTAAGTAATGGCGTTGTCGCGACTCAACATGGGTTTACTAAGCCTGCCAATCGCCGAATCTTCTGCATAGGTACATCGCCTTCCCATGTGGGAGGTGTCGAGTAATTGACGCCTAACAGCAGTGACCCGCGTCGCCACAGTCGCCGCCGGTCCTGCTATCGCGATGCAAGCTGAAGTGTACTACTAGTTCGACTTTCAACAACACTTAACGCTCCCCTGCGAAGCGCGTCGAGCACATGTGGCGTGCAGCTTCCATGAAGTGGCATACATTTACAATATGCATAAGCGCCATCGCAAGGCCGAGGCTGCGCCAATGAGTTGTTTGCACCAGATGGAAAATCGCGCCCTAATCGTCCACAGGATGCAGACCGGATAAGATCTTTGGGTCGTTCAACGAGATTCCAATGTCTCCACTCCGATGGGCACGGCCCGCCACCGGGTATGAGGAGTGGTCGCACACGCCACTGAGCGGTAATCGATGGGGACGGGGGCAGGGCCGTTTCAAAGTCGGGTTGATCATGTAGGTGTGCTGGTCACAGCGGTGTGACGATGTGCTGGTGGCCGCTACGAACGCATCGAAGCTCCCGTGGAGGGGGTGACCTTCCCAAGTCGCCCTGTCCAACCGGAGCTTCGATGTGCCGTCAGTCTGCCACTGAGCTTTTTCAGCGTTGCTTCTCCAGGGTGAGGATGGCTTTGGCTGCTGACGACAGGCGGTTGGGGCTGCAGCGGGCGTGGCGGAAGATGCGCC
>NZ_JBIVNJ010000116.1:0-4069 GCF_044753585.1 Streptomyces sp. NPDC088354 | reverse complement strand
TCCGCGACGGGACCTTCTACAAACCGCGCCCTTCCGCAACAGCCACCGCCTGACCAGCACAGGCTTGACGAAGGACATAGAGGCACCCCCCCCGCACCCCGTACCCAGCCGTACACCCAGGGACAACAACACCGCCCACACAAAGCCCGTCCCACCCGGTCCCGACCACGCCAACGCCGACAGACCGCCGGCCCCCAGCCCACGCCAGCCAGAAATCCCCGCCCCTCAGGACAGGAAGGACGTCAAAGGAGTGGATTAGATTCGACCGACGAGGGGCGAGACGATTGAGAGATTGAGCGCCGCCGAGAATTCTTCTCGCGAACTGAGCACGTGCCTTCCGGTAGCCACCTCGCTGGAGGTCCGCGGCGGTCGACTCGAACGTGGATCCATAGATCGAGACTGACGACCCCAGCGGCAGGCTGGCTGCATTACCACGGGCTGCCGTGGAGCTTCGGATTGCGGCCAGACATTTCGAGGAATCAAGGCGACGGGAAACCTGTGCGGAACCAAGCCTGGGCCTCACAGGGAATGCCTAAGGCGACCATGACGTGCACAAGCATTCCTGTACCGAAGAATCGAGCCGCCCTTCCCGCGCTGACGCCTGTGCGTGCGGCGACACGGTCCCATAGCTCAAGCCATCCATGCTGACAGAAACCGCGAATCTCCTCGTCGTCAATCGAAGCTGCATATGCCTGGAGTTGCATCTGCACGACGGCGCGATCCTCGACGAGCTGCCCGTACGAGGCGCACATCGCCTCGAACGCCACCTCCCCCTCAAGCCCTTTAGCTGCCCTCTCGAGATGCTCCTCAACCCTTTCGAAGCAACGTTCGATGGAGGTCAGGAAGAGCGCCTTCTTGCTGGGGAAGAGACGGAATAGATATAGCTGCGAAACACCTATACGGCGTGCGATCACACTCGTGGGCGTTCCGTGCTATCCACCCTTAGCGAACTCGATAACTGCCGCACGCACGGCAGCCTCGCGGCGCGCTTCCGCGCCCATCCGCAATTCACCTCTCTCTGCAGCGAGCAAGTTATCGGGAGTTAATGATGGAGCGAGCGTCGGTTACGTTGTCCCGACTTTGGCACACCTCTTTGTTCTGCCTCATCGACCCGTGGGCAGCGTCGTGAACCATTTGTCGAGTTTGCTGCGCATCGCGACCTGCTTCTAGTCGTCACTTCGTTCCGCGTCGCTCCGCAGCGCTGCGCAGTGCTCAGGCGGTGCGATCCCTGCTGCGGGTCATCGCCTCGAGCTCTGTTCCGTTGCGGGGCGACACCTAGTGTATTCTTGCATAGAACGTTCTATACCGTACGCATTGTGGTGGGTAGGTGCTGGCGCGGGCGGCGCTGGGCTCCACCTGGCGTGCCCAGCGCAACTTGGCCGGTACGCGGTGTCGTCCACGGGGAGCAGGTGGCACTGGCCGAGCCCACACCTGTGCACCCGACAGCCTGATCCCCCGCTCTAAAAGGCAGCTGCGAGGTAGCCGTCCCAATGGGATCCCCATGACTTTCGACTCTTGCCCCGGCGGCGATACCGGCACTGATCGTATGCAGCTGCTGGTGTCTGAGCACGCCAAGGTACTGCTTGATTACACCGAGTACCTAATGCGTGACCGGCAGCTCGCGGAGGATATCGTCCAAGAGACGCTGCTCCGAGCCTGGCACCACCTCGACCGGCTCTACGGAAACGAGGGATCCATACGAGGCTGGCTGCTGAAGGTAGCCCGCAACTTGGCCATCGACCGCCTGCGCAGTGCCCACTCCCGGCATGAGACGGTCGGCACGGACGAGCATGACGTATTCGAGCCTGACCACGCCGACGTGGTGGCGGTGTCGGTCGACATGCGGGCGCTCTTGCGGCGCCTGTCTCAGGAGCACAGGGAAGTGCTACTGCATACCCAGCTGTTCGGCAGAACGGTGCAGGAGACAGCAAACATACTCGGGATACCGTCAGGCACCGTAAAATCACGACGCTACTACGCCCTCAGCAACCTGCGTACTCAAGCTCAGGCAGTTCGCTTCGCAGTGCCGCCTCAAGACCGCCATCGTCTCAAGCAGGATAAACACCGTCCCACCCGGTAGCCGTCGCCTTGCTGCGTGTTGTGTGCGCTAGCTCCCTCTTTACCGTTTTCGCACTGCCGCAATGAGCCGCTGGGCTTCTGGCCCGCTGTGACTTTTTCCTGCCAGACATGCCTTGGCCACCCACCTTGTCGTGCGGGACGTAACCCATCGCCTGGGATGCCTGACGGGTTGAGTGCACCGCGGTTCTTCGCCCCAGTGTCGACGAAGTAGGCGAAGCCCTGCCGCTTCGTCCACTCTGGGGCGGAGTTGTGCCAGGGCCAACCCCGACGGCTGCAGCGTCGTGCTGCTGTGCCGCGCCATGGGAATCAACCGTCCGACCTACTGCGCACGGCCTGCCACTCGGATCGGCAGTAGGCCAACGACGAGTTCGCAGTGAAGATCCACGAGCCTCACGCCGGCGCTGGGCGCCTATGGTGTCCCGTGGGTGTGTCCCACGCTGACCCGCCGGCGTGCGATCAATCGCACCAGGGTCGGCTGGGTCCGCGGGCCCGCCATCCGCAGCACCTTCCACCGCAAGGGCCGCCACCTGACGCTGTAGGACTACGAGGCCGCCCCGGCCCTGGCAGGCCGGGACTCCGCCGCTGCCCGAACCGGAGCCAAACGAGTTCGGGACATCACGTACCTGCCGACGATCGAAGGCTGGTGGTGTCTCGCCACGCCTCACGCCACATCAGAGCCTGTTCGCCGAGTCCATCACGGCGCCTCCTACGAACCACAGAACCCCCACACATCGTTTGACGAGGCAAGGCATGGAGCACCCGACGAGTAACTACGTTGGTCGCGGAGCTTACTGCTGCCTTCACCGATGGTGCGTGGTGAATCACCCAACCCCGAGGTGGATCGTCGGCTGCGTCGCAGGCACCCACCCGTTCCGGCGGGCACTGGATCGTGAGAATCACGCCCGGATGTTATGCGAAGGAACGCTTGGGGTCCTGCACTGTGGCTCTGTGGCGGCCTGGCAGAGCTGCTGCTCCCTCGGGCGGGTCAACTTCCGTAACAGGTGTCCGTGCTGCCCGTTGTACGGCCGTTTCCAGGGTCTGGTACGGAATGCCACTGTCGGCGGCGTGATGCGAAAGAGCCTGGGTCAGTGCAGCGTTGGCGTCAGACCAGGCGGCTAGGGCGATGTTGGCGTTGATGCCAGAATTACTGTGATATCGGGCATCCGCGGTGTCAACGGCACGTTGAAGCGTGATAAGGCTTACGGGAATCTTCATGACGCCCAATCTAGATCAATGAAACCTGCATCGCGAAGGCATGACTTGGCGCGACGGACAAAGCGGTCCATGGCTGCATCATTCCGGTCTACATCCTCAGCAGAGGATGAGGCCGTTGCGGCTCGCGGCTCTTTTATCGGGCCCGACCCTACTAGTGGCTCTTGGTGCGAGGTTGGACGCCCTGTGTGGAGTGCCCCCATGTCCCGCGCTACGACGGGAGGTTGGCTGGTGGCCGCCGGGTTGCATTATGAGACCACTCGGCCGCACTGACAGTGACCCCGGCGCCGTGGGTGACTGGAGTTGCTCTACTCGTTACGTAAGTGGCGTACGCAGTCAAAGACAAGGCGCTCAAATACAATACCGCAAACGCGTCTGTCTGATGTGCTGAAGGCGTCACGTGTGGGGCGGCCAGAAGGTGACTTCGACATCATGTTAGATGTTTGACGAACTCCACGGATCATCAATCCTCGCATGCGGAAGAGAAGTCGCGGCATGCTTTCCGTTCCACGTGGCCATCCCAGTCGATAGCTGCAGGTGAAATTCGCCGATTGTGTGGGAAGTTTGCGCGGAACCTCGGCACTGGTATACGCGAGCCAATTTCGGGAGCCCTGCCTGACTGGCATTCAGGCTTCCCGTCAGGTCGGAGCGTCACCATGGATGAGTTGCTATCGCGCCGGGTCTACGAACCTCATGAACCCGGGTGGGGCAACGCTCCGTACAGGGGCGGTGACGGGGCGCCGTACGTTCCGCAGCAGCCCTCGTACGGCGGCGGCTA
>NZ_JBIVNJ010000115.1:0-4088 GCF_044753585.1 Streptomyces sp. NPDC088354 | reverse complement strand
TGCCCGGCTCCGCGCCATCGGCGAGGATCTTGGTCTTCGAGCGCAACTTGGCGGTCGGCTCGGTGCCGTCGATCCAGATGTACTCGGCCTTGTAACTCACGGGTGTCATCCTTGGGGTGGGTGGGCCTTGCGGGACGGGTGATCTGTTCCGCTGCAGCGTCACAATCCGTGATTTCGCATCCATTGCCCGGTTGTTAACCCGATGTGAACGAGCCCCCGCCCGGCGCTCCGGGCACCTCCCGGGGCCGTGGCACCCCTGCCCGGTACGGCCTCTGGGCAGCGCTTACGCTGTGTGCCATGCCTCACATCACCGTGGACTACTCCGCAGAACTGGCGGACGCGTTCGACCGGCGCGCCTTCGCGCTCGCCCTCCACCCGCTCATCGCCAAGATCGTCGACACGAAGGCCGAGGCCTGCAAGACCCGTTTCCGCCGCGTCGAGGAGGCGGTCATCGCCGACGGCGGCGCGGAGCACGCCATGGTGTACGCGCAGATCGCCGTCATGGCCGGACGCAGCCCGCAGGTCAAGGCCGAGCTGAGCGAGGCCGTCCTGGAACTCGTGGCCGCCCACCTGGCGCCCACGCCGCGACTGCGGGTGCAGAGCGCCGTCGACATCAGCGAGCTCGACCCCGCCTGGTACCGCAAGCACATCGAGCCCGCGAAGGGGGCATGACCATGCGCATCGGACTGCTCGGCACCGGCCCGTGGGCGGGGATCACCCACGCCCCCGCCCTCGCCGCCCACCCCGGCGTGGAGTTCACCGGCATCTGGGGCCGCCGCCCCGAGGCGGCGGCAGCGCTCGCCGCTGAGCACAACACGCGCGCGTACGCCGACGTCGACGACCTGATCGCCGACGTGGACGCGGTCGCCGTCGCCCTGCCCCCGGACGTCCAGGCACCGCTGGCCGTACGGGCCGCCGGGGCCGGCCGGCACCTGCTGCTGGACAAGCCGGTGGCGACGGGCGTGGACGACGCGCGCCGGGTCGCCGAGGCCGCGGAGGCGGCCGGGGTGGCGTCGGTCGTCTTCTTCACCCTGCGCTTCGCCGCCCCCAGTGCCGCGTGGATCGACGAACGCGCCGCCGAGGACGGCTGGTTCACCGCCCGCGCCGACTGGCTCGGCTCGGTCTTCACCTCCGGCGCCAGCCCGTACGCCAACTCGCCCTGGCGGCGCGAGAAGGGCGCGCTGTGGGACGTCGGGCCGCACGCGCTGTCCGTGCTGCTGCCGGTGCTCGGCGACGTCACCGAGGTCGCCTCCGGCCGTGGCCCCGGCGACACCGTCCACCTCGTGCTCCGGCACACGAGCGGCGCGTCCAGCACCGCGACGCTCAGTCTCACCACGCCCCCCGAGGCCGCCGGTGTGGCCGTCGAATTCCGCGGCACCCGCGGGGTCGCCGCCCTGCCCGAACGCGCCGACGGCCCCGTCGACGCCTTCCGCAACGCGGTGGACGCCCTGCTCACGGCGGTGGAGACGGGTGTCGCCCACCCCTGCGACGCCCGTTTCGGACTCCGTGTGACGGAGCTGCTCGCCTCCGTGTGAGCCACGGCGCGGGAGACGGTGACGCGCCGTCAGGTGCCAAACCCTGGCGGGGGGCTTGCGAAGTGCCTATCGTTTTGGGTATGGCAGCGGACTGGTGGTCCATCGAAGTCCTCAACGCCAGCACATCCGCCGCGGCATGGCGCGACGCGTACGCGCCCGCGCTCGTGGAGTCCGCGGTCACCAACCGTGCGCTGGCGTGGGAATGGCACACGTTCGGTTGGGGCGTGGTCTTCGAGTTGTGCTTCCGCAAGGAGGAGCACTGGCTCGGCTGGCGCGCCCTGCCCGGCATCCGGGCGGCGCTCGACGCCGTGCCCGATCCGGTCTCCGGCGTGCTGGTGCACCGCGGCCGCGGCGGCACCAGCGGCGCGTACGTCCCGCGGTCCCCGCGGCGCTCCCCGGGCGCGGCGGCGCGCGCGCTCCCCGAGCCGCCGCCGGCGCCCGGGGGCGGCCCCGTGCTGTGCGACGGACTCGGCCGCGTCTGACGCCCCGGCCGCCGGGAACGGGAAGAAACCCGCTCCGGCGGGACTTGTAAGGATCATGAAGGCGATCGTGTACACGGAGGGCGGCGGCCCGGAGGTGCTGCGCCTGACCGAGCGGCCCGTCCCGGAGCCGGCTCCGGGCGAGGTACGGGTGCGGGTCGAGGTGTCCGGGGTGAATCCCACGGACTGGAAATCGAGGACGGCCGCCCCGCCCGGCGGCGGCGAGCGGGTACCGGGCCAGGACGGCGCCGGTGTGGTGGACGCCGTCGGCGAGGGCGTCGACCCCGCCAGGAACGGGCAGCGCGTCTGGATCTGGGAGGCCGCCTACCAGCGTCCCGGCGGTACCGCGCAGGAGTACGTCACGGTGCCGGAGCGGCAGGCCGTCCCGCTGCCCGACGGGGCCTCCTTCGACCTCGGCGCGAGCATCCCCATCCCCGCGATGACCGCGCACCGCGCGCTGACCGTGCTGGAGGGCGGCCCGCACCGGCTCGGTCCCGGCACGCTCCGCGGCCGCACCGTGCTGGTCGCCGGCGGCGCGGGCGCGGTCGGCAACGCGGCGATCCAGCTCGCGCGGTGGTCGGACGCGACCGTGATCACCACGGTCAGCGGTCCGCACAAGGCGGCACTGGCCGCCGCCGCCGGTGCGCACCACGTGGTCGACTACCGGGCCGGGAACGCGGGGGAGGAGATCCGCCGGGTCGCCCCCGACGGCGTCGACATCGTCGCGGAGGTCTCGGTGGCGGTCAACGTGCCGCTCGACCTCGCCGTGCTCGCGCCGAACGGCGTCGTCGCCTACTACGCCGACAACGGCGGCCCGGAGGTGACGCTGCCCGTACGGGAGACCTTCTCCCGCAACCTGCGCTGGCAGGGCGTGCTCGTCTACACCATGCCGGCCGCCGCCAAGCGCGAGGCGATCGCGGCGATCACCGCCGCCCTGACCGTGGACGCCCTGCGGGTGGGCGAGGAGGCGGGGCTGCCGCTGCACCGCTTCCCGCTGGAACGCACCGCGGAGGCGCACGCCGCCGTCGAGGGCGGCGCGGTGGGCAAGGTCCTCATCGACGTGTAGGGCGGGCCGGCGTCACTGGCGTGTCGCGTTTGTTCAAGACCGGATGCCGCCCGCGATCCTAGCGTGGGCGGCATGACCGATCTTCACGCGTACCTGACCGAGGCCGCCGCCGAGGCCGCCCGCATCGCCCGAGGTGTCCCCGTCGGCCCGGAGCAGCTCGCCGCCCCGACGCCCTGCGCCGCGTGGGACACCAGGGCCCTGCTCAACCACTGGATCCTCTACACCTCGTACGGCCTGGAGCACCGCGCCCTGCGCGAGCCGCTCCCCGAGGAGCTGACCGCCCGCGACTTCACCGCCGGGCCGGACTGGGCGCGGGCCTACGCGGAGCAACTGGACCGCGCCGTCGCGGCCTGGGCCGACCCGGCGGTCTGGGAGGGTGAGATCGACCTCGGCCCCGCGCGGATGCCCGCGGCCGAGATCGCCTCGATGATCATCAAGGAGCTGGCCGTCCACGGCTGGGACGTCGCCCGGGCGACCGGCCAGGAGTACCGCTGCGGCGACGGCCTCGGCGAGCTCGTGCTCGGCGTGGTCGACCGGCACGGGGAGGTCTACCGCCGGTACGACGGCTTCGCCGCGCCCGTCACGCTGCCCGCCCCCGCTGCGGCGTCGGCCTTCGACCGGGCGCTCGCGCTGTCCGGCCGCACCCCCTGGGCCTGACCGGCCTCGGGCCGGACGTGACCGGGCTCAGGCGCCGATGACGTCGGTGGCGAGGAGGCCGAAGAGCAGGGCGCCGATGACGAGGCGGTAGACGATGAAGGCGTTGAAGGAGTGCTTGGCGACGAACTTCAGCAGCCAGGCGATGGAGGCGTAGGCGACGACGAACGAGACCGCGGTGCCGACCACCAGGGGGGCGGTGCCGATGCCGGCGCCGAGGGCGTCCTTGAGCTCGTACAGGCCGGCGCCGACGAGGGCCGGGATGCCGAGGAAGAAGGACAGCCGGGTGGCGGCGACCCGGTCCAGGTCGAGGATGAGCGCGGTGGACATCGTCGCGCCGGAGCGGGAGAAGCC
>NZ_JBIVNJ010000114.1:0-4552 GCF_044753585.1 Streptomyces sp. NPDC088354 | reverse complement strand
GCGGCCACCCAGCCCCGAGACACCAACCGTCACCATCTCCAAGCCGACCAGAACGCACCCGACTCGCAGGAAAGATCCTTAAATCACCGGTATTGCATCTAGGCGGTAGCCGGTGAACATCGAGCGATGCGTGGACCCAGCCCTGATCACCCCGCATCGTAAGCGTAATCCTGGAAATTGGCGCTGAAGGGATCGGGCGGAGCCAGCTGGGAAAGCCACGGCACCCCCTGACGGGGGCGTGGGGGTGCCGTGGCCTTACCGGCCCTTGCGGGCCCGAAAGGGTGAACAGTCTACCTGGCTGCCCAACCAACAAGCTGTCCACCCGAAGCACGGTATTGCGCCGCATCTATAGGAGATCAGTCCGGCCACAAAAGGGTATTGGATCTTGGTGTCATGTTGTTGAATATGCGTGTCAGATAAGCCTGCGAGGCTGGGCTCGGACGCTGGCGGCCTGCCATCCACGACAACTTGCAGAACCCGGTGTCTTTCTCATGAACATGACGGTCATGCGCCGCATCCCGGTCCAACCCCCATGCTCGTCCGCACACCGAGCAATCGAAAGGAGGGATCGACCACTGCGCAGGCTCGCCGTCGAGATGCCTGCGGTAGGTGACAGGCAGTCCGTTCTGGAGGATCGGCCGCAGGGAGAGCGAGAGCGTCTTGTAAGGGGTCCGCACGTGGTTTCGTGCGGCGTCTTAACTCAGATGGTCCGCGAGCTTTTTGAAGGCGGCCCAGGACATGGCGGGCTTGCCCGGATTCCACAGCTTCTGCGCAGTAGCCCGCAAGGGCATCCGGATGCCGGCGGCGACTTGGGCCTCGGTCTGAGCGTTGGGGAAATCGGACCATACAGCGAAGGCGCCGCCAAGGATTTGCTTGTCATAGTTGGCCGAAACGGCAGTCGTGCCGCGCAGCACGCGCGGGGTCCACTGCTCGTAGATTCGCTGTCCGGTCGGGTACATGAAGGTCTGCGGTTGCCCAAGAACGTAGTAGAGGTACTCGTCGTTATAGTTGATGACCTTGCGCCCGGCGTCCAGGTAGTTCACTGGCTCCCGCGCGCCGAACTCCTTGCCGGTCCAGTAGCCGACCTGAAGGTCCTGGGCTGGCTTGATTGAGGTGACCCGGAAGAAGCCGTCGTTCCAAGCCCGCACGGTCTTGTGGTGAGCCCGTACGGTTGCTGCGCGTTCGTTGAGCCAGGAGGTGGTGACGTCGGCGACGATGGCGTCAGGGCCGTACTTCTGCCGGGCCGCCGTCGCGACCTTCGGATAAGACGTCTGCGGGTCCGACACAGTGAGTGCCCGGTACTCGTCACCGCCCAGGTTCCACTGACTGCCAGGGAAGAGGTCGGCGAACTCGTTCATCAGGTCGTCGATGAGTTTCGCGGAGGCGGGGTTGGATATGTCGATGGCGCCCTTGGTGACTACACCGTTCGCGTTGCGCAGCTGGAGTTCGGGGTGGGCCGCGAGCACTGCGCCGAGGTGACCGGGCGAGTCGAGCTCGGGCACGACGGTGATGTGCCGGGAAGCGGCCAGGTCCACGATCCTCTTGACCTGCACCTTGGTTAGGTGGACCTGGGAGACGGTCTCGGGGTGCGTGGTGGACTCGATGCGGAAAGCCTGGTCGTCGGAGAAATGTAGGTCCAGCTCGTTGTACTTCAGATCCCCGAGCTCACGTATCCGCTCCTCGATCCAGGCCTCGCTGTACGGCTTGCGCGCGATGTCGAGCATGAAGCCACGTATCGGCTTGGCCGGTTCGTCGTGCACGACGCCCTCCGGAGCGATGCCGCCCCCATGCACCTCCTGTTTCAGTGTACGGGTGCCATAGAAAGCACCTTTGGCAGTTGGCGCGCTGATCTCGACCCGCCCGCCATGCACGGTCACGGTGTACGACTCCGGATTCTTGTCTGTGTCTCGGAGCGTGAGCCGCAGGTCGCCTAGGCGTGCATCACTCTTCTGTCCGACATATTTAAGGCCGAGCTCGCTGGCTATGAGCCGACCTTCGTCAGCCAGTTCAGGATCGCCGACGACAACCCGGTCACCCTGCTCAGGCCGCCATCCCAACCCGGATGCCGGGGTGTAGGACCGCACGGCGGGTATTACGGGTGGCATCTGAGACTGGGTCTCAGTGTTGTCGGACGCGGCCGAATTGCTGTTCTCCTGCCATGTGCCCGTGTCACCGGGGTTAGCCCAGGCCCACACGCCGACACCCGCACCGACGCCGACCGCGCCGATGAATACGGCGGCGAAGGCCGCCCTTTTCCGCATATCGCGCTTTGCTGCTGCCCGGCGCCGATGCTTGCTCACTGAGCGGATTCCTGCCGATCTTCTTCATATTGATGTGTACAATTTCACCCGGGGATAAGCGGGGAATCGGGTATCAGTGGGTCATGTCATCGCTTTGGGACTGGTCCATGACGTGGTGGGGTTGGAGCCTGATTGGTGGGATGCCGGTAGGTTGGTGTATGTAGGCCGTGTGTGGCGAAGAGGCCGCATCTTGCTGCCATCTGACCAAGAGTCTCCTTCTTGCGCCCAGGACGATCCGGTCCGGGTGAGAAAAGCCGAGTTTCCGCCGCCGGGAGTTCTCATATTTTCGGGCGTAGTCAAGCGAGTAAACGGGTTGAGTGACCTCATCTAGGACATCGAGCATGGCACTGCACGGGAGACTTCCTGTGTGCCGAGACATCGGCAAGTGAGCATTCGCGACTCCTACAGGTAGATTTGTATCGGACGTCGACGAGACCAAGAATAGAGCCGAGCGTACTGCGGCGTGGGAGCCGTCGTCTGAGATGTTTTACGATCGGTTGCCGCGCTGAAAAGGTCCACTGAAACACCAGTCGCGACGATCAGGCCGTGCCTCGCCCACCATCCGCCATCACGCGCGAGCCATCGATTCATAAGCGTGCCGCGAGACATGCGCCTCTCGTCGCGGGTGTACGGGGAAATCATCAAGTGAGTCGCGTTCAGGTCGGTGGTATCGCAGCACCTTCAATTGGCCGTATTTCAAGTTTGCGAGATGCATGAAAAGCCTAGCGTGGTCTTTGTTGTGTGAATTTCGGTATTGTAGCAAGGAGTGCGACGATGTCGATCCGAACGAAGCCGACTATACGCCTAATTCCCGTTCGGGCAGTCCCCTCGTAGCATCTCAGGTCGACGCTCATTGTGAATAGAATCTGTGCGCCAATCTTCTGCCTTGATTCGCAAAATTCAGGTTTGCGGCAAATTGTGGACGGCGGCGTGCTGCCCGTACTGCCCCGAAGGCGACGGGAGGCGAATTAGATTTATTCGTTGCGTACGTGAAATTGTTTGGAATATCCGTCCCTGGAAGGAAAAGTTCAGATCCCAAGACGGGGCCTGTGTAGCCGCCCACTTTCTGGCGTCGGATCGTCGAGTTGGCTCGCGCCCGCTGTAGCCCGGGGAACACGCCGAGGATGTCCAGCTACACTCCGACTATCCGGACATATCTTACGTGGCGACATCGCCTACATCAAGATTGACGAGAGCTGGCTCCGCCTGTCTGCCGTCACCGTCATAGATACCACCTTGCGGTGCGCGGTCGGCTGGGCGACCGCCGACCACATACGTAGTTATCTGGTCCCGGATGCCCTGACTTCCGCTCGCCAACGGCATGCCCGATGCGGCCGGCGATCTTTGGCTCGGATCGGACGGGCCTGTGTTGCGACGACCGGTCGTATCCGCAATACATAAGCCAGTGAGCCTTTTCAGCGGGGCCACCGATCGGGTGACGGCCGCCTGGTCGAAGAGTCGCGCATAACGGACGAGGCTCCTCGGTGGTTAGCGAGATGTCTGACGTCTCAACTCTTCTGCCGGGGAGCCTCGTTGGTTACCTATCCTGCCGCACTGGACCTGCCTCATGCGCTGGTTGAGGGGGTGACGATGCTGATCGTCACCCGGGAGGGTGACCGCCGCTGCAAGCTCCGGCCCTCGCAGCGTGCCCTGGTCGCGCTGGTGTACCTGCGCAAGCACGACACCCTCGCGCAGATCGCGGCTGGCTTCCGGATCAGCGTGGGCACCGCCCACGCCTACGTGCACGCGGTCATCGACATCCTGGCCCACCGCGCGCCGGGTCTGACCCGCGCCCTGCACGAGGCGGACACGGAGTACGTGCTGGTGGACGGCACGCTCGCCGAGTGCGACCGGGTCGGCGACGGACGCGCCGACTACTCCGGCAAACACCGCCGCCACGGTGTGAACCTCCAGGTCATCACCGACCCTCAGGGCAAGATCGTATGGATCTCCCGCGCTCTTCCAGGCCGCACTCACGACCTGACCGCGGCCCGTACGCATCGCATCGTGGCCACCTGCGTCCGCCTCGGCATCCCCGCGCTGGCCGACCTGGCTTACCTCGGCGCCGGCGGCACCTTCGCCACGCCAACCCGACGCCTACCCCGCAAGGAACACGCCGCCCGGCAAAGAGCGCTGAACCGGGCGCACGCACGGCTCCGGTATCCCGTCGAACGCGGCATGGCCACCCTCAAGCGCTGGCGCATCTTCCGTCACGCCCGCTGCAGCCCCAACCGCCTGTCGTCAGCAGCCAA
>NZ_JBIVNJ010000113.1:0-4650 GCF_044753585.1 Streptomyces sp. NPDC088354 | reverse complement strand
GACATCTCGCTCAACCGTCGAGGAGCCTCGTCCGTTCTGCACGAGTCGCCGACCGGCCGACCGTCACCCGATCGGTGGCCTCGCTGAAAAGGCTCCCTGACCTGTTCGTCCCGCTCCCGTAGTACGTACCGAATGACTCGTGCGACGAGTTTCCCTTCGCCGGTTCGTTTGAGGGAGGGACTCTTGGCGCCCTGTGCGCTGACATCGTCCCGTTGTTCCAGAACGGCCAGTGGATCATCTACGAAGCCCGTACGGACAAGCCGGTCACGTTCAACGAGCCGTGCGTACGTGCCCACGTTGCTTTGGACGCTAACGAGTCCGCCGGCGGCAAGTACGGGGCCTTCGTGAAGAATCAGCGCGTCCTCGACACTGAGAAGTACAACGTCAACGTCGTTGCCTGAGTACTCCGCACCACGGAGGGGCCACGGGGATGTTTTCCCCTGGCCCCTCCCATAGAACTCGAAGGAGATCACGTGGAAGGTTCCCCGCTGATGCCGTGGGCATGGGCCATAGATCCACGCATGGGGATGTGGTGTGTGACCTTCACTCGCGGCATCACGCCGCACGACGTCCTTGCCCGGTACGGGGCCGATAGCCGAACCGCCCGACTTCTTACCTCGCAGCAAGCCGCTCAGCTCAATGAGACAGAGGGATCGGTGCTACGTGCTGGTGCCCTGAACGACTGGTCTTTCTGCTTCGAAGACTACGGGGTCATGGGCCGGATGCCCGGTCCTCTGTCGGCACTGTCCCAAGGCACCGAGACCTTCAGCATCCTCCGGGGTGGGGACGGCATGAACGGGTTCGCACACTGGCGTAACGGGCAGTGCACCGAGCGTTTCACGCCCGGCTACGCCCATACCCGACCGCCCACACCCCACCCCTGGTGGGACGCAGTGCAACAGCAGCTCGATGCTGCGGACGCGGAGTATCCCGGCCTGATACCCGTGCTGGAAGCCGTAGCCCTACACACTGACGCGGTGCTCGACACCAACATCCTCAACGGCCCGCTGCTCACCCTGCTACTCGACGACAACAGCCGGACCCCCGACCCACCACCTCAGCCGCCTTTGGAGCAGCCCCTTCAACCACCTGGGCGTCTGCTGGGTTTTGTCTTGCCTAGACCGACTTCGGCACCGTCGGTGCAGCACGCCCCCAACCACCCCGCCGACCAGCACACGCAAGGGTTCAAGCCGAGGGAATAGAGCATCGTCCTTGGCGAGTGCCGCCCCCGCAATGCGGGGTGGTCCGGATCCGGCGCGCCCTGCACTGGCTTGACGATCTTCCCCTACCCGGACCTCAGCCGCCCTCGTCCCCGGTGTTCTCGGCGACATCGGGGGCCCGGAAAGGGCGCAGGCTCTCATGTTGCGGTTACCAGCGCATGCCGAGTGCGTCGAGTTCCGCGCGTCGTTCCTCGGTGAGCTCGTCGGCCCGGTGACGGGCGTTGTCCACGAACTGAGCCAGCTTGACGTCCGTGACCGTCCCGTCCGACTTGGTGAGCTGCTCGACGAGCTTCCGGGGCACCTGGGGTGTCTGGAAGCTATGTGGTTCCGGAAACGACCGGATGACAATATTCCTTGTTCTGTAACAGTAACGATCCTTGTGGAGATGCGCCTGGTCGGGTACTGCCTTGGCCCGCAGATTCACTTGGATGTGGTGGCCAGCAGTGCGAACCCGGGCTTACGCAGGGAGACTTGACCTCTGGGTGCCTCGGGGCAGAGGACCGGCCGAATGGCGCGCATATTCCATTTCTGCCTACGGTGTCGCTCTCGCGGTAGCGGCGCGCACTGTTTCCCGCATTACGCCTGTGCTCTGGTGCACGGCAGGACGGCGTATCGTTGGCCTGGTGTCCATCAACGGCGCGCGGTAGAAATACGCGCTCTTGCGATGACCCTTTGTCAAAAGTAGCTGAAAAGCGAGAGAGAGTTATGAAGAAGCGTACCGCTTTCCGAGCAGCCGCTACAGCCGCTGTGGCCCTCGTCGGCACCCTGGCTGTCATACCTACTCAGGCTCACGCGGCTCCGTGGGCATGCAAGGCCGGCAGTGTCTGCATGTACGAGAACTTCGGACTCAAGGGAACCACTGCGGTCCTGCCGGAGCTCAACAGGGGCCAGCGGGGAGAACTCAACGATTTCCGCCGCGGGAGGTACACCAACCCTGCGGTGCCGCTCAACGACACCGTTTCATCAATCTATAACAGGACCAGCATGCCGGTGTACCTCTACCAGGACGGTGATTTCAATTATCACGCATGCGAGGCGCGAAAGAACCGCGACGTCATCAGGGTTGATCCTGGCGAGGCGCTTGATCTTTCTGACTGGACGCGCATGAACGACAAGGCGTCGTCGGCCAGCATCGGGAAGGAAATGGTCTGTGACCGAAAGAGCGACGTTGACTGGAATGCCTACTGGGTCAACCGGTGACCTGCGACGCTTGCACGATGAGCGGAGCCTCTCGGTGAGCATTGCGGCTTCGCGGACCTCAGCCGGCTGCCCACTGATCGGCGCCCAGCTTGATATCGCGGGGGCGATCGAGGTGGGCGGGACCGTGTCGAGCAGGGGCAGTAGCTGAGGTGCCGTCGCCCTCGGGCAAGGAGGACGTGAGCGCGGCGCCAGAGACAGCCCCCAAGATAGGGCCGCCGGTGCCGCACACAGGGGCTGGGCCGGGACTTCCCGTTCGGAGTCCCGGCCTGGCCCTTCACCCATGCTGCGGCTGCTACCAGCGCATGCCGAGTGCGTCGAGTTCCGCTCGCCGTTCCTCGGTGAGCTTGTCGGCCCGGCGGCGGGTGTTGTCGAGGAACTGGCCCAGCTTGACCTCGGTCATGGTCCCGTCGGGCTCGGTAAGCCGCTCGACGTGCTTCCGGGGCACCTGGAGGCTTCCCTCGCGGGCGTGGAACTGCCGGGCAGCGCGAAGGTTGGTCGCCCATTTGTCCGCCTGCGTACGCGGCGCTGGCGGCCTCTCCGAGGCATCTGCGGGGCTGAGGTGGAGCATGTTCTGAAGCATCCAGACCTGCGCGGGCAGCAGCTGCTCCCATCCCAGACGCTGCGCCCGGACCCACGCCCCGAGGTCTTCGCCCTGCACCGTGGTCTCGCCCGGCACGGTCGGGAGCGGCTGGCCGTTCTCGATGAGAGTGCGGCACAGCCGGTAGCTGCGCTGCCAGGCCACGGGCCAGGACGGGCACCAGGACGGGTCGATGGCCTCCAGGGCGTCCCGGCGTTCCTCCGAGAGGGCGCCGGCGGTGGAGCCGACCGGCAGCCCTGCCTCGCGCCGCTGCTCGATCGTGTTCGCGAGCCGTCCGGCGGTCCGCTGGTTCTTCAGCCAGACGCCTACCGGGTAGTCGTTCCAGACCGCCGTGGCGGGCGGCAGCAGATGACCGTGCTCCGCCGCCCACGCCGCCGCAGCTGACAATCCCTCGGCGAAGGCGACGTCCCAGTGCGACCACACCATGCCCAGATCGCCCAATTCAGCGGCCCGCTTCGGCTTCATACCACCCGAATTGAAAAACCTCCGCTGATCCGCAATCCATGTCCCCAGAGGAAAAGCAGCGGGGTCCCAGTCCTCCGGCGTGACGAAGGCGTAGGGGACTTTCAAGTCCCCGTTCTCTTTTACATACCGGGTCGCCGCCTGAATCCCGGCACGCCAGTACGTATTTTCTGGCCGGAGCACCCGCAGGCTCATGAACCGGGCCAGAATCGCCGGATCACGCGGCGTCGAAAACGACAACAGCCCCTGCGCGGGAGCTGAAACACCACCCTCCGCACTCTCCCCACCCGGACCGCCGGTTGCGGCGCTCTCAGCAGCCGACGTCTTCGTGGCGCGGCTGGGGGCTTGCTGCTCCGCCAGGCGTTCGATGGTCTCGGTGTCGTGCGAGCGCAGCGCGGCCATGACCTTGGCCAAGCTGTTGTAGCCCTTGGAGGTGAGCATGGCGTCGGGGTCCTCACCGGGGGCGAGGAAGACCGGGACGACCAGGCTGGCCACCTTGCCTTCCCCGGGCTGCATGCGCAGCGCCCGGCCGACGATCTGGAGGATGTCCACGGCCGAGCCGCGCACGTCCCCGAAGAACACGCTGTCGCATCCGGGGGTGTCGACGCCTTCCCCGAGGACGCGAACGCTGCTGAGCAGCCGCAGTCGCATCGGCACCAGCTCCCCATCAGCCCGCTCGCCGACGGGGTCGGCGAACGTGGCCAGGGTCTCGCGCCGGTGGGTGGGGGAGTGCTCCCCACACAGCCAGTCCGCCCAGACCCGATCCGGCTCCGCATACGTCTGCGGGTCGTGCTCCCACAACCGCTGGGCGACGGCCGGCACCCCGGCCGCCATCGCCTCCGCCTCACTCGTCCGGTAGTGGAACGTCAGCATGCGCCGCAAGCCCCGCACGGCAGCAGTCTTCACCGCAGCAGTCTGCAGAGCTGCCAGCCGGGACCCGCGCACGGTGTCAGAACGAGACTCCATCCCCAGCAGCACCGCCGCCTGCAGCTCCGGATCGGTCACGTCGACACACACCACCTGATACGCGGCGACCAGGCCCCGGTCCCGCGCCTGGGAGAGCGTCAACTTGTAGGCGACCGCCCCGAACAACCCCTCCGGATCGTCCTCCATCGACGCCACCAGCACCGGCCCCGCACCGCCGTCCTCGGGCGCCTCCCACACCCGCGG
>NZ_JBIVNJ010000112.1:0-4677 GCF_044753585.1 Streptomyces sp. NPDC088354 | reverse complement strand
CTCGTCATCAACCAACAGCAACGGCTCCAACTTCGGACCCCGCCGAGGCACCGACACACCACCAGAAGTACTCATCAAAAATCTAACGACGGACTGCTGGCGCAGGTCACTAGGCGGAATTCGCGTGTGCCAGGCGTGAAGCCGCCACGGCGGCATGCCGCCATCGGCCCGCGTTGACCAGGCAGATACCCAACGAGGATTGTGTGTCACACCGTGTCCACCTGACATCGGGCGGATACGTGGTCCCGGCAGCATCAGATCCCCTGGAGACATCCTTTGCTCGCGATTTCCCCACAAGCACCTGCGCCTGGGAGCGCTCCCAAACGGTGGGCCGAGAGACCCGCGATCGCTACTGCGCTGGTGGTCCTGATCTCTCTGCTCACCGTACTGCTGCCGCAGAGCGCCACAGCCGAGTCCTCCAGTTCGGCGGGCGCTGCCGGCACCGTCTCCGCAGAACCACTGTGCGGCACCCCCAAACCCGGGGCGTTCAGCTGCTTCTCCTTCCGCCGCACCGACGTGCGCCAGACGCTCGGCTTGCAGCGTGCTGGTGACGCCGCACCTGCCGGCCTGTCCCCGGCCGATCTGCACTCGGCGTACAACTTGCCCGCCAACGGTGGGGCCGGTACGACCATCGCGATCATCGACGCCTACGACGATCCGGCTGCGGAAGCCGACCTGGCGGTCTACCGACAACAGTACGGGCTGACCGCCTGCACCGCGCAGAGCGGCTGCTTCCGCAAGGTCGACCAGCGTGGTGGAGTGAACTACCCGGAACCAGACGGCGGTTGGGCTGGCGAGATCTCACTCGACCTCGACATGGTCTCTGCCATCGCACCGGACGCGAACATCATGCTGGTCGAGGCGGACGACAACAGCACCGAGTCGCTCGGCGCGGCGGTCAACACCGCTGTGGCCCTCGGCGCCCAGTACATCTCTAACTCCTACGGTGCGTACACCGACGACCCGAGCGAACCTGCCACCGACGCCGCATACTTCGACCACCCCGGCACCGCTTTGGTCTTCTCCTCCGGTGACGGCGGCTACGGCGTCACTTACCCGGCGTCTTCGCCGTACGTGACGTCGGTCGGTGGCACCTCGCTCACCCGCGACAGCGGTTCTCGCGGCTGGAGCGAGTCGGTCTGGAACTCGGCTGTCACGCACGCCGACGGCAGCCAGTCCTGGGGAGCTCCCGGCTCTGGCTGCTCGCAGGCCGAGGACAAACCGGCCTTCCAGACGGACTCGGGGTGCGCGGGACGCAGCGTCGCCGATGTCAGCGCGGTGGCCGACCCGCGGACCGGGGTAGCTGTCTACAACAGTTACTCCGACGGCGGCTGGAATATCTACGGTGGCACCAGCGCGGCCGCCCCGATAATCGCCGGCACGTACGCGCTGGCCGGACGTCCTGTCATCGGAACGTACCCCAACTCCTACCCGTATAGCGCACAGTCAGCACTCAATGATGTGACGACCGGCGATAATGCCAGTTGCCCGGACTCCTCGCTTTGCAACTTCGGTACGACTCCGCACTGCGACCCGGCCTATCTGTGTGCCGCGCAACCTGGCTACGACGGTCCGACCGGTCTCGGTACCCCAAACGGGGTGGCCGCCTTCAAGTCGGGTCCGCATGGCTCGGTCCACGGCACGGTGACCGACGCAACCACCGGCAAGCCGATCGCCGATGCGGCGATCGACCTGGGCGACTACCACGCGGTCAGCGGCAAGGACGGAAGCTACCGGCTGGACGTACCGGCCGGCGACTACCCCGCCAAGGTCGGCGCGTTCGGTTACGCCGATCAAGATCTCGGCGCCCTTCACCTCCCGGACGACACAGACCTAGTGAAGGACATCGCGTTGATCGCGATACCCTCGCAGGCCATCTCCGGCACAGTCAAGGACAGTGGCCACGGCTGGGGCGTCTACGCCAAAATCACCCTCGACGGCATGCCAGGCGAGACTTACAGTGATCCGGCGACCGGGGCGTACCAGATCACCGTGCCGATGAACCGCGACTACAAGGTGAACGTCAGCCCGCTGGCGGCTGGATACCAGCCGACGTCCCGGACGGTTTCGGTGACCGACAAGCCGGTCACCGGCGTCGACCTGGTCCCACCGATGAGCGATCACGGCACCCTTCCGGCCGGCTATCAGATCACCTACCACGGCGGCGAGCAACAGCACTTCGATGCCCCCAGCACGCCGGGCGGCTGGACGGTCAAGAACAACACTACTGCCGGTGGCTGGCAGTTCGACGATCCCCTCAACCGAGGCAACCAGACCGGCGGCACCGGGCACTTCGCGCAGGTAGACGACTTCGCACTCGGCTGGTTCCCCGTAGACACCGAACTCATCAGTCCGCTCTACGACTTCAGCAAGGAGAAGGCCCCGCAACTGGACTTTGAGTCGGCGCTGCCGCCGACCTACCGCATCGATGACGCAACCGCCGATGTGGACATCAGCACCGATGGCGGTGCCGTCTGGACCAACGTATGGCATCACGACGACGTGGTGGCCGGGCCATCCCATGAGAGCGTGGCGCTCGATACCTACGCCGGTAAGTCCTCGGTGCGGATCCGTTTCCACTTCACCGGCAGTCTCACCGGCATCTGGGAGGTGGACGATGTGGCAATCGGCACACGCAGCCTTCAGGCACTGCCGGGCGGCCTGCTCGTCGGCCACGTCACCGATTCCAACACCACTGCCGGTGTGCCCGGTGCAATGGTGACCAGTAACGAGGCCCCCGCGGAGACCACCCGTGCAGTGGTCTCCCCTGGCGATCCAGCGCTCGGCGATGGCGCCTACTGGCTCTTCTCCAGCCTGACCGGCAAACGAAACTTCACTGCCGACCTGTCCTCGTTCGGTTATCCGGCGGTCAGCTCGAAAGTCAATGTCGCAGCAAACAAGGCCACCGCAGCCGACTTCGTCCTGCACCCCGCCAAGCTGACCTCCGCCGAATCCTCCGTCTCAGCCCCGGTCGCATGGGGGAACAGCAAGTCGGTCAATGTGACACTGACCAATACCGGTGCCTCCCCGGTGACCTTCTCACTCGGTGAGCAACGCCTGGGCTCTGGTACGACGCAGGCGACCGCCTCTCCCGGCACCTCGGCGCCCAGCAAAATCACGCTGGCCACGACCATGCCCAGGCCCGCACTGAAGACCAACGCAGCGCCCACCGCAAGCACCACTGCCAGGTCCGCGGCCACTGCCGCGGGACAGTCCTGGCAGTCCCTCACCGATCTCCCGGAGGCGGTCAAGGGCGGACTGGCCGCAGTGAACAACGGGGTGCTCTACACCGGCCTCGGTGCCACCATGGACGGCATCTGGAGCACCGACTTCCGCTCCTACGACCAGAGTTCCGGCACCTGGAAGCAGCTTGCCTCTCCGGTAACGCTGCGGTACGTACCCGCCTACGGTTTCATCCGTGGCAAGCTATACGTGACCGGCGGCCGTGACCGGTCAGGCGTGGGCATCCGCAGCGGAGAGGTCTACGACCCCGCGAGTAACACCTGGTCGCAGATCGCCGAGGCCCCGCTCGGCTTCGGGTCTTCCGGCAGCGGCGTCGTGGGCGACAAGCTGTACGTCATCGGCGGCTGCACCATCTCAACTGGCTGTGGCACCAACGATGTACAGATCTACAACCCGGTCACCGATAGCTGGACGAGCGGCAAGCCCTACCCGGAACGCGTCTCCTACCCTTCTTGCGGTACCGTCGAGGGCACGCTCATCTGCGCCGGCGGCGGACGCACATTGCCAGACGGCAGTGAGGTCGACACCGCAAGCACCTACCAGCTCAACGCGGCCACTGGCGTGTGGAAGCGGGTCGCGGACGCCCCGGGCGACTTCTGGGGCGGGGCGGGCACCAGCGCGGACGGACGCCTGCTGGTGGCGGGCGGTGTGCAGGACAGCACCAATACAGTGCTCGGCCGGTCATACGCGTACGACCCAGCGGACGACAGCTGGTCGGCGCTGCCCGGACTGCCACAGCCGCTGGCACTCGCCCAGGCCGCTCCCGGCTGGTACGTGATCGGCGGCGTGGACGCGGACGGCGTGAATACCGCGACCGCGATCAAACTGCCCGGGCTGGACGCGGCTCACACCGACGTGCCGTGGCTGTCGGAGAGCGCCACGTCGCTGACCTTGAAGGGCGGTAAGTCCGTCACGGTCAAGCTAACACTGGACGCGACCGCGATGGGCGCGACCGACTACGGTGACCACCATGCTGCCCTGGTGGTGGACAGCGACACCCCCTATGCGTCGGTCACCTTGCCGGTCACCATGTCAGTGACCGCGCCAGCCGGCTGGGGCCAGTTGTCCGGCACAGTCACCGGCGCCACGAGCGGGGGCGCGGTGCCGCTGCCCGGCGCAGTGGTAGAGGTCGACTCCAAGAACGGCGACACAACACTGACCACCGACGCCCGAGGCGGCTACCGGTTGTGGCGGCCGGTCTCCGACGGCAACTTGACGATCATCGTGGCGGCGGACACTTACCGTCCGGCTACCCGCACAGTCAAGTTGGTCAAGGGAGGTACGGTCACCGCCGACTTCGCACTGGCACCCCGCTAGGGGCCACACCCACCGGGGCCGGGGGGGGGGCCCCCCCCCGCCGCCCCCCCCCCCGCCCCCCCCCCCGGGGCCCCCCCCCCCGGGGCGCCCCCCCCCCCCCCCCCCCCCCCCCCCCCC
>NZ_JBIVNJ010000111.1:0-4822 GCF_044753585.1 Streptomyces sp. NPDC088354 | reverse complement strand
ACCCTGCCGAGCTCCCCGAAGGCGCCCCCGCACTCCCCAACACCACGAAGACAACCGCCGGATGATCGGCTACACCACAAGAAGGGACGCCATCGAGCGATGGCGTACTGGGTCCACCACAGGCGCATGAACGCGGGCACCGGTGTGAGGTTGAAAGCATCCCCGATCGCCCGCCGCCAGTGGGACTCGAAGTCGGGCAGGGGGTGCGGGGCGTGCTCCTGGATGGCCAGACGCAAGGCGTGGGGAGTGTGTTCCGGCATCAACGGGACCGGGGGCTTGTCTCCCCCGAGTCCATCGAAATGCACTGTCTGAGCAGTCATGAGGTAAGGACTCTCCCGGTCTTCCTGTCCGGCGGCTTCATGCCGCGTCCCGGCTGGCGTCGGAGACCTGCTGCTGCGCGGCCCGTTGCTCCTGCTCCTCGAACCACTCGGCGGGCACCAGATAGGCGACCGTCTTGCCCTTGCGCGTGATCGCGGCAGCCTCACCCGCAATCCGGGTGCGATCGACGCACTCGTTACACACCCACCGGCAACGCACCCACTCCGCCTCCAGACCGGCACGCGCCGAGTACGACACCCGCAGCCGGAAGGTGTACCGGGCACGCCCGAACCCCTCCTCCGCCACCGCAGTCATCGTGATGCCCCGGAACCCAACAGCGCCCAACGACAACGAAAGAGAGCACAGGTCAGAACAGATACACACGGAATACCGCCGCTTCGCGACTCCGAGCCAACAACCCATCCCTCCCCCTGCTTCAGGACTTTGTTGGCGGATTCGGTGACCGCTCTTGGTGATCTTGATTGGTCGGGCAGTCTGGTGGGGTTTGATTCGGTCTCGCGGGGAGGCAGGGAAGGGGCTGCCATGTCGCTGCGCCCTGTGTCCGCCCCGTTCGTCCCGGAGGCCACCGCACGGGTGGCTCGTGCTGCGTTCCGTAAGAGCTGTCTGGCCATGCGGATCCGGGATGAACTCGGTCCGCTGTTCGAAGACGAGCAGTTCGCCCGGGCGTTCCCGCGTCGGGGCCGTCCGGCGTGGTCGCCGGGGCAGTTGGCGATGGTCAGTGTGCTGCAGTTCGCGGAGGGGCTGACGGACCGGCAGGCCGCCGATGCCGTTCGCGGGCGGATCGACGTCAAGTACGCGCTCGGTTTGGAGTTGGAGGATCCCGGGTTCGACTTCTCCGTGCTCAGCGAGTTCCGGGACCGGCTGATCGCACACGGTCTGGAGGAACTGGTCCTGGACCGGCTGCTGGAACGGGTGGGCGAGCTGGGGCTGCTCAGCTCGGGCGGCCGTCAGCGCACCGACTCCACGCACGTGCTGGCCGCGGTGCGGACGCTGAACCGGATGGAGTTCCTGGGCGAGACCCTGCGCGCCACGCTGGAGACGCTGGCTGCCACGGCACCTGGCTGGCTGCGGGAGATCGCCGCACCGCAGTGGTTCGAACGCTACGGCAAGCGCATCGACTCCTTCCGCTTCCCCAAGGGCGTCGGCGCCCGGCAGCGGTGGGCGCTGGCCGTGGGAGAGGACGGATTCGCGCTGCTTGAGGCCGTCTACGCACCCACGGCACCGCACTGGCTGCGGGAGGTCGAGGCGGTGCAGGTGCTGCGCTGCGCGTGGGTGCAGCAGTATCACCGGGACGGGAAGGGGGTGCGCTGGCGGGAGGGCAAGGACCTCCCGCCGGGCAGGCTGCGGCTGTCCAGCCCCTACGACACCGACAGCCGCTACAGCGTCAAGCGCGGCGCGGGCTGGGACGGCTACAAGGTCCACTTCACCGAGACCTGTGAGCCGGACGCCCCGCACCTGATCACCTATGTGGTCACCACCGATGCCACCGTTCCCGACGCGGAGATCACCGGGCTCGTCCACGGCGGCCTGGCCGTGCGCGGCCTGCTGCCCGCCATCCACCTGGTCGACTCCGGCTACAGCTCCGCCGCACTGGTGGTGGCCGCGGCCGGGCAGAACATCGAGCTGATAGGGCCGGTCCTCTCCGACACCAGTGCTCAGAGCCGCGCCGCAGGGGGCCGGGAGCAGGACGCCTTCACCGTCGACTGGCCGACACGCACTGTCACCTGTCCCCGCGGACAGCGTAGCGTCAGCTGGTCCGAGCAGCGCAAACCTACCGGCACCGAAATCATCGGGGGTCCACTTCGCCAAAACCGACTGCGACGCCTGCCCAGTACGCGCCAAGTGCACCAGCGCAGCGAACCGCAAATACGGCCGCAGCCTCACTCTCCTCACCCTGCCCCAGCAGCAAACCCTCGACCAGCGCCGACGCGAGCAGAAGACCGACGAGTGGAAGGCGGCATACGGTACTCGCGCCGGCATCGACGGAACCATCTCCCAGGCCGTCCGGGTGACACGGACACGGACCACGCCCTACCGAGGGCTGCACAAGACCCACCTCGGTCACGTCCTGACCGCCGCCGGACTCAACCTCCACCGCCTCGACGCCTGGTGGACCGGTGCCCCCATCGGTGGCACCCACATCAGCCGCTTCGCCCGCCTCGGAATAGAACTGGCCGCCCGGCCCACCGTGGTCACGCTCATCGATGCGGCTCGGACAGCAGCCCGCACCCCACCGCCGTCGAGCGTTCTCGCCTCACTGTCAGTCGCCACTGCCTCGAACAGCGGCCTGAGGACGCTACCGGCGGATAGCGATCACCGGTTCGGAGCGTCACATGTTTGCATCAACCTCGAAGCCGTCCGCAGGAGTAGGCCGCAAAGCGCCTGGAGATCGTCCACAATTGTGTGATCAAGGTCAGCCGACCAACGTCCCACGGGAGCGGATGCCGCCCGGGCTATCACCCGATGAGGCGTGCCGGGTTCCTGTCGTAGAGGCACGAATTGGTCACAGCGGTAGTGTCGCCAGCCGGTCTACCCGCCGCGCTCGAGGCGGCTGAGGTAGTACCAAGCGCGTGGGCCACCGGCGGGAACGCTGACTATCCCCGAAACCCTTTCGATCAGCCATCCCCGCACCACCTAAAGCTTGGCCGCAGGGCAGCGGCGCCGTACGCCTGCTGGTCCCGAATACGTCGACGCCTCCCCGCTTTACACGAAGCGTACTGTTGGTTCCCTGAGGTTCATCGACGAGCCCGCCGTGAACCGGGCCTCTACTGGAAACACCGTGGGGTGGCGCCGCCAGTAAGCAGGGCCAAGGGTCCGAAAGCGTTTTGCCACGCCGCTTGGATCCCGGACGGAAAAAGCGGATTTAACATGGTGGGCCACGTCATGGCGCGGGCGTCGAATCGCCAGTCAGTTCCCGTTCCCCAACGGACGAAGTGAGCGAGTGCGATCGGCCCTTGTGGTGCGCCAGGTGCGCCAGCCGCTTACCCGGGTCTGGGAAGACAGGAATCAAGTGCCGACCCCAAGTGTTGTTGATCAGTCCTGCGAACGAGGCATACCAGGCAATCGTCGCCGTAGCGAAGCCGAATCCGCCTGCGATAATAAACAGAACTGTGGATTGCAAGAAGCTGGCTACAGTAAAGCATGTGAACGTAAGCGTCGCACTTGTGAAGGCAGCCAAAAGAACGCCGGTGATACGGAGCGTTGCAATTGTCAGATAGAGCGTGAGGACTGCCCACGGAAGGTTGAATAGTCCGTTAGCGATGTGCAACTGCTCGGGTGGGAGGTTGGGTAGGACAACCATCCCGTAGACGGCATAAGCGATCCAGAAGGCACCATAGGAGCTGAAGGCCGTAGCACCGAATGTGCTGCCCTGCCGGAATTCGACCCAACCGGCGATAAGCTGGATCACGCCACCGAACAATAGCGCAACAGGAAAGACCGCAGGGGTCAGTGAGGGATCGACGCCAACGTAGAAAAAGCTGAGCATGAATGTAGTAGTACCGAAACCAGCCAGGCCCAGCGGAGCGGCATCCGGAGCTGTCGCAGGAGCAGGAACACTCATGACGGTCTCCCGCTGAGAAGGGGGCGAAGTTTGCAGTTGGGCCCACATCAAGATGCCACAGTTCACCTTCCAAGGAGGCGGTCGGCGCGCCGCGCGGCAGGAGAGGTAGTCCTGGACCCATCGCTTGAGCGGCTAGAGCTTCTTTGAGGAATACTGACTTCGGCTCGTCGGGGTGAACTTCCCTGATGGGGTTTGTCCATCGAACGGCTCTGGGCCGTAGTCGGTGGTGACGTCGAGTGGCCACCCTTGATCATGATCTTGTGGTGGATATCAGCTCCTTTATGGGAACGGTGTTTTCTGGGCTTTCGGCGCTGGTCGTCGAGGGCGTGGTGGACGGGGGCGACGCGGTGGTGGTCTCGGCCCGGACCCGGGACGTGGCGGTGCCGTGTCCGGTGTGCGGGATGCCGACGGCGAAGGTGCACGGTTATCACCGTCGAACGGTGAGGGACGTGCCGATCGACGGTCGCTAGTGCGTTGACCACGAACGTTGCCGGGGTTGGTTAGGCGGCTTTGGGTCGTGGGCGGCCCCAGCGTTGTTGGCGTTCGCTGCGGATCTTGGCGCGTTCGCGGCGTTGGGCGGCCAGTACGTCGGGGTGGCGGGCGTTGGCGTTGCGCCACCTCAGATAGTCCTGGAGCCTGCGGGCGAGCACGGTGTGGTTGGGGTGGTCCGAGCCGCCCATGACGAAGTTGCGTAAGGGTCCGAACTGGGCCTCGATCGGGTTGGCCCACGATGCGCTCGTCGGAGTAAGGCAAAGCTCGACCTTGTGCTTCTTCGCCCAGGCCCGGATCGCCGGGGTCTTGTTCGCCGAGAGGTTGTCCATGATCACGAGCTGGGCCGCGGTGGCCTGCTCGGCGGTCAGGCTGGTGACGGCGTAGACCGTCTTGACGGTGGTCTTGCCGGTCTTGAGGTCGGTGCGACGG
>NZ_JBIVNJ010000110.1:0-4850 GCF_044753585.1 Streptomyces sp. NPDC088354 | reverse complement strand
CCCCCCGTCACGCGCCTACTACGACCGCTGCCGAGAGCGAGGCAAAACCCACACCCAGGCCCTCCTCCGACTCGCCCGCCAACGCATCAGCGTCCCCTTCGCCACGCTCCGCGACGGGACCTTCTACAAACCGCGCCCTTCCGCAACAGCCACCGCCTGACCAGCACAGGCTTGACGAAGGACATAGAGGCACCCCCCTTGGGGGACCGCCCCGGCCACGGCGACATCGGAGTAACGGCTCGATCAGCGCTCACAACTCATCGTCCAGATCCACGCTCGAGGCCCCTCCCCCACGGACGACCGAATCATCACATCGGTTACGCCCCACCAGCCCACTTTCACAAGATCCCGCTACGAGCTCTTGGCAGCAATCCGGACTACCACCAGGAACCTTCGTTTTTCTCTCCAATGTTCCAAAGACGGAAGACGGTTGAGGCGTCGAGAGTGGACTCAAGGCCGGTAATTCCTCCTCTTGCCACAATGTACTGTTTGCTCTGCCACAGCGGGATGAGCGGCACATCCTTGGATACTATGTCTTGAATCTCGCGAAGATCATTCACGGCGTCCGCCCGGTCGGCCTGAGCAGCAGTCCGCGGGATCAACTCCTCACTGATCCTCTTATTGATGTAGTTATTATCCAGGACGTTTTCATCACCGAAGAATGGGGAGGTGAAATTATCCGGATCCGGGTAATCAGGGACCCAACCTCTAATAAAAGCGGGATACTTTCCAGCCTCGATTCCCTTGAGGTACTCGTCAGAATCAGCGGTCTTTACAGAGACATCGAATAGGCCACTAGAGTTGAGTTGCTGGGCAATCGCCTCAGCTTCGGCAACCGTGCCAGAGCCGAAACGTACCGGCGTGGCCCAGAGAGTGAAGCTGACTTTGCCAGTAATTCCCGCTTCAGTAAGCTCATTTGCGGCTTTACTCTTGTTGCCGCCTCGTCCGTAACGGTCGAAGAAGGCGTTGTCATGTCCGACGACACCCTGAGGGATCATGGAGTAAAGCGGGCTCGTTGTACGGTGGTACGTATTACTGACTATGTCATCGCGGTCAATCAGGTACGCGACGGCACGCCGTACAGCCCTGCTTCCGACAGCGGGATCCTTGACATTGAAAACGAGGTGCTGAACCTCGGTTCCAGTCCCCTCAATTACTTGTATGCCAGCGTTTCCTGCCATATCCTTATTTTGGAAATTGGCGACATCGGCCTGAGCCAGGCCGCGGTATGCAAAATCTACCTCACCACTCAAAAGGGCATTCTTGAGAGAAATCTCGCCATCATAGAAACGCATCTTCACGCCAGAATTTTGGACGGCAGACGGGCCTCGATAGCGGCTGTTAACCGAAAAAGAGGCATACTCCCCCTCTACATACGCGTCGAGCACGAAAGGTCCCGACCCAGTCGCCGCACTGTCCGTCCGGAGTTTATCTGCAGGATATTCCCGATGATCAACAATCGAGCCGGCGCCGGACGCTATCTTCGAGGGAAATGTTGCGTCGGGGTATTTCAGGTGGAAGATAACTCGGTTGTCCGATGGCGCGTCAATAGCCTCTATCGAGCCCAACAGCACAGCAGGACCGTTCTCGTCATTGATCTTCAAAGTTCGTTCGAACGAGAACTTGACATCCTCGGAGGTGAGCGAGTCACCGTTACTGAACGTCAATCCCGGGCGGAGCGTGCAGGCAAACGTCTTCCTTTGCGCGTCAGCAAATTCGCAATTTTGAGCGACTTCGGGCTCTGGTTGCGTGCCTCCCTGAGGGTAGCTCAACAGTGTCTGGAATACGCTATTGAAGACAATCCAGGAACCAACGTCGTATCCAGCGGCAGGATCAATGGAAGTTACCTTATCGGTGATCCCCATTTCCAGGTCATCATCGCCGCTGATCGAACATCCTGCGAGCGTACAGAGGGCTGTCAACATCGCGGCCGGGAGTGCCAGCACCTTGATATTCATGTGATTGAAATCTCTCATTACTCATGAAGAAGCTAACGAAAATACGCTCGGCCAGTCGCCAAGAAGAGCTAGTCATTGAAGCGCCGTCCCAGCGCCTCCAGACCTGGTGGATGCAATTATTTTTGATCCACAAAACCACGATCGACCCCTTCACTCCAGCCGCCATAGTCACCCATGCCAGCGAAAGTTCCTGCAGATTGAGATCCGGCGAAGAGTGGAAATAACTTAACGAACGAGTAGCGTGAATCGGAAAACGCTTCCCTGTCCGCCCGTCGTCCGATCATTCGTAATACAACTCAGGTCATTATGCGCACACCGACTCTGCCGCGTCGAGACTGGAGCCTCAGGGGCCATTGCAAACGCGACAAATTTTAAGAGATGGCGTGACTCAGTAGATAGAACCAGCGGGCTACCAAGTAGTAAGGACGTGCCATCTTATCCATCTTATGAGAGCAGCTGTCAGGCTGTTGCGTCCCCTTGGCCCGGATTGACCGGCGCACCATAGGCTATTGCGGTGTGCCGATCTGAAGTCGTGGTTCAGTGTGCTGCGGATAGTTTGGGCGCAGGTACATTCTCATGCTGATACACGAGTCTGGAACGATAGCGAGAACGGAAACTGTATTGTCAGCAACAGCACCGTGACCGTTGCGTTCTGGGAAGCGGTGAAGGCTCTCCCGATTGCTGCGCCTTTGGGGGATGAGCGCCCTGATATGAGAACTCCACCTGCTGTTCCCCCGAGAAATCGACCCACGATCGATCAGCACGCTGACCACACCTCGCAGTCGGCCACTGCGCCCGTTACCAAGGAGGCGCACGTGCCCAGGACAATGAGGGTTCGCAACGCGAAGGTTGAGGCTGGCACCCCGCGAGCGGACACCCCCTCAGGTGATGGTCCGCAAGGTGATCCACTCAACCAGCGCATGGGGCAGATCCCTCGCCCCTATGGGTTCCATAGGGGCGAGGCAGGCGGAGGTTGGCTCGGGGATCGTCAAGTACTCCTTCAGGCAGCGGATGGCCTCTTGTCAAGACAGGTTTCAGCGGTCTGGTCTGCGCCCTTGGAAGGGGTATACGGGTTCCCACCCGATCCGGGTGTTTACCCGGGCGCCGGGGTGGGGGTCCGAATAGAGGATGGCCAGCCCACCAACTGATCCTTGAAGCGTCGAGGCTTCGAAGGCGATCAGCACGATCACCGCACTTGACACTGCGCCGCTGAGCGCCCTGGCCGAGGAGAACTTCGCGACTGCGAGCCTGATCTGTTGCGCGCGATGGTCAAGACGTCCATCGACGGGATCATGTCCGCAGAGAAGATGCCCACTGTGATGGCGCGTGTCGGCCCGTCAGCGGCGAATCTGTCAAGCACCGCAATGGACAACGCCCGTGTGAGTCGGGCACGTGGGCCGGCACCGTCGAGTTGGTCCATTCTCAAGCTCCGCAGCGCCAGTCACTTTCCGTTCTGTCTCCTGGAACGACGTCGCCGGGCGGAACAGAGCCTGATCTCGGTGCTCCCTGAGCGCCCTGGCGCTGGCACATCCGCGCTGCGCGCACTCGCGGGAGATTTCAGCATTGGGATCGCCACGGCCTAGCAGTACGTCGCCGACACCGTCAGGCTCCTTCCGTCCCCTGCGCCAAACCTGGCTGACGCCACCAAGGCAGCGCCACGCCGCCGCAGAGACCCCCTGCCGGTCGATCACATCGCTGCCGGCGCCCCTACTTTAGACCGTGTTCTACATGGTGAGCCTGCGGAAGCGTTTGTAGCAGCAGAGGGTTCCGGCGGGGCCGAGGAAGGCAGTGTCGGGTGTGTCAATTTAACGGCTGATCCTGCTTGTTGAGTGTCAGTTGTTGCTCGGGGTCAGGCGGCCCTCGAACGCGATCTGGAAGGCGTTGAGTGGTGCCTTCCAGCGCATGGTCCACCTCTTGCGGCCCCTGCCCGTCGGGTCCAGGCTCATCAGTGCCATGTAGATGCACTTGAGGGCGGCTGCTTCGTTGGGGAAGTGTCCACGGGCGCGGAGGGCCCTGCGGATGCGGGCGTTGACGCTCTCGATCGCGTTCGTGCTGCAGATGACCTTGCGTATCTCGACGTCGAAGGCAAGGAAGGGTACGAACTCGGCCCAGGCGTCCGACCACAGCTTCACGATCGCCGGATACTTGCGGCCCCAGGACTCCTGGAATTCCAGGAACCGCTCGGTGGCGGCGTCCTCGCTGGGTGCGGTGTAGACGGGCTTGAGGGCCCCTGCGACCTTGTCCCAGTCCTGACGGGCCGCGTATGGGAACGAATTCCGCAGCAGGTGAACCACGCACGTCTGGACAATCGTGCGAGGCCAGACGGCCTCGACGGCGTCGGGAAGGCCCTTGAGTCCGTCGCAGACCAGCATCAGCACGTCGTCCAGGCCGCGGTTCTTCAGCTCGGTGAAAACGTGCAGCCTGAAGTTTCCCCGTGATCTCGGACACGTGATTGTTATGCCGCGAGGGCGTGCTGGTGCCGTTGCCTGGTCTCGGCCGGGGTGAGGTTGCCGAACGTGCGGTGCTTGCGTAGGCGGCGGCGGTTGTAGAAGGTCTCGATGAAGGAGAAGACCTCGGCGCGGGCGGTGGCCCGGTCGGGCCAGGTACGGGTGCCGATCTCTTCTTTGAGCAGGGCCCAGAAGCTTTCCGCGGCCGCGTTGTCGAAGCAGGATCCGGTGCGTTCGCAGCTCTGCCTCAGCCCCAACTTCCCTATGCCTTAACGGAACTGGGTGGAGGTGTATTCGCTGCCGCGATCGCTATGAACCACGCAGCCGGGCTCGAGTCCGCCCCGGCCGTGGGCCGTGTCGAGAGCGTCGACCACCACCAGCTCGGCGCGGTGGTGGTCGGCCATGGCGTAGCCGACGACCTCGCGGGTGGCCAGGTCCAGCCAGC
>NZ_JBIVNJ010000109.1:0-4980 GCF_044753585.1 Streptomyces sp. NPDC088354 | reverse complement strand
GCCGCTCGATCGACGCCTCCAATCGGCTCACCGCCGCCAGCACCGCCAGCGGATCGGTCACCGCCACATCGACCAGCAACACCTCCAACCGGTCCAGCGCCCCGTCCAGCTCCCCGCGCGCACCACCCGCCACGTCAAGGCCCTTCGCAACAGCCGTCAGGATCCCTTGACACCCCATGTCAAGGGCCCCTGACGTCAGGATTGGGGAGTCGTCAAGGCCCCTTGACGGCGGAGACCGGGGCCCGTGAGCCGTCATTCACCAGCGACCCCGCGCCCTGACGAGCGTCAAGGGCCCTTGACGACAGCACGCCCGCTCCGGGGCGGTCAGCCACTCCCTCACCGGTGCGCACCCGCGCCCCGCCACTCCACCCAGCGTGGATCATCCACCAGCAGATCCGGCTCCCGTATCCCGGCCGACTGCAGGATCAGCAGCAAGTCGTGCTCGGAGAACGCCGTCCCCAAATAGTCGTCCTCCACGCGGCCGGCACGGTGCATCGTTACCAGCCGCCCGCCACTGCCCGACAGGCCGTGCACCACGAATCTCGCCTCTTCCATCAGCCCAGCCTGCCGCACCCCCGGATTCGCGTGCACACCACCTCCGACAACGCGCATGAACGCGCACCACTGGCGCCCGATCCCGGCACGCCACCGCCAATGGAGTGACCGCCCGCCTGGCGACGCCGCACCACTGCGCAGCGGGCAGTCGGCTTCAGTAAAGGGAGCGCACCGGTACTGCCATCGAGCCAGTGCCCAGCGCAGGGCCCCGCCAGGCCGTCACAACCCAGGCGGGGCCCACGCACTCACCGCCCCCGAGACCCGCGTGGTGAGTACGCACCGCCCAGCGGTGCAGACGGCTTCCCCTCACCGCCATCACAAGACTGCGCCGGGCCCGGCTTCAAACGGGCCACCCGAGCACGCCGGGCGCGTCACGCGACTCACCGACCACTGGTGAGCTTCAGTAAAAGCAATGCGCGCCCACGTCAACGTTGCCGTCGATGCGCACCCCGGGGCTCCACGCCACCACTCGAGCGGGGCCCCGCCCCGGTACTCACCGCTCCCGGACGCAGGCGGTGAGTACCGGAACGGTGAACATCACCGGTGACCTGTCGCGCGCCCGGCCGATCGCCAGGTCAGCCTGCCCGCCGATGGGGCGCCTCTTGGGGATCCCCGACCGGTCGGCTCAGCGAAGTGTTCTCCACAACCACGGGATCGTCCCCCGAGCCGCACTCGATCACCGCGCCCAGGCATTCATCGCACTGGTAGTCACCGCCCGGCATCTCGGTCATGGTCTCCGCCGGCCCCGCCAGGTCGCAGCCCCCCGCCCGCACGTTACTTCCCTGTTTGCATCCGCCATGCATCCGACAGTCCGCGCCCCACCCGTCCCCTGGCAGGGGACCCCGGGGGTCGCATCGGCGCGTACAACCAGCCCATGCCCACCCGGCCGGCCGTGAAGGTGGGTGCCCATGTCCGCTTCCGCGGCGTGAAGCGGCAGGTGGTCGCCCTGTCCGGGCAGAACATCCACCTCATCGGTCCGAACGGCGGCGGCCAGGCCGTGCTCGCCGGGCACCTGTTCGCCGACTCTGGCTTCACCGTCATCGGGGCCGACGTTCCCCAAGTGACCCCGCAGTGGGGGCTGTTCGAGTCCGCACCCGCCGCGGCCCGCGACAAGGCGGTGGCCATGAAGGGGCCACTCACCAGTGCTGTGCCCGCGTCGTTTGCGGCCCGCCCCGCCGGGCCGCACCCCCGCCTTCCCACCGGCCCGGCGCCAGCGGCCCCCAGGCCGCCCCGCCGCGGCCGCGGATCGGCTGCAGGCTCTGCGCCTGATCGAGCTCCTGCGACAACTGCCGGGTGAGCGTGGTGATCTCTACGGAGGACGCGTCGGGTTCCTCGAGCGGGCGCGCGCACATAGGGCACACGGCCGTATCGCGGTCCCCCTCCGGTCCCAGCAGGCCAAGAGATTTCAGCCGGCCCAGTTGCAGGTGCAACTCCCCCGTGAAGGCCTGGCCCTGCTGCTTCCAGCGATCCACCAGAGCCAGCGCCTCATCGGGTGCTGCAGCTGGCCACGCAGGCTTCGGAGCTCGTCGGACAACCTTGACGCTGATCACGCAGATCGACCGGCCCGATGGCAGAAGCCGGGACAGTCAGTGCCTGCTCCAGCAGGAAGTGAATCTTCTGCGGGTCCGGTGCGGCAGGCACCCCTTCCACAAGGCCCTCACGGTGAGCGAGGCGAAGCAGGGCCAGGCCGTTCGCGTCCACCGCGGCCCGGCTGCGTTCGGCGTCGTCGAGTTTGCGCTGAGCAGCGCGCTGGGCCCGCTGCGCCTCCTTCAAGTGATACCGGCGCAGCGCTTGTTCGGGGCCGGCGGCACCGAGGAAATAGGGCAGCATTTCCTTCAGTGCTGAGCGATGCCGTTCTCGGTCTGCCGTTGGAAGAGAGCCTTCTTGTCGGCGATCTCGTTCCGGTTCTGGAAGCACAGCAGTGCCGCCTGGCTGATGGAGACCCCACCCCCTTGCGTACGCACCCGCGCTGACGGCAACAACGGCCCTGCGATCTCCCACAATCCGTCCGGAACACGGTACCCCCTCTTACCTGAGGGGGTACCGTGCCTTACTGGCCTACTCCATATGAAACAGAGCCGACCACAACAACCTTAGTAGCCTACGGAATACCAATAGTAGGCACCCGCACCCGAGTTCGCAGTGGTCCCTTGAGTATGCACTGAAAGGGTCTTCTGACCGCTGTAGAAGGGAAGTTGGCCCCCGTTGACCACGAAAGAGCCACTACCCGACAGCCAAAATCCCTTTACCTGAACCTTGATCCGGCCGTTAACTGTGCGCTCGCCATACCAGCACGACTGCCCACTCTTGACAACCGGACTGTCATTAACTCCCGTGTTGCCGTCGAGAGTTCCGACAAAATGAAGCTGTGCACTGTAGTTACCAGAAGCGCACAGCTCGAACGATACCGTTTGGAGTTGTGTATCGGGCAGTGTCCCGCCTGCTGCGGCACTACTGCTGGCACTACCGAGCAGGGTGGATACAGCTATACCGGCAACCGCTGCACTGGTCGCCGCAAGCCGCGCAAATCGTTTGCGCACGCTTACTCCTTATCCGAGGGAACCCACCAGTCAGCATGCGCGGCACTGCACGCGCGTGAATGCTGAAAAATAACGGCAGGAAGATCACAGCAAACTGTAGGGCCACTGAAACCTAGACCGCATAGAAGACGTGCGCCAGATCGGTCGCCTTCTGCTGACATTCATATGCAATGGGGTCGGCGACGTGTGCGACTGTCCGGCGTCTGCGGCAGGCCCTGGGCGGGCCATTGCGCGGCCGGGCTGTAGGGAGCGCAATCCGGAACGGGTCAGGAAGGGCGGACGCCGGTGGGGGTGCGGCAACAAGCAGGCTGGCAGGCAGAGGAGGGGGTGTGTCAGTTGTAGTCTCGGTAGACGCCCTCGGGATCCGCATCCGCAAGCGCGGCGTACTCCTCGAAGCCCATGTTGGCCACTTCGAGATTGGCGTGAATCGAGTGGACTCCCCTTGGCACCGTCCGGAACGCGCGGCCGAACTCGGTCAGGGCCGTGTACTCCTCATCGTCTTCGCACTCATCCCTGGTCCTGGTTGTGATTGCCAGCAGGGCATGGTGGCCGGGGCGCACGGTCGTAGCGTCGGCAACGAACACCACGCGCAGTTGGTCTCGCAGCTTCTCCTGAGCCGCTACGGCTGCCAGTACCGCGTCCGGGTCGGAGCCATCCAACTCTGGGGCGCCGACTATCTCAAAGGTATCGCCAGGGTCCTCATCGTCAAAGGATGTCCGCTCAAGCTCCGCTATCACCTCCCGCCAGCCGACCTCGTCCGTGAAGTCGGTCCGGAAGATCACAGCCGCCAGCTCATTGTGCTCCGCCAGTGCAGACAGCGCCACCATCGTCGTCACCCCTTGAAGAATGCGCTGCTCCCTGATCGGAGCAGGTCGTGCCGACCGTAGCAAAGGCTGCTGACATCACTCTCTCAGGCGTGTGCGCCACACGCCATCCCCGGAGCGCGCAGTACAGGGGCCCTCATCGTCATGGGCTAGGGGCTGAACAATCCATGGTGGCAGTAGTGGAAAGGGATCCGAAAAGGTTGAGATGGTTCCCTTGCCGCATCAGGTTGAGGCGTCCGATGCCGCTATGCGGGCTCTTGAATTACTCCCGGGTCAGGGAATGCCTGAGCAGGGTCTGCGGGCGCAGGTCATTGCGGCGACCGGTTTGGCTAGCTGATCGTTTCAGAATGCCGTCCTGTGGAGACGCTGGCGGCCCATGGAAGAATCCCTTCAGCTACGGGCTCAGGGGGGATGACGCCGTATGGAACGGGTTCGGGATGCACGGCGGCTCCTGCTTGGTTACGTCGACGCTCTGAAGGCGATTGACGAGGCCATGAGGGCGGCGATCCCCTCGCTTGAGCGACTCGCAGATGTCCTCGGCTTGGTCCCTCGCGCCGGACAAGCCGGAGTGGGCAAGCCGGCACCTACTCCTACACGGTTCAAGGGGCGGGGTACCGTTTCGCGTGCGACAACGGCACTGAGATCGATGTGGACTTCGCAGCCGACGGGAGCGAAGTCTTCGACCTCTGGCGGCTGCGCCGGTACGGGCTAAAAAACCCGTAACAGAAGGATATTCGCGTTCGGATCTTCGGCTCAATGATGTCGGGATGCTGCGGGATGAAGATAATCTTCACCATCTTTGTACACGGTTTTCTCTGTCCATTCAAAGTGCATCCAATCCGGGACTGCCAAGCCTCCGCTCTTGTGGGATAAATGCAGGTCAAGATGCATTTCAGGGCATTGGATGATGACTCCCATCGATCAAAGGAAACTCGCCCCTCCAGAGCTCGCACCCCGTACTCCGGGAGGCAGGGCTTCGGCGTAGTCGCGTGACGCCCGGTTCGTGACGATCTGCCAGCTCGGCGGTGCCCCGGAACGTGACAGGCACGGCTTCCAAGATC
>NZ_JBIVNJ010000108.1:0-4985 GCF_044753585.1 Streptomyces sp. NPDC088354 | reverse complement strand
ATCCACATGATCTCGCCGTGTGGGTCGGTGATGACCTGGAGGTTCACGCCGTGGCGGCGGTGCTTGCCGGAGTAGTCGGCGCGTTGGTCGCCGACGCGGTCGCATTCGGCGAGGGTGCCGTCGACGAGCACGTACTCCGCGTCTGCCTCGCGCAGGGCGCGGGTCAGGCCTGGCGCGCGGTGGGCCAGGAGGTCGATGACCGCGTGCACGTAGGCGTGGGCGGTGCCGACGCTGATCCGGAAGCCGGCTGCGATCTGTGCGAGGGTGTCGTGCTTGCGCAGGTAGACCAGCGCGACCAGGGCACGCTGCGAGGGCCGGAGTTTGCAGCGGCGGTCACCCTCCCGGGTGACGATCAGCATCGTCACCCACTCAACGAGCGCGTGAGGCAGGTCCAGTGCGGCAGGATACGTAACCAACGGGGCTCCCCGGCAGAAGAGTTGAGACGTCAGACATCTCGCTCAACCGTCGAGGAGCCTCGTCCGTTTCGCACCGGTCTCCAACCAGTGGGCCGTCACCCGATCGGTGGCCCCGCTGAAAAGGCTCAATGACCAGTTTCGCAGCCGTCATCACCACGCGGTCCGCCACGGTGGGAATCGATAGCGGCCGGAACTCCCCCGGCCGCCCCGATTTGGGAATCTGGACCCGTCGCAGCACTGACGGACGATACGTATGCGCCCGCAGTCTCTGCGAAAGATCCTGGAGGAATACATCCACCCCCGAGGATTCCACCGCGCCGACGGTCATGCCGTCCACGCCGGGGGCACCCCGGTTTGCGCACACACCGGCCCACGCCCCGCCTCAGAACGTCCATGCGGTGGACATGGCCATACAGGGCGTGAAAGCGGCGTCCGGGTTCATGCTTGGCACAGCGGTAAAGCGTCCGTTGCAAGGCTCGGACCTTGTCCAGAGGACGGCGACCTGGTCCTGCGACGCTTTCCTCCCGGCGGATGGAACTAGCCGTAACGGCACTCATCCGGATCCCTCCCTGTTTTCGAATCGCGTCGATGAAGCAGGGGCCCTTCGCTCCCAGCGGGTTGTGTTGTCCCGCCGATCGTCACTACTACGACCCCCTCCGACCGCCTCTCGACAACCCGCCATTTCCCGGTTCTGTCGGTTATAGGTAGGCCACGCTTCCCGGGCCGCAATACCCGGGGCCGAGGAGGCTCTCTCCAGTTCCCAGGACAACCTTCCGACCATTCCACGCCCCTTACGCCGGGAGGTTCTTCGACGACCGCTCCAGGCCCCAGATCGTCTTCCGTGGCCTTCGCCAATCAAGCACAGGCTCGGCTCCTCCTTGGCCCGCCCGCGGGCGGGGGTTAAATGACGACGCTGCAGGCTTCACTTCATGTTGCGGACTGGTCGGTTGCACGCCCCCTAGGGGCGCCTGTCACTCCACTTCGACGTCACCATTTCGGGCGACGCCGGGAGTCAGCTACCGGGGACCCTGGCGGGCTCCCCGGACCGGACTTGCACCGGCTGGCTACCCTGAACTTGACGTCCGGTTACATCGTTAACACCCTTTCTGAACTGGGAAGACGCCCGGACTGCTGGACGTACGCTTGTTGTTTAACCTCGCCGGTTCACCTGACCCGCTGATCTCGGATTCTTCCTGAGACAGCAGGGCGGTCGTTCATCACGCTTCGAAATGTCGAGCAACGTCGCGTGAAGGAACGGCTGCTGGTGAAGAGTCTGGCTCCTGAAAGGTCCCGTAGACGCCGCGCTGAGCGTGCTGTCCCACTTTCGTGTCGAGTTCTACGACTGCCCGTACAAAGGGCGGACGCGCTCTTCGAGCTCACCGACGCAGTGCTGTGCGCGGACAGTCCGTTGACATCGCTGCTCGACGTGGTCGTCGTAGATGTGCAGCGAGCCCACGTGCAGGTAGAACTCGCCCAGCTCCGCGTCGAGCCACCCAGCGACCAGCTCGTGCAGGACGGTGTAGAAGAACACGTCGTACGGCATGCCGATTTATACGTCCTGACCGCGCATCGTGGTCGCCGTGTATAGGCGGCCAGCACGCAGGTGGAAGCGGAAGCCGAGGGTGCAGGGCACGTCCTTGTGCCCGGAGGTGTCCTGGGCCGGGTCGTAGAGCTGGATCAAGGACCGTCGGGAGTCGGGGTCCTCCTTGAGGATCTCCACGACACGGGCCAGCCGATCCACTTTGCCGGCCCAGTTCAGCCGCTTGCGCAGGATCTCGGTCACGAAGCGCCGAACGGGAACGTGCTGCACATACAACCAGCCGGCACCATCCGGTGGGAGGCGAGCGAAGAGCTGTAGCGCTCCAACACGCCCATTACGTTCTCGACGAGATCGCGCAGCTCCTGCCGGTCGACGGGTATGGCCTCCAGCTCCGCCGTCTTGATGCAGTCGGTCTGCACGCGGTGCAGGGCGTCGCTGCCGACAAACGCCCATCGGGGCCGGCCCCCGAAGTCGGAACGGACCAAGCCCAGGCCGCCGGTCGGACGGATAGTCACACCAGGCTCCGCTCGATGAACGGCTCGGACAGTTCGCCAGTATTCCACCGCGCCCGCTTCGGGACCGGGTCCTGTGGCTGATGCGTTCACCGCCGGCCACCTGGGCGAGTCGACGAGATACGTCCCGCTTGACCTGGTCGATGCGGTGCTGGCGTAGACCGGTCGTGTCCAGAAACGGTTGCGGCTACTTCCCTCGCGGGTCGGGGTCTACTTCCTGCTGGCGCTCGGACTGTTTCCCCACCTGGGGTATCTGCCCGTGTGGGGCATGCTGACCAGTGCGCTCCCCGATGCGGCACGGGTTTCGGAGAAGGCTCTGCGGGATCTGCGCCACCGGATCGGCCCTACCTCCAGGTTTCGTGACGGTCTGCCGACGGAGTCGGTGGACCGTTTTCGTGCCGGGGGCTGAGGCTGGCAGGCTGAAGATGTGAGTGTCACCTCCGGGCGGTGCCGGGTTCCACTGCTCCGGGTGTGGGGGTGCTGTTCGTGGGGACGGGGAATCGGCTGGTCAGCCGGGGTCGGGTAGGTGGGTGAGCCGGTCGAGGGCTGCGGTGATGTGACTGGTCCAGGGCCAGTGCCGGGCCAGGCGGAGGATTCGCCGACGGCCGGTGGTCACGAGTTGTCTGGCTGCGGTGAACAGACGGAGCCGTAGGCGGCGAGGCTCCCGGAGTCTGGCCGTGCCGGTCAGGGCGAGGATCGGTATCCAGGCCAGCAGGTCCAGTGCGATCTGCATGATTTCCAGCCAGATCCGATTCTGGGCTGTGCGATGCAGGGGCAGGTTGCGCAGGCCGGTGGCACGGGCGGCGCGGATCCGGTCCTCGGCCCGGGCCCGCAATCGGTGACGGAGTTCGAGTCCGGCGATCGGCCGGTCTGGGGTGTTGGTCGCGAAGCACGTGATCCGCATGCCGTCCGCATCCGTGATCCTCAGCTGGGCGCCAGGATGGGGTCGTTCCTTGCGGATGATCAGTCGCATGCCCTTGGGCCGAGTGTGCAGGAGGTTGCCGGTGAGTTCGGCGGCCCAGGCCCCGTGCCGGGTCTCACCGTTGGTCTCGGCGGCCACTGTCCAGGCCGGGGCGGGAACCTTCAGCACGTGCCCGTGGATCGCTTCGGTGACCGTCATGCCGACCGAGTAGGACAGCCAGCGTTCTCGCCGCGCGAGCCAGGACACGAAGTCGTGGGTGCCACCCGCGCAGTCGGTGCGGATCAGGGTCTGGCGCCCCCCCGCCGTCAGTGCTTGGGCAGTTGGGCCAGGGCTGTGCCGCAGACTCATCAAGAACGACCAGCCACTCTCGACCGCGCCGGGACAGACAACGGTGCATGGCGAGGACCTGGGAGCGTTGGTCCAGGCGCAGCGCCTCGGCTGGGACCACCCACTGCCCACGCAGGCCTGGATGCTTCAGGGCAGCAACCCTTGGAGAGGCCGCAGGCGCCTCATACGCAGGCGGGCAAGTGGGCGGTGAATTCGGGACGCCCGGCAGTTCCACGTCCGCGAGGGGGCCTTGCAGATGCTCCGGAAGCATGTCGAGCGGCTCACCGAGCCCGACGGGACCGTGACCGAGGTCAAGCTGGGGCAGTTCGTCGACAGCGACGCGCGGAACTCAACGCACTCAGCAAGCGCTGGTAACCACCAGCGAGAGGGAGGCCCGACCGGGTTCGAGCATGGCGTCTCAGCTGGTTCACAATAGTGCAATTATGCACGATTTGGCCTCCCGCTTCGGGGCAAGAAGCCGAGGCGGGAGGCCGGGTGGTGCGCCTCCGGTCCGGCTTCGCAACCCTTCGGCACACCAACTAGATATTAGTGGGGGGCACTTCGAGCTGCGTGCTAACTGCTGCGTCATTAAGTAGCAGTGGAGTGCCAACTCCGGTGCCCTTCCTGCCGCTGAATTCAGCCTGCGCAGACCCCGGGGGCATACAGACCTCCCAGGGATCTCGTGCTGAAGGCCCGCAGAATCCTTCGCGATGCCCGGCTGCAAAATGTGGCGTCGGCGGAGCGGCGGGGTGTCACGGATTCTCCTTCGTGGTCGGCTCCGGTGACCGACGAGGAAGGCGGGCAGGAGTCCCCGGGGCGGCATGGCCCGGGGACTCCTGCTGCCAGCTCACGCCCATGGCGGGGGCTGGCGGTACCGCGTAGGTGCGGGCAGTGAGCGCCTAGCGGAGGACGCTGGCGGCACGAGGGCATGACACACGTGGTCCTGGACGGCACGCTGATCGAGTCAGACCGCATCGCCAGGCCCGCTGCCGGGACGGCAACGACCTGTTTTCGAGTAGCCGAGGGGAATCTCACCCCTCGGCTACTCGACAGGTCCGTCAGTGCAGGCCGAAAGCGCGGATCACCGACTGGGTGACGGTGTTTCCGGCCGAGTCGCGGGCGGTGGCCCGCAGGGAGACGAAGCCGGCGTGCTTCGGCGGCGCCACCGCGTAGCGGCCGTCGTGACCGCAGGTCGCCTTCCGCCACGTGCGGCCGTCGTCGTACGAGAACTCCACCGTGACGGGGGCGATCGTGCCCGCTCCCGCGGC
>NZ_JBIVNJ010000107.1:0-5046 GCF_044753585.1 Streptomyces sp. NPDC088354 | reverse complement strand
CGCACGACGGCGCAGCTCAAGCGGGTACTGGGAAGGACGTGCCATGACTCGATCCTCTCAAACGATCGAGTCCCTACCGAACCCGGAACGGTTCACTTCAGGGCCTTCCTGCGTGCACTGTGATGGTGGGACACTTTGCTGCTTTCTGAGAGTCCATGGGATGTTGTGCGCAGTGGTTGCCGCCCTCAGACCAGGAAGTCCCGGTACCGGTGGAGCCGCTTGCGCGCGGTCTGCATGTTGTGCCGCTTGAGTTGTTCGGCACCCTCGGCGTCTCCGCGCACGAGAGCTTCGATCACCAAGCGGTGCTCGGCAAGGCTTTCCCGCATACGCCCCGGCGTCATGAGGATGCGGCGTCGGAGCGCGTGCGACTGGTCGCGGACGCCGGCCAGCATCTCGGCGAGGAAAGCCTGATCGGCCAGTTCGATGACGGTGTCGCGATACCGGTCGATCGCCGCCAGGAAAGCGTCGATGTCATCGTCGTCGGCAGCCTTGTCCAGGGGGCCGGCCTCGGCGAACAGCTCCTGCAGTTCGGCCCAGTCGGCCGGCTGCGACTTCCGCGCGGCGAGCCGCGCGGCCAATCCTTCAAGGAGCTCCAGGACGTCGTAGATCTCCTGCAGGCGGTCGTAATTCAGTCGCGCCACCACCACCCCCGCGTTGGGGAGACGCTCGACGAGCTTACGAGCTTCCAGGGCCTGCAAGGCGGACCGGACCGCGAATCTGGTGGTTCCCAGTTCCTCGGCCAGCTGTACCTCCGGCAGGCGCTCACCCGGAGCCAGGTCCCCGCGCAGTACGCGTTCACGCAGTTCGACTTCAACATCCTGACGTTTCACGACAAGCATGATCTTTCTTGAAAAGGTGCACTTCCTGACGCTGTCAACGCTAGGTGTGGCACGAAGTCATTGTCAACCGTCATGGCGACAATGTAGCAGCTGATTGGCGACAATGTCGGCTCTACGTGTCGCCAAACCGATACGCCGTCGCTCAAGATCAAGGTGTCCCCGCAGCACCCGGGGCGGGGACTGTACAAAGAACGGCTCTGGCCCGTCGTCGGTGGTGACGCCTGGGCGGTCAGGGCAGACGAATGCGGTGGCGGAGGTCGAATCCGGCGCGTCCGTGCATCTGTCGCATGATCCTCTTGGTGCGGGTGTTGACGCCTTCGGTGCGGCCGTTGCGGTACGGCGAGGTGAGGCCGGCGTTCACGGCGGGCCGGTCGATTTCGAGACCGTTTGTGAAGCTGCGCAGGTGAGGGAGGTCGATGGCCTGAACGGTCGTGATCCACTCGGTGAGTTTCACGTCGTTGCCCTCGGCCGGTTTCAGCAGGGTGGCGAAGCCGCGGACGAGATCGGCGAGTGCCGTCATCTCCAGGCAGGTCGCAGCGATCTTCTCCAGCAGGGTCGGTTCCTTCGGGCGCAGATTTTCGGGGTCGGTGAGCAGGAGGCGGCTGGCGTGACCGTGGTGGTGACGGGGCGCTCGCCCTCGGCGCGGCCCTGGTTGAGGTAGCGGATCCAGCAGGTTGGCACTGCCGGTGTAGCCCAACTCCCGCATCTCTTGGAGGAGGTGGGTCCGGGACGGCGGGATCCTCGGCACGGCGTCGGCGCAGGTGCTCGCGGATAGGGGTCGACGAATGGTGGGCCGGTAGGCGGGGGCGATGCGCAGGGCCTGGGGGTGTTCAGGGCCAGGCCCAGGCGGCGGGAGCAGTCGGGCAGGCCGACTCCCTGGCCGAGGAGATCGTGGATTTTGTTCCAGCCTTCGCGGGTGGTCTGCTCGCGTACTCCGCCGGGGCGTGGCGGGTTGATGGTGGCCCAGCATCCGGCGTGGGTGCGGACCTCGATCTGGACTTTGTCGGAGAGATTTCGCCAGAGGTGCCATCGGTCGCTGACCTGCACGGTGTCTGGCAGGGCACGGCGGACGGCTTCGGCCTAGGTGGCCGAAGCCGTCCCGGCACGCGACCTCGACGCCAGGATGTTCGCGCAGCCAGGACTCCAAGGTGACCATCTCGCGGTCGGGCAGGACCGCGACGCGTCGGCCGGTCTCGGCATCCGTGATGATCGTGGCGTAGCGGTGGCGGCGGCGCAGGGCGAAATCGTCCACGCCGATCACCCGCGGGACCGCCTGCTGCAGCAGCGACAGGCGCCGCACATGGCGCAGTGCTGTACTCCGGGAAACGGGCACGGCCAGCAGGCTGGCCAGGCGGACGGCCGCCTGGCCGCATAGCTCCCGCGCCACCTGGGATATCTGGCCGGCAAGCCGAACCGTCCGCGGCGTTGATGACGCTCCGGCAGTCCGGGAATCTGCTCGCGGAAGGTCTGCCGTCGGCAGCCCAGGGCCGGACAGGCCAGCCGCCGTACGCGCAAGTGGACAACGACCTGGCGACCGTCGACCGGCACGTCCCTCACCGTTCGGCGGTGGTACCCGTGTACCTTCGCCGTCGGCGTCCCGCACACCGGACACCGCACCGCCACATCTGGAGAGCGGGCCGTGATCACCACCGCGTCACCGCCGTCCGCCACGTCCTCGACGACCACCGCCGAAAGCCCTGAAAACACCGTCCCTACAAGGGAGTCGATACCCATCACAAGATCATGATCAAGGTCGGCTACTCGGCGTCACCACCGACTACGAGCCAGAGCCGTTCAATGGACAGACCCTGCCGTCAAATTCCAGGTAGGAGGCTTCCGAACACGGCGCGATCGTAGAGGCGCTGGTGCCACTCGTTGGCGTCCGGCCCAGGTGCAGTAGTCAGGACGGGGTTAGGGCTCGTCTCGATGAGGTGCAGGAGAGTCCAGGCGACGCCGTAGCAGTCGCCCGGACCAAACAAGAGACGAGCTTCGCTTCCTCTCTGGTGACCGGCCTGGCGATCGCGCCAAGCTGCTGGTCACGCCTTTCGACCTCTCCTTCGCTCGCCTCCCAGCCAGGAAGCGGGCCGTCGGCGACGAACGTCTGCACTTCGGGTCCCATGGCCAAAGGATCGACTGCCTTCGTCACCGCAGCAAGGGATCTTCACTGGTCCAGAGCCGCCGAGCAACGGGAACACAGAGGACGCTTCGTAGCGGGTCAGGGAGGCCCGAGGTCGGTGCTGCATCACCCGCCCGAGCAACCCACACGACGATCGACGAAAACGTCGAAAGTCGAGCTGGGGAACGAGAAACCCATGGTCAGCGCCTTGCACCTGCGGCAAGCGCAGCGCCGGAGGTCGCGCCGACTTCCGAGAGCCGACTCGTCGGCAGCGGCTGAATCTGACTCTTCTCCAAACGATCGTGTCCACGACATACTGCCGCCTGGTCTTCGAAGGGCCGGCGGGGAACGGGAGCGCCGGAGACGAATCGAGAGGGGAACGCACATGTCAGCACGTCGGATCCTTGCAACCCTGGCGGCCGCGGCTCTGGCGGCTGGTGGGCTCACTGCCATGACCACCACGCCAGCCAGCGCAGCAACCTGCCTGGGTACTGCCAAGAGCTTCACTCCCGTCGACAACGGGAACGAATACGTGTGGCCCGCATCCGGTTACGCCTACGCCACGTCCAACTGCAACGACATCAACGTCAAGCCGTCCATCGCAGCCGGCGGCGGGTTCGACTTCGTGCCCGTGCGCACCTGCTTCTACCCCACGAGCGGCAGCTCCTACTGCAATGCCTACCGCGACATCACGGTCGGAACCTGGAGTCTGGCCGCCACCGACGTCAAGGACGGCACCAGATTCATAGTGCAATTCCAGTTCAGCACCAAGGGATCGATCGCCTACTGACCTGACTCGTGCTGCTGCCCACGAGAGGCTCCGGCGCATCACACGCGCTGGAGCCCTTCGCCCAAGCTGCCGGTCTGAACGGCGTTGACACCGGCCTTCGCCACTCGCGTCACAAGTAACCGGCGGAGGAGGTCAACGACACCGGCCCACTGCTGCGCCGCCACGACGTGGTGGACGGAAAGGTTCGTCAAATGGCGGCTTCACAGCGCAGGCTCGCTGCCTCGTCCCCGATCTCCCGGTAGGCCGCGCCGCTCGCTCGTAGTAGCGGTGGCCGTCGCAGATGGCCAGGCCGACCTCCACGCACCCGGCATGCGCTGGTAGCAGCCCACCGCCGGGCGCGGCGCCAGGTCCCCGGGATGTCCCGGGGACCTGGACCGGCACGGAAGGGTTATCCGGATGGCAACCGTGCCCCGGCCATGCGGCCAGGCGTGACACTACCGGCGCTGCCGGCCGGGATGACCGGAGGGGCTGGGCTGTCCCTCACATTCCGCGAAGGCCGAGGGGACCGGGGTGTGGTCGTCGATGCTGATGTCCGGGGGACCATCGGCGGGGTGCGTTCCCCGGCGGGCCGCCAGGCCGGGTAGGTCAGGGTGAGCCGGGTGCCCCGGGCGTAGTGGACCAGCATCCAGTCCTCGCGGGAGAACTGCCCGCGCGCGTTCCACTCCTGGAGGGTTCTCGGGCCGTCCTGGTGCGGGTAGCCGGCGTCGTGGTGCGCGTCGAACAGGTGCACCTCCTGCCAGGCGGCCGTCGCCGAGGCGGGCAGGGCGTAGTGGGCCGGGGTGAGGCGGTCGGCGTGCAGGTTGGAATCGGCGTAGAACATCGGCGGGGTGTCGGTGGCGAAGGTGAACCGGTCCCAGAAGCCCTGGTGGCCCTCGCAGCGGGGCGGGGTGATGCCGCCCTGAAGGAAGTCCAGGGCGCGGAACGGCCAGACGATCTCGGTGAGTTCGCGGGTCTCGGCGTGCGCCCAGTCGTCGTAGACCCCGTCACCGCTGTCCAGGGCGGCCAGGCCCGAAGGCGATGGCCTCGCTCTGCCGACCAGGGGCGTCGACCGCGTCGGCGACCACCTCCACTCCAGGGATCCTGGCCGACGACCCGGCGGGAGGCGATGTCGGTGGCAGATAGAGCTGTCCGCGTACTCGTCTGAGTGCACCATCGAGTACGAAGTTGTCTGCACCATGGCTCAGGCCACGTCGGTGTCTCGCTGGTTGGCTTGCAGGCGGTTCTTGAGTCGGTAGCTGTTGCCGTTGATCGGGACGACCTCGCAGTGGTGCAGGAGGCGGTCGAGGATCGCGGTGGCCAGG
>NZ_JBIVNJ010000106.1:0-5511 GCF_044753585.1 Streptomyces sp. NPDC088354 | reverse complement strand
ATCGGCACCGTTCTCGCGGCCCCCTCGGCGACCAGCCGTGCGTCGGACGCGACGAAGCTGATGAACTACGGCTTCAAGAAGTAGTCACATCGGCACGACGAAGGGTCTGCCCAAGACCATGCGGTCGTGGGCAGGCCCTTCGAGTACCGGCAACAGCGTGACGCACGGGCGTCAATGGCATCCATCTCCCGGCCGGTGAGCGCATCATGAGCGATGCGTTCCCGATGCTGTGGCGGCCCAGTACCGCACCTGCGATCCGATGCTCCGGGTGGGGCGTGCGGCGCGCCAAGGGTGTAGCTGAGGTGACCGCAGGTTGGGCGAGGCAGGTGTCGGCGATGAAACCGGCCCGGCCACATCACCGCTACGACCACGGACAGCAAGGGCCTGGGCTGGGGCTTCGCGCAGAGAGTCCCGGTCCCCCTTCGTTCCTGTCCGTCGTCATGAGCGGCGCACTCACACCGGACGCCGCGTGGAGCAGCTACTTTTGCTGGCTCACGGCCTCCGGCAGAGGAGTGCCGAAGGTGGTGGCGCCGACGTTGGTGAGGCCCATCTTCGCGGCGTCGATGGACGGTCCGCTGAACCGGGGCAGGTTGGCGTACTGCGCGGGTTCCTTGCGTTCGATGGCGTTGGCCTGGGCGGTCTGCCGGCCCGGGTCGGGGATCGAGGCCGCAGCGTGGATCTTCTTGTCCAGTCCTGAGGTTCCGGCGCCGGTCAAGTTGGAGTCGCTGTCGGTGCCGTAAAACTGGTACAGGTAGCTTGCGCCGAAGGGGTTCGTGGAGCGGTCCGGATAGGAAGAGATCGAAGTCCCGGTCGCCGAGGAGGGTGTAGCCCACGATGAGCGCAACGCCGACGTCACAAATACCGGCACTCGGGGTACGCAGGCGATTTCCGCACAGTCAGCCTTGGAGCCGACCATGGCGCCATCCGTGCGCGCCTGGCCTCCGCACGACCCCGCTTCTCGCTGAGCCTGCCTGGCGTTGGCCTCCTACCCTGGCCGCGCATAGCAGCCCCCCGGGGGCATTGCTTCGGCCGGGGAGCCGATAGTGTGAGTTCACCACCCATAAGCGCGCGGGCTGCTGTGACCGCTACGATCCTGTAGGTGGGACCGGCCGAAAATTTCGAAGGGAACAGGAAGGATGGCGTTGCCACCCACAGTCACACGGGGCGTCAATTCCTTTGCAGCCAATACATTGTCGAGGCCGTTTGTCTGGCCCGTGGCCAGCCGCGCATTGGGTAGAACCGGGTTGTTTGCGTTGGTCAGTGTTTCCCAGGCTACGAAGAGATAGTTCGTTCCCGCCGGTCGATTACGCTCGGTCAGCGCCTGGGTGTTGGTCATGGCAACTCCCTGTCGCGTGTGCAGTGCGTTGAATCCAGTCTCCGTGACCGGACCGAGGCCGCGCTTGAGCGGCCCATTACCGCACAAGTTCGCAGGCTCGGGAGCTGCGCGTAGCTCCTGGGTGGACTGCCAGCCGAGCGCCTGTCGAAGACGCTCTCCAACCTGCGGATAGAGATCCGCGCCTTGCATGAGAGCCGTCTCTGCGACGTGAGACATCGAGGCGATACTGTAGCCAGTGTGCACGAAGTCCCTGCACGTCTCTTGCGTCATCCCGGTGATGTACCGTTGTGCTGTCTCCCAGTTGAAGCCCCCGTCCGGACTGCGATGCGGCGTCGGTCCGTCGGATTCGAGGTAGACGAAGGCGGGTACGCGCTGGAGGTATTGATTGACCGCCTTGTCAAAGGTGACTGGATCATTCGTGAAGACCGCTATCCCGATTGAGGCCTCAGCCTCGATGAGGTCCCAGTTGCTCGTCCTGTCGTCCCCGTTCACGACGACCGGCAGGTAGATCGAACGCAGCGTGTTCGCGAAGCGGGCCGCGTTCGGCCAGTTCTGGTAGCGGTACTTCATAAGCTCGGCAGCCTTGACCCATGATGCGGCCGACCATGCCGTCTGAATACCCGTATTTGCACCCGTATGACTTGTTATCGTGGCTGACCAGGCATCCATGATCTGGATCGACTTCTTGGCATACCGTTCGTCACCGCTGATAGCCCATGCCAGCGCGTCGGTGTAGGCGGCGATGGCGTCTTGCCGTTCATCTGTGCATCCGTTGTTCGGATTACTGCTCTGACCACAGTTGACAACGGACCGAGGTGCAGGGACTCGCGTGAGTGAGGCGAGAGGATCATTGATCATGTCGTCGTACGCACCCCTCCAGGGGGACGCGCCTTGCTGTACTTTGGTCCTCACGAACTCCAGCTGCGCCGAAGTGATGTTGACGCCCGGATGCGCGAAGCTCTGGGGCGCGAATTGCGGGGCAGCTCGAGGTGCGAGGGTCGCCGACGGGGTACTCAACGGCACCGCTGAGAGAGGTAGCAGCCCGCATACTGCCGCGAACGCGAAGTGCTTCAACGTCGAGTGCATGGAAGATTCCCATCTGTTGGCATAATCGAAGCCCTGGATCATGACGCGGCCGCGCGCACGTCCAGTTGAACTTGTGGGCGATAGCACTGTGCATCTGGTTGATGCGGACTGTGGCTGCCGTGTATGAAGCGCACGGGCACTACGTGTCTGTGAGAGGCATTGAAAGGCCCGTCCTAGGCGCGGGTTCGAACGTTACCCGAAGCGGCTAAACGTAAAAGCTCAGGAGTAGAGATCGTTGCTGCCCTTGTCGAGCCCGAGAGCCGTGGTCAACCTCTGGTAGGTGCTCACCCGGCTCTGGACCTGTCTTGGGTTCTTCCCATCGCATTCGAGGGAGCCGTTGAGGGCGCGGATGATCTTGCCGAAGCCCGCCCGGTCCACCATCGCGCTGTGCGGAGCCATCGTGCTGGTGCCGATTGAGATATTCCGGAACCAGTTCGTGCGCCAGGCTACTGCGGAGTCTTTCTGGACCAGAGAAGGGTTGTGCGAGAGGTCGATGCCGAGCCCGTCCCCCACTGACTTGTAGTTCGCCGTCGCAACGTCAACGCACTTGCTGACCAGTCCGGTGATCTGGTCATCAGTCGCCAAGGCGGGCGGTGCCCTCAAGAAGCTACCGAAGGAGGCGCACTTGACCATCGGCGGTTTGACGGGGGGCTAGGCATTTGGGTACCACTCCTAAGCCGGCGCAAGGCCGAGACTACGAGCAACAACGAGAATCCGTCTCAGCAAAGGTCACACCGCAAGGCCTAATTCTGAATAACGGATGCCGTGTTGAGGTCCGCGACGGTTCAGACCTTTGCAGTTTGACGCGGACTCGTCAAGTGTGCTCCCGCTCTCGTGGCGAAGGGTCGGCAAGAAAGTCGCTGGCGTCCTATCGGATGGCGTCTAGCTTCTAAAACTGCAGAGTAGCGCGGTGACGCCCCGTGGTTTCGATGTTGTCCTGGAGCACGTCCTTCCCCACTCGGGGCCCATCTCGGCTTCCTGCGGCGGACTGCCCCCTGTACGACAACCCAGCGGTGAAAGTCTCTCACCTGGTTTCTTCCAGGAGGCCCGGGTCTTCAGGCCGGGGAGGTACGGGTCCTTGGGTCGGAGCCGTGAAGCGGTGGAGTTGGCTGGGCATCTGTTCTGTCCTGCGCTCTCTTTGGTTGTCGGTGGGGCTGTGAGGTTGCGGAGCGTGACGGCGGCAGTGACGGTCGAGGAGGGGTTCGGGCATGCCCGGTTCATCTTCCGGTTGCGGGTGTCGTCCACGGCGCGTGCCGGTCTTGAGGCGGAGTGGGCGCGATGCCGGCGGGTGTGGAACGAGTGCGTGGCGGCGTCCCGCAAGGTCCATGCCCTGAACCAGACCGCCGGGCAGAAGACCCTGCGGCCCGGCGCAACTGGACAGGATGACCGGGGCGAGGCGTCGATGGTGTGGTTGCGCGAAGGCAGCCCGGTCCCGCAGCAGCAGACCGTCCGGGACTTCGGCAATCTCCGCGCCAGGGCGTTGAAGGACATCGTGGCGCGGCTGCCGATGGGGCAGCGGGCCGGGATGGCTCGCATCAAGGGCAAACGCGAGGCCGCGCCGTCGCTGAACTGTACGACGCGGGGTTTTGGGCTCAAGGACGGGCGCCTGCACCTCGCGGGCGGGATCGCGCTGACGGTGGTGTGGTCGCGCCACCTGCCCGCCGCCCCGACGTCGGTGCGCGTGTGCCGGCGCAGCCTCGGCTACTTCGCCAGTTTCGTTGTGGCCGTCTAGGTGCAGCGGCTGCCTGCCACCGGCGTGGTGATCGGTGTCGATTGGGGGGTGCGTGAGACTGCGACGACGATCCGCGACCTCCATGATCTGTCCCACGCCCAGCGCGGTAGGAGTGCCGCGCGGCGAGGCTGGCCCGGTACCAGAGGATGATGGCGCGGCGTCGCACCCCGCGGGGCATGCCCGACACGGGTGGGTACCGCAGGGCCCGCCGGGCTGCGGCGAAGGTGTCGAAGAGGATTGCCCGGCAACGTCAGGACATGGGCCGTACGTGGGTCAAGCGCGTGGTGACCGACCACGACGTGATTGCGGTTGAGGACTTCCGGCCGACGTTCCTGGCGAGGTCCGGCATGGCGCGCAAGGCGGCGGATGCCGCGATCGGCGCCACGGAGGCGGCTTTGATCGAGAGGGGCCGCAAGCACGGGCGGGACATTCGCCTGGTGCAGCCCGTGCAGACCACCATGGACTGCGCGGTGTGCGGAGCGAGAGCCAAGAACGCACTTCCTCTTTCGGAATGTACCTAGACCTACATCTGCGCCGCGTGCGCAGCCGTGTGCCCCCAGGGACGCGAACCCGCGCGCGTGATGCTGGTCCGGGCTGGTCTCGACCCGGCTGGTGCCGATCGTGCAAGAGCTGGAGACCGCTGGTCCCCAGCCCACATGAGCCAGAAATCCCCGTGCGAGGAGGATGTCAAGTTCCAACAACGCCAAATGGGGGACAGGAATGGCAATATCAGATGGTCGTTCCGCGCTGCGGTCAGCAGGGACGCCCTCAAACGACTTGGCAAGGAGGTCCGCTCCTGGCGGCTCCGCCAACGAGTCAACCTCACCGCGGAAGACCTCTCGCAGCGGATCAATCCGATCGTCGCGGGTTGGATGCAGTACTACGGCCGGTTCCACCGATCGGCCTTGTAGCCATTCCTGAGGCGTATCAACGCCTATTTGGTGCGCTGGCTACGCAACAAGTACAGACGGATTCGCGAGATGAAGGCGGCCGTTGCGGCCCTCAGCGGGCAGCCAGGCGCTGCCGGGCTGTTCGCACAGTGGAGGTGAACCCACTCCTCCTCATGCTTGACCTCGTGATCAAGACGGCAACAGCCGGAGGGTGTCAATCCCTCCAGCTACCCGACCTTCTTCCTTCCCGATACGAGTTCGCGGTCCGCAGAGGCTGGCGACGGGTCGGCGGATAGATCTTGGTGGCGTCCAGGCGGAGTTCGGCGCCCTCGGCCCGGGCATAGGAGAATACCTCCGACAGCGTCGTCAGGACCGGGGGGTGCCTCTATGTCTTTCGTCAAGCCAGGCGTGGGGTTCTGGGTTCGTAGAAGGTTCCGTCGCGGAGCATGGCGAACAGGACGCTGATG
>NZ_JBIVNJ010000105.1:0-5552 GCF_044753585.1 Streptomyces sp. NPDC088354 | reverse complement strand
CGGAGCTGACCTACATGGGTTCCTTCTGGGGCAACCACCTGGACCTGGTCGAGGTGCTCTCCCTGGCCGAAGCCGGCCTCGTCAAGCACAACGTCCCCAAAGTCAAACTCGAAGACGTCAACGACAACCTCGAGGCATTGGGCCTCGGCGACATTGTGGGACGCCAAGTCATCGTCTTTGAATAGGGCGCATGTCTGCAACGGAGTCCAGCGGCCCCACCAGAACGGTGGGAAGTGGCTCCGCCAAGCGTTCGATTGGCAGGTCCGGAGGACGTCACCCCCCCGACTGCACGCACTGTGGCGCGACGAAGGCCGCCGCCGCCTCGACAACGCCATCGCCCTGGAACCCGTCTCCGACGCGCTCGTCCACGGCGACCTCGTCGGCTCCAACCTCCACTGGAGCCCCGACGGCAAACTCATCGGCGTCCTGGACTGGGACCTCGCCCTGCCCTTCGACCCCGCCATCGACGCCGCCACCATGGCCTGGCACGGCTGGGACACCATCCGCGACGCCGTCGACCTCGACACCTACCGGCGCGCCCGCATCTGGAACCAGACCCCTGGCGTCGAGCACCTCATCGCCGACCTGCCCGGCAAACCCCTGTCCAACGTGGACAGCTACATCGACCACATCGTGCCCTGGCTCAAACACCACAGCCCCTGACAGGCCGGGATTCCGCGCACGGGCCCCCGGCCCGGCCCCTGCCCGACGCCGTGCACAGCCTGCTGATGCCAGGCAACCAAGCCTGTCGGGTTGCTGACCGGAGCGCCAAGCGGGCCGTGCAGAGCCCATGAGCGTGACGCTCGCAGGGCGTGGTCGTTGAGCACGCGACTGTAAGTGCACAGCAAGGCCCCCGGAACTCTCTCCCCGTGGTTCCGGGGGCCTCATGCCGTCCGGAAGCCCCCGGCCACCACCGCGGCCCGCTCTCCACCCTGCTGCCATTTACCAGCAGCATCACACCAACGATCACAACCACTGCACAGAAGTCGAGAGATCACATGCGCGCCTGCGTGGATGGTCAAGATCTCATGCGCCGCCGAGCAACACCTGTGACTCTGCCTCGCCTACGGTCGGGGGTCGACCATCACTGGACACCCCATGACGACCGGCTCGGAAGGGCGTTGCCTCCTAGTTGTCGGGATGGGCGCGAAGTGAGGCAGAGAGGAGTGTCGTGACCGATCTTGAGCGGTTGGAGGACAGGTCCGTAGCGCACCTTGTGCGCATCGCCGGAACACTGTTTGGAGTCCTTCTTGTCTGCGCGGTCGTTCCGTTGTGCTGCCATCTGAAGGTCGCCTGTAGCGTTCTGCAGCTAGTTGCGGCACCAGTGACCGCAGTGGCTTGTGGCAGGTTGCTCCAGCTCTACCATCGGCGGGTGGCGGATGCCCGCGCCGTGTCTGACGCTGTGCAACAGGTTCTGCTGCGGCCGCTTCCTCCACGCATCGGCGGCCTGCATCTCGCTTCGGTCTACCATGCCAGCGGCGGACGCGCGCAGGTGGGTGGAGATCTCTACGCGGTCGCCCGGTCCGATAGGGCAACTCGCATCATCATCGGCGACGTTCGAGGAAGCGGGCTGCCCTCATTCCTTGACGTCGTCGCCATCCTAGGCGCCTTCCGGGAATGGGCACCCCAAGCCGTCCCTTTGACTGAGCTGTCCGCCCGCCTGGAGGAGAGCTTCCTTCGCCACCTGGCCGACGCGGACACCGGCACGCGCTTCAACGCGGACGAACACTTCGCAACGGCGCTGATCCTGGAAGTACCGGACTGCGGGCCCGTCGCTCGCATGGTCAGCTTCGGCCACCCGCCCCCACTGCGGGCCCGCGCAGGAAAGCTGGCCTTGCTGTCAGGTACGCCCTGCCCTCCGCTTGGGCTCGGCGCGCTGTGCGACATCCGCGCTCGCGAGAGCACCTTCGCGCTCGGCCCTTACGACACGCTGTTGCTGTACACCGACGGGCTCATCGAGGGTCGTGACTGCAGCGGGGTCTACTTCCCCTTCCTCGAACGTGCCGCCACCTGGACGTGGCATGACTGGCATCGGTGCTGTCATGACCACCTTCACAAAGTCCTGGCGGAGATCCTGGACGACATCGTCTCTCATTGTGGTGCCCTGCCGGCCGATGACCTCGCAATGATTGCGCTGGCCCGCCACAGAGAAGGGGCAAGCCAGTGATGAAGGCCACGAACAAGGTAGGGAGCACTTTCAACCTGTCCCCGACAGAGTGAGGCAGAGTCTGCCGTTGATGGCCCCTCGGACCAGCGTGACTGTCCTCAGTGGCGCGGACTGCCCCATCGCGCCTGTCACCCGATCGGTGGCCATTCTGAAAGAGCCCAATGGTCCGTGCCGTCACACCTGCTCACGAACGCTGCATCTATGGAGAACCCGGCCATGCGGTTCCGGAAATCTCGTCACGGGTCAGACGGCGCCACTCGACCGGGGAGATGCCGTAGGCGGCACGGAAGGCCCGGCTGAAGTGCGCGGGGCTGGCGAAACCCCATCGCTGCGCAATCGTCGCCACCGCCAACCCCGCCAGATCAGGACGCGAAAGGTCTTCGCGGCAGGCTTCAAGCCGTTGGTGGTGAATCCACCGGCTGACGCTCATGTCCTCGCCTTCGAACAACTTGTGCAGGTAGCGCACGGAGATATGGTGCGCGGCCGCGATCACGGCCGGAGACAGCTCCGGCCGGTTCAGATGATGCCTGATGTACTCGCGAATGAGCAGCCGCAGCGTCTCCTCCGCAGTCGGCGAGACATCCGCGTTGAGTCGCCCCTCATGGGCAACCAAAGCGATGAGCAGATCAACCATCCCCCGCTCCAGATACCTGTTTGCATCTGCCAGGCAGGCGTTCGCCTCCGCCGCAGAGGCAAGCCTGCCCACGTACGAAGCAAGAATTCCACCAAGGTAGTTTTCCGGAGAATACGCCTGGCCGGTAACACGGGACAGATACGCGTCGGGAACATCCAGCATCTCGAGCGGAACGGCAGCAATGCTTTGGCGAAAACTGCCGGAGAAGTCACCAATAAAAGGCCGCCGCGAGTCGACCAGAATCAATTCTCCGGGAGAAAGTTGCGTCTCCCGCCCGTCTTGGGACACGAGACTCCTACCCGCTTCCAGCAGGCTCACTATGAGCGTGTCACTCGAGTCGTTGGCGATGATCCCGGCAGTCCGAAGCACCTGCTGGGGGCTCGCTTCCACATGATTGATATGGATGGCACCGATTGAGGAGTACCAAAGGGAACCGCTCATCGCGCTGTCCTTGTGAAGCCGGATCTCAAGACGGGTGACAGCTCGGTGGACGGCTTCCGTCCAGTACTCCGCCCTCTCGGAGGGCGGAAGGATGTCGGTGTGGAATGAACTGATCACGATGCCGTCACGTCGATACAGGTCAAATTCGAAGGTTCCTCAAGCACCGCGGGACGGTGCTTAGGGGTGCCGGACTTTGCGACACAACCATTCTAAATGGTTTCAGTGAAGGTACGGGGCGGAGGGCGGAAGACTGCGGCATTCCCGCAGGGAAGGCGGCTGAGAGCTGCGGGAAACTACGTAATCCGGTGCCCGGCTCTCCTCAGGCCGCCGACTTCACCCGCCACCCTCTTCTCCAGGGTTGTCTGATTCAGCACGCGCGGTGGTTCCACGGAGATGGGGCTCGAGGTCACCTCGATCGTCACTACCACTGCGCAGGCAGCGACCACGACCACGAACAGCGCGCTATGACAGTGCGGGCAACGTTTCAATGTCACCACCCGAGCAGTCCTACCGGACCAGAGTCGGACGCCAGCGTGACTGGCTGCGAGCTCGCTTCCATCCTGCCAGGATTCACATGCGGTTCTACCGGCCCCGGGGCCTCCCCCTGAGTGGTGGACACGCTGATACTGGGTCTGCTTGATCCGGAGGAAGCGAGACAACCGCCGATGGCGATGAAGGACTACTCGGACGAGTTCAGGGCCGATGCTGTGGCCCTGTACGAGTCCACACCCGGGGCGACGTACAAGGGCATCGCCGCCGACCTGGGCGTCAGCCGGGGCAGCCTGCGCGAGTGGGTGCTGGGGACCGTGAACGCCGTGGTGTCGCCGCTGCCCCCGCGCCGGCCGGATCGAGGCGGGCCCGGAGCGGCAGGACGTCGCTGTCCGACGCTCCGGACGAGCGGATCCGGCAGTTGGAGGCCCGGGTGGCCGAGCTCGAGGCGAGTGAGCGGAAGCTGGCTACCGAGCGGGACATACTCCGCAAGGCGGCCAAGTATTTCGCGGGAGAGACGAACTGGTGAGCCGCTTCCATTTCGTCCGAGACCACCGGAACATCTACACGGTGAAGCGGCTCTGCCGGGTTCTGGACCTGAACCGGTCCAGCTACTACAAATGGCTCGCCGGTGCCGATGCCCGGGCCGTCCGGCAGAGCGGGGACCGGCTCCTGGCCGAGAAGATCCGAGAGGTCCACGGCGAATCCCGTGGAGCCTACGGCTCACCGAGGGTGACGGCCGAGCTTCGCGACAAGGGTCTGCGGATCAACGAGAAGCGGGTCGCCCGGGTGATGCGGGCGTTCTCGATCACCGGCATCCGCCTGCGCAGACGCGTCCGCACCACCGTCCCGGACCCGGCCACCTCACCGGTGGCGGACCTGTTCCAGCGAGACTTCACCGCCTCCGGACCAGGCCTGAAATACATGGGCGACATCACCCATCTCCTCCTCGCGGGCGGGGAGTTTCTCTATCTCGCGACCGTGCTGGACTGCTTCAGCCGCAAGGTCGTCGGCTGGTCCATCGCTGACCACATGCGCACCGGCCTGGTCGCCGACGCTCTCCGGATGGCAGCTGCGACCAGCGGCGGCCTCGACGGGGCGGTGTTCCACTCCGACCACGGAGCGCAATACGGATCGAGGGCCTTCGCCGGCCTCCGCGACCAGCTCGGCGTCACCCGATCCATGGGCGCGGTCGGCACCAGCGCGGACAACGCAGCCTGCGAGAGTTTCCACGCATCCCTCAAACGCGAGACTCTCCAGGGCGCCCGTGACTACGGCGAAGGCACCACCTGCAGGACAACGGTCTTCGGCTGGCTGACCCGCTACAACACCACCCGCCGCCGGCACTCCGCCAACGGCCACCCCAGCCCCAACGAATACGAACGCCGACACCACGCAGCTAAGCTCACGCTCGCCGCGTGATCAACAAAGCGTGTCCACCATCACAGGGAAGGCCCACCGTCGTGGTGGCGCTGAGCTCTCATCAGCAGGTTCAGCAGGGCGCTGTCACCGAAGGACACGCCAGAAAGATCGATCACCGCGACCGGAAGAGCGGCCTCGGCGGCCTCTGCCCATGCAGCATCCAAGCCGTGCCCGTCGACCTCACCTCGCACCGTGATCTCCAAGGCATGCCCATGCGCGGTGATCGTGACTCGTGTGTCAGACCCTGATGCCATGCGAGATTGTCGCAGTCCGAGACAAACGCCGTCCATGCCGCCGTCCCGAACCTCCGTCCCGCAATGGCCTCCCGCCCGGTGCAGGCGCATCCTGAAAGAGCGGCCCCGCTTGGAAAGGCTGCCCCCTTGGCCCAGAGCGGGACCG
>NZ_JBIVNJ010000104.1:0-6048 GCF_044753585.1 Streptomyces sp. NPDC088354 | reverse complement strand
GCACGTCACAAGAGCACACCGCGCATGATCGCGAACAGCTGACACGACCCGCTCAAGCGTCCGAATCACAAGATCGTCGACAGAACCCTGATCTTGACGTTGATGGCATCAACGAACAAAACCAGGTAAACGCGGTCGACGGGACGGCTCTGCCACTCGGCCATGCCCTCCATCACTTTGTCGGTGATGGTGGAGATGGTCTGCTTGGACACCTCGGCCCCGTAGACCTCGGCCAGGTGGGCGGCGATCTCGCCGTGCGTGAGCCCCTTCGCGGACAGCGACAGCACCATCTCATCGACCCCGGTCAGCCGCCGCTGCCGCTTCTTCACGATCTGCGGTTCGAACGTGCCCGAGGTGTCTCGCGGCACCTTGACCTCGACCGGCCCGACGTCGGTCAGCACGGTCTTGGCCCGGCCCCCGTTGCGAGAGTTGCCACTGCCCCGACCCCCGGCATCGTGCTTCTCATAGCCGAGGTGATCGGTGATCTCACCTTCCAGAGCAGATTCCAGGACCCGCTTGGTCAGCTGCTGCAACAGCCCACCCTGCCCGGTCAGCTGCAGCCCCTCCCCGACCGGCCCCGCTCCACCAGCATCGCGACCAACTGCTCATCGGACACGGACGCAGGCCGCTCAGGCCGGGCACTCTCGACAGGCAACACGGTCTCCAACTCCACGGCGCTGTCAATCACTTGACCTCTCTCCCATGATCGTCGGATCCGCCGTTAGCTTTACACTCCCGGCGCAGACACTAGGTAGCTGCGGGGTTCGCGTTCGTATCGGTCGTTGAGCAGGCGGTAGCCGGTGAGCCAGGACATGGTGCGCTCGATGACCCACCTGCGACGGCCGAGGCGTTGGCTAGACTCGATCCCTTTGCGGGCGATACGGACGCCGATGCGCTTGCTGCGCAGCCATTTCCGCACGTTGGGGACGTCGTAAGCTTTGTCGGCGTGCAGGCGCTGCTGCTTGGATTCGGTCGCGTGGGATTCGTGTTCCATGTGGAAGTGGGACAGGATCGGCTTCAGGGCGAGGCTATCGTGGGTGTTGGCCGCGGAGAGTCCGACGCGTAGGGGCAGTCCGTTCGCGTCGGAGAGGACGTGCATCTTGGAACCGGGCTTACCCCGGTCCACAGGGCGCGACCATCAGGTCAGCCAAGTGCCGCCGCGAGAGACCCGTCAGTATCCGATGCCCGAGCACCTCACGATTCACCGTGCTCGTCACAGCGTCAGATCATGTCGCCCACAACCAGGCCGGTCACATCGCCACCGCGATCACACACCAGATCGTTAGACAAGAGCAACTGCTGCGTACCAGGTTCCCAGAGCGATCGGGATTGGCCGTCTCGTGTCAATGTGAGCCGCCGTGGTGTCCGGGACTCGTCACCGAGGCCCGGACATCACGGCCGTAGACTGCTCACTTAAGACCGAATGCACGGATCACTGTCTGATCGATGCTATTTCCGCTGTCGTCGTGAGCCCGCGCACGCAAGGTGACATGCTTCGCGCTGGCAGGCGCGTGCAACTGTGTCTCCCAGCCGCTGCTGGTCTCCTTCATACGCTGATCGCTCCAGGTGATCCCGCCGTCGTAGGACACCTTCAGGTCTGCGGAACTGATCGTCCGCGAACTGGGGCCTCCCGGCAGATGGGACGGGAGGAGAGTGATCTTGGCAAACCGGGACGCCTTGTCATTCAGGTCGGTGTCCACTCTGTAGTCCATCTGGATGAGCGGTAGTTGAGCTCGCATGCCAGGCTTTCCAGCGCCAGAGGTGAAGGTCCATGCAGTCACGGTACGGGGAGAGTACGGGTCCACCGCCGGGTCGCGTTCCGTCGTGGCTACGAAGCGGTAGGGCACGCGCTTGGTGCTGAGGTCTTCGCTGCTGATGAGCGTCGAGCCCTCGGCCTGGTCGACAACCTGCTTCCCCTGGTAGAGGGTCACCCTTTGGGCGTGGTCGGCGATGGTGGACTGCCCTGCGTGATTGGCCCCGGAGTCACCCCAGCCTGGCACCTCGATTTTGAATCTGTTGTCCAGGCGCTCAGGGAGCATGGACACGTCGTTCATCCTGGGTCGTTGTATTGGGCCGAGCCACTGTTCCTGGGTGCTGGTGCCAGGCCGGTAGGAGGTAATTCCGCCGAGTTGGGGAGTCGTCATACCTTGGGAAGTCTGTACATCGGTTTCTCCACTCCACCGAATGGGCTTGTCCGCAGTGACCCAGTCGGTGCGGAAGCGCCGGGCCAAGGTTTCCGGCGGGAAGTTGCCAACTGAGGTTGTCTGATCGGGGTTCAGGTCGTAGCGGTACTCGAAAAGCTGGTCCTCGGGTTCCTTACGGAAGTCGACGTCGACTCTTGCCAGTTCCTGCTGTGTCGGCTGGTACGTCAGGTTCTGCGGGATGCTGCCGCTCCAACGGCGAACCAGGTCGTAGAGATATTCGGTGACGGGCTGTGAGGCCACGCGGAGGGTTACCCTGCCCTTCTGCAGCTGAGAGATCAGGTGCTCTCCGAGGTCCTTCGTCAACGACGCCACAGCCAGTCGCGTCTTACTGACGCTGTCGCCGTACCGTCCCGGCACGTCGTTGACGATGAGAAGCAAGACCGCCCCGGCCTTTTCAGCGGCAGAAACCTGCTGGTCCAGATCAGCGCGGCGCACCACTGCGATCTTCCCTTGGACGTTCAGGCCCTCATAGTCGGCCGCGGCACCGTCCTTAGCGAAGACGGCCTCCAGGTTCCTGCTCCCTTGAGGCAAATACGCTGAGTTCGCCATCACAAACAGGTCATCAAAGGGCCGGCCGTCCAGCTCGACCGTCAGGGGGGGCTGTATCTTGCGCCAGCGAGTGGTGATGGACATCTCTCCGTCACTCACCCGCTGGCCAGGTATGGTCCACATGCTGTCGTAGTCCCGGGGAAGCATGTAGGAGTCGGTGGCGGAGGCTGTGTCGCCCAGCGACCGGTGGTAGTCCATGCGCATCTGAGCGGCGACGCTCTGCATGGGTGTGACTGCCTTCACTTCACGTACGGCAGTGCCGTCCAACTTCAGGATGGTGTTAGCGTTGACGACGACTTTGGGAGCGGTGAGAAGAGCCACACCGCGGGAATTGGGGCCGTGGGTTCCCTCGACCTCCCCCCACATCCAGATCGCGTAGGTGCCTTCGGGCACCACGACGTCGAGTGTCCCATCCCCCATGCCGAATTCCTGGGGGTTGTTGGCAGGGTCACCGTCCCGGATCATGTGAAGCATTCCGGCGATGGGTTCACCGCTTCGGGCGGTGGCCTTAATGACAAGATGGCGAGGCTGGTCCTCCGTGCTGACGCCAACGACGGTGTCGGCCAATACCCGACCATCAGGGCGGGATGCCTGGATTTCGCCGGTGTACCGGCTTTTACCTGAAACATGGCTCAAATCGGCGCTGACCGCGATCGCGATGGTCCTGCCTGCTGGGACAGTGACCTGTGATGCGGACAGGGAGAACAGACCTGCTGGAACATCCGGGGCCCTGAGGGCCAGGTCGAGGGTGATGTCACGGTCAGAAGTGTTGGTGTAGGTCACCTGCCGCTCGGCCGCCCCGGACTGACCGTCCCCTCGGGGATGGGTGCCGAGATAGGCGGTACCTGTGGCGACCACTGTCGCGCTCGTTGCCGCGGCGATGTCCAGTCGCCCACTTCCACCAGCGTCAGGGCTGTACCCAGGGGTGGCCTTCGCTGTGCTCACCAAGGCATCCTTGAGTTGCTGGCCCGTCCAGCTCGGGTGTTCGACCGCCAGTAGGGCCGCCGCACCGGCGACATGTGGAGTGGCCATCGATGTACCGCTCTTGATTGAGTAGTAGCCCTCACCGGGTGAGTACTGAGACCGGGCCGCCAGCACACCGACACCGGGAGCGGTGATCTCCGGCTTCAGGGCGTGGTCTACGAGCCTCGGTCCCCGGCTGGAGAAATCGGCGACGTGGTCGGCGGAGTCTACTGCGCCGACGGTAAGCGCCGCGTCGGCTGCTCCAGGAAAGCCGACTGTGGATTCGCCCGGACCAGTGTTGCCTGCGGCGATGACAAAGAGCGCGCCCGTCTCCGCGCTAAGGGTGTCGACAGCCTGACTCAACGGGTCGGTCCCATCCGTGGGATCGCCGCCCAGACTCATGCTAATGATCTTCGCCTTCTCGTCCCGCGCGGCCCATTCCATGCCCGCCAGGATCCAGCTCTCTGAACCAGCGCCGGCATTGTTCAGAACCTTGCCGATGTGCAGTCTCGCGCCGGGCGCTACACCCTTCTCCTTGTCACCAGAAGCAGCTCCGGTGCCGGCGATGGTAGAGGCCACATGGGTCCCGTGACCATTGCGATCGGTGACGTCCTCGTCGGGGACGAAGCTGGTGCTCGCCACGATCTGGTCTGCAAGATCCGGATGTTGCGCATCCACTCCGGTGTCCAGCACCGCGACATTAACGCCCTCGCCGGTGTTCCCGCTCTCCCACACTGAGGGCGCGCCGATTTGGGCCACAGTGTCGGCCAGACTAGCCTTCACCTTGCCGTCCAGCCATACCTTCGCTATACCATTGGCGAAGACGGGGGCGACACCACTGCGTGCGTCGACAGTTGGGGGCTGCCTCCCGGTCAGGGAGGACCAGAAGTCTGCGGCCTCGCCAAAGTCCTCGGTCACCGACTTGCCGTCAATGCTGCTGAGGGGGCGGACCGCGGTGCCACCTTTGGGAACCGAATTCGCATGCCGGGCACTTCCGTCGCTCTTGTAAGTCAGTATGAGCGGAAGTCGGTCGGCTCGAGCGTCGTCATACCCATTTCTTACAAGAAGGGTGACGTTGAACAGGCGCTTGTCGAGCAGGCCAGCCCCAAGATACGGGATGACGCTGTCGGGGTACACGTAGGTGTCCGCGCCCGCGGAGGTGACGTGCGCCCCGATTGGCTCGCCATCGGGCCCCTGGACCGTAGTGGTGCTGGGCCCGGAACCCCCTTGCCGCACAGTGACCTTGTCGCCAGTGATGAGAGTGATCGTGTGCGAGACTCCGATTTCGCCGCTTCGCTGGGAGACAGCTGTCGTTTCGATGGCGTGCTGTGTGTGAACGGCTACTGGAAGGGTAACCGCAAGTAGAGCCGTAACCGCAAGGATGAGCGGACCCGGCCTACCTGGAAATCTGATACTCAATGAAGGTCCTTGATGGTTCAGAGGGCGTGTGGCCTCAGCAGTCATATGCACTGAAATAGCGGAGAAGTTGACGTTGGGCCCCCTGTAACACACACCAGTTGATCAAACTTGCACGGCACAGCATGAACTGAGGCCCAGTGATCGATTCCGTCCTGCACTGAGTCGTCGCCACATTCATTAAAAAACAGCCTGTAGATCCTCGGCGTCTTTGGCAATACCCAGCTGTTAACCAATCTCATCTGAGCGATACCGTATGCCGAACGGTGACCGGCGCACAGACTCGGTCATGCTCACACCGAGGCACACGCCAATTCCTGCGATCTGTCCGCACTACGTCTCGCCCAGCCTCAGCACAGGGTCGCCCGACCACGTTAGGACTATGAATGCCGCCCTGTGCTGTCGTCAACAAGGGCGGGCGCTCTGCCACGCTCCATATTGGCGGGTCCCGATGCCCGGACCGAATCGCAACTGCGACGTAACCATGCCGTGGATCGCACTCACGGATGCGGGGGCAGCGGGTGGTGCTGGCTGCTGAGCGACCCAACACTCCAGCCCGCAGCCGAAAATCCGGCTGCCCAGTGGGGGCTCTTCGCACAGCTCGAGATGGCCAAGCGATACGGCAACGGCTTACCGTGGCCGCAGCTACGGTGCCGAGGCTTGCGCGGCAATCGCTGATCAGGTCACCATCGCAAAATGTGTTTGAGTAGACGCTGCTACACCCTGACGCAACATTCTTAAGGACAGCAAATCCAAGAGTCTTGGATTATGGCGCCAAATACCTGAACTCCTACGCCACTGCAGGCAGCTCATTGAAATTCCTCACCGTACTTGGCGGTCATGAGCAAGTCAAGATCTGTCTTTTCTCACGTCACTCCGGTGCAATGGCCTCACCCTAGGGAGGTCAAATCACAGT
>NZ_JBIVNJ010000103.1:0-6156 GCF_044753585.1 Streptomyces sp. NPDC088354 | reverse complement strand
GGCCTGCCGAAGTACAACGAGTACAAGAAGGCCGACGAGAACCACCTGCTGGAGACCACCGGCAAGAAGCTGCGCAAGCTGATGAGCTGGGTGGAGAACGGTGACTGACCCGTCACGGCGGCACTTGGACAGATACGCCGGGCCATCCGATCTCCGCGAGGACCCTTCGTTCGCCATCCTCCTACTCGACAGCTACCGCCGCCTGGTGGGCGTCAATCTGTGTCCGCCGGTCTGGGCATCGGACGCCGAGGCCGCTCAGTGGCTCTACGAGGATGCACCTTTCGGGCTGCTGGCGCACGATACATCAGCCGACCCTCTGTTCATGTACGCCAATCGCACCGCGCAACGGGCCTTCGGCTACACCTGGGACGAATTCATGGGCCTCCCGTCGCGGCAGTCTGCCGCCATGGATGCCCAGCAGGACCGAGATGCCCTGCTGGCGTCAGTCAACGAACATGGCTACGCCGATGGTTATCAGGGACTGCGGCAGCACAAGGGCGGCCAGATATTCCGCATTGAGGACGTCTGCATGTGGAACCTTGAAGCCTTCGACGGAACCAACCACGGGCAGGCTGCTGTGTTCCGCCAGATTTCATCCATCGGCAGTTGAGCTGAATCTCTGTTGACGAACGGCTGTCCCGAAACTGTGGTTTCGGGACAGCCCGCGCCCTAGAAGACTGCTGAAAATCTCGGGTTCTGGCCCCGGCTCTGTGGAGTCGGGGCCAGTCTTGTAGGCATGCAGGGGGAATGGGCCGGGGAGTCGGTCGGGCCGGATGTGTGGGAGACGTGTCGGGAGTTGATCCCGGCTGGCAGTGTGTTCGCATTTCTGGCCGAGCATCGCGAGGTGCTGTTCCCGCCGGGGATGTTCGCGGACATGTATCCGTCGTCCAACGGCCGGCCGAGTCTGCCGCCTCAGGTGCTGGCCGCGACGGTGGTACTGCAGAGCCTGCAGGGATTGTCGGACTTCGAGACCGTCCAGGAACTGCGGTGTGACCTGCGGTGGAAGGCCGCCTGCGGGCTCGGGCTGTACGACACCGCGTTCGACCCGTCGCTGCTGACGTACTTCCGGCGCCGCCTGCGTCATTCGGCCGATCCCTTGCGGATCTTCACCAAGGTCAGGGAAGTCGTGGCCGCGACCGGCGTGCTCAAGGGCAGGCAGCGGCGGGCGCTGGATTCCAGCGTGCTCGATGACGCGGTGGCCACCCAGGACACCGTCACCCAGATCATCTCCGCGATCCGCCGGGTGATCCGCGAGGTTCCCGGCGCCGAGGAGGTGGCTGCGGGGCACTGCCGCGCGCACGACTACACCGACCCGGGCAAACCGAGGATTGCCTGGGACGACGAGTCGGCCCGCGCCGCACTGGTCGACGCGCTGGTCACCGACGCCCTCAACCTGCTCGGGCACCTGCCCGAGCAAAACCTGGGCGAGAAGGCGGCGAACGCGGTCGGTCTGCTGGCCCTGGTCGCGGGCCAGGACGTGGAACCTGCCGAGGACTCCGATGGGCGCGACGGCCGCTGGCGCATCGCCAAGCGCACGGTGCCGGACCGGACCGTGTCCACCGTCGACCCCGACGCACGGCACATCCACAAGAACCGCACCCGCCACAGCGAAGGCTTCAAAGGACACGTCGCCTTCGAGCCGGAGACCGGACTCTTCACCGCCGTCGCCCTGACCAGCGGCTATGGCCCCGACAACCATGAGGCCGCCGTCGCGCCCGGTCTGCTGGCCGACGAGGAGGAGGGCGCGGAGTTAACCGTGCTCGGCGATAGCGCCTACGGCACCGGCGACCTGCGCGCACGTCTGCAGGCAGAAGGCCACACCCTGGTGATCAAGCCGCCGCCGCTGCGGCAGGCCGTCCCCGGCGGCTTCACCATCGATGACTTCCGCCTCGATCTGGCCGCCGGCACCGCGACCTGCCCGGCCGGACACACCGCCAACCTCGGCCAGGCCAAAGCCGACGGCGCCCGCACGGCCCAGTTCAAGCGCGCCTGCACCAACTGCCCCCTACGGGAACGCTGCACTAAGTCCAAGACCGGACGCACCCTGAACGTCCATCCCCAGCACGAACTGCTGACCGCCGCCCGCCGTCAGGCCGCCACCGACCCCGGCTGGCAAGACGAATACCGCCGATGGCGGCCGCCAGTCGAACGCGCCATCGCCTGGCTGGTCGCCAAGGGCAACCGCCGGGTCCCGCACTGCGGCGTCATCGCCAACAACATCTGGCTCCACCACCGCGCCGCCGCCCTCAACCTCCGCCGACTGATCACCCTCGGACTCACCCGAACCAACACCACCTGGCACATCGCCCCAGCCACCGCATAAACGAAAGGGCCGCCCCGGCCTCCGGCCGGGGCGGCCCCACAACAAGATTTTCAGCAGTCTTCTAGCCCGAGATCCGTGGGGCCCTGCGCTGTGGGGCTGATCACGGTCTACCGGTACGTCGCGGCAACGGTCGAGATCCTGTGTCCAGCGCACCGGATCTTGTCGCAGACCGCAGGCGGCAACATGCAAGGCGTTCGCGGCCACGACGAGAGCGCTCCTGTCGACCGCCCACATCGCCGCCGAGCAGCCCTACTGCACCGGCTTGTGCTTGATCACCGATCAAAAGCCCCACATGCTGACCACACAAGTGGTCCTTACAGCGCGTAGTCTGAGGGCATGGTTGAGGACAGCGGGACCGTCGACCTGGCGGCGGGAAAGTATCTCCTGGTCACCACCTACCGTCGAGACGGGCGGACCGTGCCGACGCCTGTGTGGGTAGTGCTCGACGACGATGCCCTGGGAGTGTGGACCGTCGCAGACTCCGGTAAGGTCAAGCGGATCCGCAATCAAGCAGACGTTTTGGTTGGGCCATGCGATGTGCGCGGTAACCCGACGGGAAATCAAGTGCAGGCTCGTGCCGAGATTCTGGGAGCGCAGGAAACCGAACGCTATCGTTTGCTAGTCGCTCGCAAGTACGGTCTTATGGGTCGGCTCGTCCTCTTCGGTAGCCGGTTGCGTAGGGGCCGTGAAGGCACGGTGGGGGTACGGATTACTCTTACGTGAGAGGCACCTCAGATGCCCGGAATGAATCATACGACGCAACTCGCAAGTGGGAAGTTGGTTGCGCATTCTTTCTCGGGCGGGTTGATCGGCTGATCATCAGATTCTCATGGGTACTCACGATTTGGCGCGGCTGGCGTCCTGCCAGGGCCGACGCCATTGCCGCGCCAAGCGCACACTCGCCGGTAAGTTCTTGGCGACCGTGACCTCCGCGTTAAAGGCACCCACGGTAAAGCGCCCGGCGACCTCCAACCGGATCCGCTCGCGAACTGTCTGCCGTTTAGGCGTCATCCCCCTAACTTGACTCTGTCGGGGATCTTGGTCGCCGCCCGCGCTAACTGATCGCGCGCCAGGACATCAGGCGCTGAATTCCCTGCTGGTCGCAGTACTCCTGGAAGGCGGTCGGCGGCCGGGGGGGTGCCTCTATGTCTTTCGTCAAGCGGCGCGGGGGGTTCTGGGTTCGTAGTAGGTGCCGTCGCGGAGCATGGCGAATATGACGCTGATGCGGTGGCGGGCGAGGCGGAGGAGGGCTTGAGTGTGGGTTTTGCCGCGGGCCCGGCCCTTGTCGTAGTAGGTGCGTGAGGCGGGGTCGTGGAGGGCGGCGAACGCGGACAGGGACATCGCGCGTTTGAGCTGCCGGTTTCCGCCTCGGGGTGCGTGTTCGCCGTGGATGGAGGTGCCTGACTGCTTGGTGGTGGGGGCTAGGCCGGCGTAGGAGGCGAGGTGGGCGGTGCTGGGGAACGAGCTGCCGTCGCCGATGGTGACCAGGAGGATTGCCGCGGTCCTGACGCCGACGCCGGGCAGCGACGTCAGGACCTCGGAAAGAGGGTGGGCCTCCAGCAGGGCCTCGATCTGTGCTTCCAGGGCCCGGCGTTGTTCGTGCACGGCCGCCAGCGACTTGGCCAGCGACGGGACGACGATGTCGAGGGTGGCGGTTCCCGGGACGATGACGGTCTGCTCGTCGAGTGCGTCGAAAACGTCGTCGATCAGCCGGGTGGCCATGCGCGGGGCCTTGGGCCGGATCACTTCGACGAGCCTGCGGCGGCCGGCTTTGCGCAGGGCGGCCGGGGAGCCGTAGCGCTCGAGCAGCCAGGTGACGGCCTGGTGGTCGAGGCGGGGGCCAAGGACGCGTTCCAGCGACGGGTGGAACTGGGTGAGCAGGCCTCGTATCCGGTTGGAGGTGCGGGTTGCTTCGGCGGCGAGGTTTTGGTCGAAGCCGACGAGCATGGTGAGCTCGGCGGTGATTTCGTCGGTGACAGGCCGCTGGAACTTCATCTCCACCCACCGCGCCGACTTGGGCATGCAGCGGATATGCCGCGTCCTCGGTGTCTCGCGGTCGGGCTACTACCGGTGGCTGGCCGGCGGCGGGGCCCGTGAGGCCCGCCGCGTGGCCGACGACGCCCTGGTCGCGGAGATCCGCGAGATCCACGCCGGCCACAACGGGACGTACGGGGTCCGCCGCGTCCACGCCGAGTTGCGGGGCTTCGGGCACACCGTCAACCGCAAGCGCGTCGAGCGGCTCATGGCGCGGGCGGCATCCAGGGACGGCACCTGCTACGGTCCCGGACCGGCTCGCGCCACCAGCTCCGGACCTGGTTCGGCGCGACTTCTCGGCCGGCCACCTGAACGAGAAATGGTGCGGCGACATCACATACGTGCAGGTCGGCGGCTCATGGTTGTACCTCGCCTGCGTAATCGACATCTGCTCGCGCCGCGTGCTCGGCTGGTCGATGGCCTCACACATGCGCGCAGAACTGGTCACCGACGCTCTCGAGATGGCCGTGGCGGCCGTCGGTGGCCACGTCGACGGAGTGATTTTCCACGCGGACAGGGGCTCTCAGGGTGGATTCAACTGGTCGTCGCAACACCCTGATCTCGGAGGTGTGCGACGTGGCCACGGCGGACTGGAGTTTGAAGACCGCGATGTTCCGGAGGAGCGACGTCGGCAGTGGCGCGCTGACCGTGCGTTGCGGCCGGCGATGCGCTCGCCGGGGCGGCCTGATCCGTCTCGGGTCGTACAACGCCAGTTCTGGCGACTGATCGCCACGGGGGTCACGACGGCCGAGGCGTCGCTGCTGGTCGGCGTGTCGTGGCCGGTGGGTGCGAGGTGGTTTCGTCACGCTGGCGGCATGCCTCCGATCTCGTTGGCCGAGCCCTCGGGCCGGTATCTCACGTTCGAGGAGCGCGAGGAGATCGCGATTCTCAGGGCGATGAGCAAGGGTGTGCGCGAGATCGCCCGCGCCTTGGAGCGTGACCCCGGGACAATCTCTCGTGAACTGCGCCGCAACGCCGCCACGCGCAGCGGCAAGCAGGAGTACCGCGCGACGGTCGCCCAGTGGAAGGCTCAGCAGGCGGCCAAGCGCCCGAAGAGCGCGAAGCTCCTGGGCAACGACCGGTTGCGTGAGTACGTTCAGGAGAGGTTGTCGGGGAACGTTCTCCGGTCTGACGGGACGGTCGCCGCAGGACCGCCAACGCCTGCGTGGAAAGGGCTGAACAAGCCGCACCGGCAAGACAGGCGGTGGGCGACGGCATGGAGCCCGGAACAGATCTCGCACCGGTTGAAGGCCGACTTCCCCGAGGATGAGTCCATGCGCATCAGCCACGAGGCGATCTACCAGTCGCTGTTCATCGAGGGCCGTGGTGCGCTCAAGCGTGAGCTGGTCGCCTGCCTGCGCACCGGGCGGGCGCTTCGAGAGCCTCGGTCGAGGTCACGGAACAAGCCGCAAGGGCATGTCACCGCGGACGTCGTCCTCAGTGAACGTCCTGCAGAGGCCGCGGACCGCGCGGTCCCGGGGCATTGGGAAGGCGATCTGATCATCGGGACGGGCCGGTCCGCGATCGGCACGCTCGTCGAGCGCAGCAGCCGATCCACCTTCCTGGTGCATCTGCCGAGGATGGAGGGTTGGGGCGAGGTGCCGACCGTGAAGAACGGCCCGGTGTTGGGCGGTTACGGCGCCGTCGCGATGAACACTGCCCTGACGGTGTCGATGACGAAGCTGCCCGAGCAGCTCCGCAAGACACTGAGCTTTTTCAGCGTTGCTTCTCCAGGGTGAGGATGGCTTTGGCTGCTGACGACAGGCGGTTGGGGCTGCAGCGGGCGTGGCGGAAGATGC
>NZ_JBIVNJ010000102.1:0-6878 GCF_044753585.1 Streptomyces sp. NPDC088354 | reverse complement strand
CGAGCGTTCGTGTCGGGAAAGAAGAAGCAGAACACGATGAAGGCCACCGTGATCGCCGACCATCAGGGCCGCACGTTATGGACAGATGCCCTGCGACCTGGGCGGATGCACGATGCGACCGCCGCACGCAATGAAGGCATTGCCATCTGCTTCCAGCACTTCCCCGACGTCGAGGTCCTCCTGGACGACGGCTACCTCGGCCTGCGACGGGATCACCCCGGCCAGGCCATCACACCACCAAGGAAACCGAACAAGAGCGCACTCGCAGACGTCCACGAACGCTGGGTACGTGACCGTCACTCGCACTCATCCGACCGGATCACCGTCGAACACGCCCTCGCCGACCACAAACGCTGGAAACAACTCACCCGCTGGACCCACCGACAAGACCGGCTGCCCGACACCTACCGCGCCATCGCCGGCCTCGTCTCCGACCGCACCCGCTAAACCACTGCCCCCGGAACGGGACAACATTGCCCCAGCCGCTATCACGCACCAACTCGTAAGCCTGCCGGACCCTCTTGACGTCACGGATCAGGACCTGCAGACCGCGGTGCGGCCCCTGAAAGCGCTTCTGGCCGAGGTGTGGCCGGGGTGGTTCAGCGTCGCCGACTGATCGTTTCAGGACGAGGTTCGCAGGCGGCGCAGGCATATGAGGCTGCAGGCTAACTCGAGAATGCCCTAGTGAAGACCGAGGCGTCGCTCGTAGTGGGTGCGGAGCCGTTTGAACTGGTGCAGCCAGGCAAAGGCCGGCTCGACCACCCAGCGCACCTTTCCCAGTCCCGAATCATGGGCGACGCCGCGTCGCGCGATCGACGGCTTGATTCCGCACTTCCGCAGCAGGCGGCGGTACTTGGCGAAGTCGTAGCCCCGGTCGGCATACAGGCGCCGGGGCTTGCAGCGAGGGCGTCCCGGATCGGCGGGACGGCGTCCAGCAGCGGCAGGAACTGGGTGACGTCGTGCCGGTTCCCGCCGGTGAGCGTGACGGCGAGTACGGGCGAGGGGCCGACGTGATTCCCCCCTTTGAGAGCTCGGACGTGCGACCCGTCCACGGAGCAGTCGTCCAGGTCCAGCAGACCGGCACGGCGAAGTTCGGCCAGCGGGACGGCGTGCAGGCGCTGCCAGACACCGGCCGCGGTCCAGTCCCGCAGCCGGCGCCAGGCCGTCACACCGGAGCAGCCTACGGTCTGTGCGGGGACATCGCGCCGGGCAACGGTCCGAAGGACGTAAATGATGCCGCCAAGAGCCGCCCGGTCCGGAACGCGAAGCCGCCCGGGATGCCGAAGGCGTCGTTCGGGAGCGGGTGGCAGCAATTGAGCCACCCGCTCCCACAGGTCGTCCGGAACAAGATCAGCACGCACGCGGACGATGGCGCGGTGGATGGTGGCGCGTTCGGAGTCTGGGGCGCAGTCGACCACGGTCCGGCCGTAGCGCCAGGTTTCGGGGACGGTAACCGACAGCGGGACCGTGCCGAGGATCGGCAGGTCGGGCAGCTTGTCGAGGTCGGCGAGCACCGAGTCGACCAACTTGCTGGTTGACCGGGACAACGGACTGACGACCAGGCCGGGCAGGTGCAGGGGCGTGGTGCGCAGGTCGGCGTCGACGGCGGCGATTTGGGGGAGCAGCAGGCGCAGGGCTTTGAGGGTGGAGTCTTCGGCCTGGACTGGGGTGACGACGCCGTCGGCGGCGGCGAGGGTGTTGTCGGTGAGGATGTCCAGGCTGGGCGGAGCGCCGATCCGGACGTGGTCGTACACGCTACGGACGGCGGTGATCAGTCGGGGCAGGCGGTGTTCGCGGGCCTTGGTCGTCGAGGTCCGTGCGGCCCAGAACATATCAATGGTGGTCGGGATCGCGTCCAGCCGAGGAGTGGGACAGCATGAGCCACCGGCCGTCATGGGGATCTGACGGGGTTATGAGTCCGCCCGGCCCGAGTGAACCAACAAGCGTGATCCTTGGTGGACATTGCGGGGTATAGGCCCCTTGCGGGATGAGTCGCTGCCTGGGGTATCGTGCGTTCCGCTTCGCAAGCACGGCAGGTCCTGCCCATCCCCCCCGGCGCTGGCCTGCCAGTCTGCGCTCCCGGTCGCCCCCATGGCCGGGGGCGCAGGGCGAGGTGCTGGGTGCGGCGAGAGCAGGGCGCCGTGTCTCGGTGCGTCCCGGGACATCGGGGGTTCGGCTCCCTCCGCTCCTGCACCAATCCGTCGGCGGGCCGGTTCTCCCGGATGCCGCCAGACATCCCCCACGGGCTCCCGTCCGAGCTCGTAGGGCCAGACGCGGGGCAGGTCCGCGGCACGGAGGGTGTCGCCATCTGTCCCGCAACCGGCGGGGCCCGCCCTTGGTTGGGGGCGGCCCTGCCACGCCTCGCCCTCACCCCCATGGGGCGGGGCACCGGACGGGCCGGGCCGAGGAGAACCGCGTGGGGGTGGTGACCGGCCCGGCCCGCCCACCGGTTCACCGTTTCCACCCCGCCGGCACCCGGCCCCGCGGCCGCACAACCCCGGGTCCGGAGCGACCCCGGGCGGGAGTGCTGCCGGAGCGTGATGCACAGCGTGACGATGCGCGGTTTGGAAGGCAGCGAGATGGCTAACAAGACAACGCATCCGGGCGACTGCAGCTGCCCGGCCTGCACAGCCAATGCGATCTACCAGTACTGGCTCGACTGCACATCGGGCCCTCTGATGAGCTTCTTCGGGCCGCTTCCTCTCCTGGACCCGGACCATCCGCACAACTGCCCGGACGGACAACCTCCCGGCGACCCCACGCCCGGCGCCGACCCAAGCGGAAGCGCCGTCAACCCATGATGCAAAAGCGCCACAGCGAAGGAGCTGTTCCTTTCGGACAGCCCCGCGTCCAGGAGAAACGCCCCGCCAGAACGTGGTCGATCCGGCGGGCAGGCAGGTCACCGATCACTCGCCGACGCACCAGGGCGCCGACTCACCGCGCGGCAATGACGACGACAGCGACCATCGCGACCAGGACGCCCGCGCCGGTCAGAGCGACGATCAGCGGCTGGGTGAGGGTCGGGCTGCGGTGGGCGAGGTAGCCCAGAGCGCCGACCGTGAGCAGGCCGACCAGACCCAGCAGCAGGACAACCAGCAGGGCAAGCGTGGACAACGGGTTCCCCTCGGGATCAGACACTCCCCAGGGGGTGTGCACAGCAGGCGGGGAGCGTTGAGACTTTTCAGCCCTACGTCGTGGACAGGCGGCCCGGACAGGGCCCGGGTCAGGTTGGCAAACCCGACCCCGAGACCCGCAACCCGCTCTGACCAGCGCAGTCACGTCTGATGTGATACAGGACACACAGTAGGCACGGACGCCGGGTGCCCTGCCCCTACGGGCAGATAGCGCAACGGCCGGCCCCCGGCAGAATCGGCCGGTGAGGTCGACGGGTCCAGGGAGCCCCTGTCGGGGGCGCTTGTGTTCCCCTGGCGTTCCCACTTGTGTGCGTGTGCGCGGTATCCGCCGAGCCAGTGTTTCTCCTGTTCAGCCTTCTTTTCCCAGCTCGCGCCAGTCGTCACGACCCTCCCGTTCCCCTCGTGGATGTTGGTTGCCGATGGCAGGGGAGACCATTGGGTCCGGGCGGTGGACGCCCTCCAGGGCCGGGCCAGGGCGCGACCGGGCCGGGGTAGCGCCGACAGGCGCCCCGACCCTTGCCCGGACGGATGCACCTAGTAGCGTGTCGTTGCTTAATCCTGGGTATTTGGTTGGGATGGTGGTGTCCGGTAGATGTTCCTTCCTTTCTGCCGGACGGGAGTTGGTGTGATGGGTTCGCAGAAGAAGAGGCCGGTGGTGCTGACCGCGGCCGATCGTGAAGAGCTGGGTCGGGTGACCACGTCGGGGGTCCATCCGGCCTCGGTGATCAGGCGGGCGCGGGTGCTGCTCGCGCTGGACACCTCTGCTGGTGAGATCGACTCGCAGGATGCGATTGCTGCCCGGGTCGGCGTCTCGGGCGAGACGCTGCGGCTGGTGGCCAAGCGGTTCGCCGAGAGCGGTGGTGACGTCGAGGCGACGATCCAGCGGAAACAGCGAGATCTCCCGCCGGTGCCCTCGCCGGTGACTGGTGAAGTCGAGGCCCGGCTGATCGCCCTGGCGTGCTCCCAGCCTCCGGCAGGCCGTGCCCGGTGGTCGCTGCAACTGCTGGAGAAGCGGCCAGGCGCCGGGAGGCCAGGTCGATGACCGTGGCCAGATAGAGGAACTTGCCGCCGGTCAGCGGCAGATAGGTGATGTCGCCGACGTACTTCGTGTTCACCGTCGTGGTGGTGAAGTCGCGGCCGATCAGGTCCGGGGCCTTCGCCGCGGCCGGGTCCACGATCGTGATGCGGTGCCTGCGACGCAGCCGCACTCCCGCGAGATCGATGCTTCGCATCACCCGCGCGATGCGCTTGTGGTTGATCCGCTCGCCGGCCTCGCGGAGCTCGGCGGTGATCCTGGGGACGCCGTAGGTGCCGTCGGACTCGCGGTGCACGACCCGTATCCGGGCAGCAAGGCGGGCGTCGGACGCCGCCCGGGCGGCCCGGTCCCCAGCCGTCGAGCGCCAGTAGTAGTAGCTGGAGTGGGCGATGCCGAGGATGGTGCACAGCCGCTTCACGCCGTGGCGGCGCTGGTGGTCGGCGACGAACTGGAAGCGGTTCAGGAGCCGTCAACTAACTACTGCCGGGTTCGGGCCCGCCGAGGTTGGTGGTGTGGTAAGTCAGCGTCTGTGGGGATCTCGGAAGCAACCCTGGCGGTACTGGACGTTAAGTTCACAGCGATCCTGCCGCACTTGGACGAGCGGCAACACCGTCTGTATCTGGCATCCGAAGCTGCCGCGCTCGGGCACGGCGGGATCACCGCAGTGGCCAGGCTGGCGGAGGTATCGGAGTCGACCATCGCGCGGGGCCGTGACGAGCTCGCAACCGGGACACCGGTGCTGGGGCGGGTGCGCCGTCCCGGCGGCGGACGCAAGCCGGCCGCAGAACGTACCCCGGTCTGGTGCCGGCACTCGCGGCCCTGATCGAACCGCGGGAGATCGGCGACCCGATCTCCCCGCTGCGCTGGACCACAGCCTCACTGCGCGACCTGGCCCGAGAGCTGAGCGCGGCAGGCCATCCGATCAGCGCCCCGGCCGTGGGCAACCTGCTGCATTCGATGGGCTTCAGCCTCCAGGGCATGGCCAAGACCCGTTCCGGTAGTCAAGTCCCGGACCACGACGCCCAGTTCCGGCACATCAACGCCACGGCCGAGCAGTTCCTGTCCCAGGGACTGCCGGTTGTGAGCGTGGATGCGAAGAAGAAGGAGCCGATCGGCGACTTCGCCCGCGCGGGCCGCACCCACCGACCCAAGGGAGCTCCGATCACGGCTCCGGACCACGACTTCATGGACCCCGATACCCCGATTGCAATTCCGTACGCCGTCTACGACCTGGGCCAGGACACCGGGTGGGTGAACGTCGGGACCGACCGCAACACCGCCGCCTTCGCGGTGGAGTCGCTCCGCCGCTGGTGGAACCAGCAGGGCCAGCATGACTATCCCGACGCGACCCGGCTGCTGGTCACCGCAGACTCCGGAGGAGCGAACTCCGCAGGCTCCCACCTGTTCAAAATGGACCTGGCCGCCTTCGCCGACGAGTGCGGGCTGACCATCACCGTCCTGCACTTTCCACCAGGAACATCAAAGTGGAACAAGGTGGAGCACCGTCTGTTCTCCCACATCACCCACAGCCTGCGCGGACGGCCTCTGACCAGCTACGAGATATTGCTCCAGAGCATCTCTGCCACCCGCACCCGCACCGGCCTGACCGTCAGCGCTGTCCTGGACGAGAACGACTACCCCACTGGGTGCACGCTCACCAAGGACGAGCGCAAGGCCATCCTGCAGCGCGTCCAGCGCGACGACTTCCACGGTGAGTGGAACTACACCATCGCTCCATACGACCCCCAACAGGCACCGTCTGTCGAGCCGGACCGGGCAAAGGCACCGCCGATCCCGGCCGAGGCCACCCACCTACTCACGCACCCTGCCCTGACCGGCATTTCCGGCAGGCTGTTCGACCGGCTCGTGGACGAACTCGAACCCTGCCGCCGGGTCCTGGCCGAGACGGAGCGGGAGAAGAGAAAGGGCCTCAACCGGCGCGGATACAACCCCGGGTTCGGCTTCCTCGACCACCGCCACCGTGTCCTGGCCGCCGTCCTGAGCCGTCGCAACACCGTCACCCTCACCCTGACGGCCCGGCTGCTAGGCCGGGACCGCAACACCCTGAGTTATCACGCTCACCGGACTATGCCCTTGCTGGCCTTCGCGGCGGCCCCCGAAATCACCGCGGCCGTCACCCAGCGCCGACGAACCCACCCACCCCGCACCATCGAGGCCCTCCAGGACTTGATCGCTGACTACGAAAGCAGCATCAAATCCGGGCAGTAGTTAGTTGACGGCTCCTCACCAGCGCGTCTCCCCGGCGAAATACTTTGCCGCCTTCCGCAGGATCTCCCGCTCTTCTTCCAGCTCGCGGACCTTCTTGCGCAAGGCGGCGTTCTCCGCCTCGAGCGGCGTTGGCGGCTCGACTGGTGCCTCCGCGCGGCGTCCCCGCGGCCGGCTCGCGCCGGCTGCCCTGACCCAGTTGCGCAGGGTCTCGGGGTTGATCCCCAGATCGGCGGCGACCTGCCTGATCGTCGCCTCGGGCCGCGACTGGTAAAGCGCGACCGCGTCCGCCTTGAACTGCGGCGGATAGTTCTTCATGACCACGAGATGTCCGTTCTCAGATCGTCAGGATCCAGTGTCTCGTGTGTCCAAGATCTGGGGTCAACGCCCAAGGCCGGGTAGTTAACGTATTTGCGCTGGTGGCAAGGGGTCATTCTGGCTGGTGTAGGTGGCGGGTCCGGCCTTGTGGATGAGTCCCTGAC
>NZ_JBIVNJ010000101.1:0-6897 GCF_044753585.1 Streptomyces sp. NPDC088354 | reverse complement strand
AACGCTGGCGCATCTTCCGCCACGCCCGCTGCAGCCCCAACCGCCTGTCGTCAGCAGCCAAAGCCATCCTCACCCTGGAGAAGCAACGCTGAAAAGGCTCACTCTCTCCTGAAAGCCGCTCGCAGGAGCACCTACAGCCCGGTGGCGCCCCACGCACCGGAGGAGCCCTCCGCGAGGCATGCTGGCCACCACCGCACTGAACACGGCGTATTGCTCTGATGCGCCGGAGCCTCGCTCCGGTACCTGGGCTCCGGAGCGAGGCCAGGCAGGCCGGTCCTGGCATCGGACGGGGGGGTGGCCTGCCCTGTTGTGATGCAACGTGTACCTTATCGTGAGCATGTGTGCGCTCCGCCCCCGCCCAGCGGTCAATTCTGCAGCCCCTAGGGCCTGTCCGGCCCTTCCACACACTGTGACTACTAGCGGATGCCGGGCGTGTCGAGTTCCGCGCGTCGTCCTCGGTGAGCTTGTCGCCGTAGCGGCGGGTGTTGTCCAGGAACTGACCGGCGTCCCATTGGGCTCGGTGAGCGACTCAACGTGATTTTGGGGTACCTGTATGGCCCGAAACGGGCGTGGAACTGCCGAGCGGGCGGAGGCTGATCGCCACTTGTCGGCCTGCGGACGGGCGCCTGGGGCTTCTCGAGGGGTCTGCCCGGGGCGAGGTGGAGCAGATTTTCCAGCATCCAGGCCTGAGCGGCAAGCAGCACGTCCCGTCCCAGGCGCTGTACCTGGACCCAGGCTACCGGGAGCTGGCCGGTGTCTCGTTGGACGAGCTGCTGATGGATGGCACGGCCTGGACCGCGATCGAACGGGCCGATGCGGCCGCGCTGCGCATCGATGCCGGACGGTGGGGACTGGCGACCTTGCGGTGTACGTACCGGGCCCGCGTCGGCGCCGTTGCTGGGCCCGGTAACTGGGCAGTTCACATCAATGGCAGCCAGGTTGGTGCGTTCTGTCAGGATGGCGTGATGATGGCGAGTGAAGGCGGGGACGTCTTGGGTCCGGGTGGTCTGGAGGATGCGGCGACTGAGGTACGGGAAGCTGAGGCCACGGTGGTGACGGCCCGGCGTCGGCTGAACTTCCGGGCCGTGGCCACCCGCTACGACAAACGCGCCTACACCTACCTCGGAACCGTCACCGTCGCAGCCCTGGTGATCTGGCTCCGCACATGATCCAAGAAACAGGACCTAGGCCGTGCAACCGGGCACGGATGACCGCCCCAGTGGTGCGGGCCTGGCCTGCGGTCCGTCGAACAGATCCACGCAAGCGGCGTATGGCATCGCTCGCCAGCGGACGCGTAGATGCTGGAACGATTCGGCTTCAAGCGACCGGCAAATGGATCGCTTGAGGCGTCGGGTCGTGGGTCGGCCGTCCCAGCGGTAGTGGCTGGTTGCTCGGCGGATCAGCATGCGGAGCGTGACGAGGGTGGCGGCGAGGTAGAGGTAGAAGTCCACGGTAGGGGCGGTCTTCTCCGTGCAGCGCCGCAGCTTGCCGTAGTCGTTCATCCATGAGTGGGTGCGCTCGACCACCCAGCGCTTCCCGGCCTGAATCGGAGCGGGCACGCCCTTACGCGCGATCTCGCCCGTGCATCCCAACTCCGTGAGCAGTGCGCGGGACTTGGCACTGTCGTAACCGCGGTCGAGGTTGACGTTGACCGTCGTCGGCATCGCGCCGACCTGGGCTTTCGCCGCCTCCAAGGTGGGGCCGAGCAGGGGCGAGTCGTGCCGGTTGGCACCGTCGGAGACGATCCCGAGCGGGACACCGCACGCGTCGGAGGCGACCGAGCGCTTCAGCCCCTGCTTGCCCCGGTCGACCGGGGATCGTCCGGCCTTCTCGCCTCCGGAAGGGGCCTTGGTGATGCGGCCGTCCACGGAGATCTCGCTCAGCCCCAGGCCGATCATCCGGTCGTACGCCTCAAGCGCGAGGGCGTGTACCTTCTTGGATATCCCGAGATCAGCCCACTCTTTGACGCGGCGTCGGATGGTACGGTCAGAACATCCGGGAGTTGAGACGCGCTCGTATCCGGAGCCGTGGACCAGCGCGAGCACGATGTGCTCGAATACCTTTCGGTCGGCTATCCAGCGGCGGTGACAGCCCAGCGGATGGTCCGTGACGAACTCTCCCCGGGCGGGCAGGAGTGCGGCGAACTGGTCCCAGAGGGGTTCAAGCAGGCAAGATGGCAGCGCGGGCACGGCCGTCCTTCGTGATCACTGAGCGTAGAGAACTCCATGATCACGTGGTGGACCCGTGCCCGCACCGTATCCAGCCCATCCCCCGAACCCACAGCCGCCGCCTATTGCCGGTCGGTCTAAGTCAGGCGAGTCTGATGGCCAGCGATCCGGTTCAACGCGGTGCGGATTCACTCCGTCACCACGGGGCCGCACAAGAGCGCTTCGTCGCCAGCGGCAGCAGCGGCGGCGGTGGCGAGGGGTTCGTGTTACAGCTCGGTGCGGCGTTAATCGATCGCCCGGCCGCGCACGCTGAGCCAGTCGATGGATTCGTGCGGGATACTGGCCAGCTCCATCACTGGCCTGCGCCCAGCGGTGACGGTCCGGGGCTCAATCGCCAGGCCCAGCGCCTGGCAGGCCTCCCCCATCACCAGCTCATGTCACAGCGCCAACCACGCGTCGGTGTTCTCGAAGAACACCGACGCGTGCGACGCTCTCCACGCGCCATCCGGACGGCGGCACTTGACCGACACCAACAAATACACATGCATCAGCGGCGTTCCGGTCCGGGATACGTAACGCCGGAACGCAGCCGCAACCAGGCCCCCGGCGGGTACGCGTAGTGAATACACGCCTTGTCCCAGCGCACCACCGAGGCCCGCGCCACCGGGCCCCTGCCCAATCTCGTCCAAGACGTGAACTGCCGGGCGGACAGCTTCGGCCCCCTCTCCGGGCCAGCCGACCGCAGACCCTCGATGCCGCCCTCAGGCCAGGCCCGGCGCCACCGCTCCACCGACCGCTCACTGACCCGTAACTCCTTCGCGGCCACCGCGGTCGTCTCGCCACGAACGAACTGCGCCACAGCCTCAAGCCCGGATCTGTCCACGAAACGCCCGCCGCTCAGCGGTCAGGCCCCCACCCTGCACATACCGCATAACAACGGCAAACCGCAGGGATCACCAACCGACGCCCGCACGAAACCTCAGCAGCCGAGTGTCGGCATCGATGACGACCAGGCGGTTGGTCGAATACCGGTAGTTCTTCGACGGCTCGGCGATGCTGTGGTCGCGCGCGGGGGCCAGGGTGCCGTCCACGATCAGTTCGGTGTCTGTCCTTGCGGAACCGCTCAACGGCAGACCCCCGGCCGGCTCCTGCGCACCGAATCTGCACCCTCGCGCCGGAGAGCGGTGATCAGTTTGCCGACTGACCTGGACTCAGCCCGCTGAACGGGGCTATCTAGGAGGGATCCAACGCCGTGACCACACCAGTCGCGGCATGATCATTCCACTGCTTCGGCTTCTCCCTGCTCGAAGGCGATGCGGCAGCGGACCGCCTGCTCCACGAACCAGCGCATGATCCCGTAGGGGATGGCGGGTTCGTCGCGGCTGTGAATGTGGATGGTCGCCTCCTGGTCCGGGGATCCTCGTGGGGTATCACCGCCACCAGGAAGGCAGCTCCAGGCAAGTGCGTCACGGCGTTAGGGATCTCAGCCCGCGCGGCCGGCGCCGGGACGACCTCGCTCAGCTTCACACACCAGGCGTCGTCCGGCAATGCGTAGTGGAACTGGATGGCGTAGTGACGCCCTCATGAACACGCAGCTCTGGCATGTGCCTGGCTGTCACAGATCCCCGTCGGAGTCCCGCGATTATCCCGCTCAGCACCTGGCGCGGGCGCCAATCAGCCCTTTGCGGGACAGCCCTTAGCGTCATCTCCCCGCCCCAAAGTGAAAATTGCGGCCCCGGAGTGGGGTACGAGCTAAGAATGAGGTCGGGTCGCACTTACGCCCACTAAATATGGGCCCTTGAACAGAATCGCGATCCGCAATATTCCTCCAAGTGCCGGTGATGCGCATCACAGCCACCCGACTCCCATTGGCACTACCGTGCTATTACCGCACACTTCCCCCGCCTACACTCTCACGGAGCAGGTCTTATCCGATGCGTCGGATTTATACACACGAGGTGGCGGCGATGCACCGCTTTGGGAAGTTGACGGCGCGCGACCATTTGAGAGGCCAAGCATGGAAGAGGTGATTTTCGATTGACCTCAGCCGTAAATACGAATCAAAGGGAAATTCTTATTTTTTGGATGCTCAAGGAGAGCCCCAAAAAAATCTTTGAGATCGTCAAGTGTGCGGCGTTAAATGCATAGAATGCTGGCGCCATGAATTTGACGCTACACCCTTTGCAGACCGCCACTTCGGGACCCATTCGGCGCCACTTCCGTTGCCAGGTGACTCCTTTTGCGGATCTCCCCCTTTTCCCTCGCCCCTGGCGTGTGCTCGTAGGGCCGCCGGGCGGACGGTTGGGGCGACGTCAAGGTGCCGGGGGGGCATCGCGTACGTTGCGTCCCGTCCAGGTCGAAAGCATCCGGCAAGGATCACGGTGGGAGCAGTCGCAGCACTTCCGCCAGTGGCGCAACAGGCCGTTCGCCCGGCTCACGGACGGCACTGCGTCGACATCCCTCACCATGGGGTTACGGGCCCGAACCCAGCCAGACGGGCGCACTTTGACAGCGTCCGGGGCACCCCATAGATTGTCTGTATAGAACGTTCCATACACTGAACTAGAGGATGGGTTTTAGTGACAAGTGGCAGAAGGGAATTTTCGTCGAACTTCGTCAATTGGGCATGCAGGTCAAGTAAAATCCTGACCCATTGACACCATCTCCGAGATCCCAACTCACTTTCACGAAGCCTCTGAATCGGTCTGGGAGCAAACCCATTTCGCGGAGAGTTCCGAGAGCCCGTTCCCTGCGGCCGCAGGCAGAGTCAACTGTCGGTTCGCAGAATATCCTTCGCGTACAAAGATTGGAATGCTTTGCCATGTCCGCTGCGAAGAAGACAGGACTTCGGCCGCGCAATTCCGTAACAGCGGCCGTGCTCGAGGATGCGGGCGTCGGTCCCAGAAGCGACATTTTCGATACCAGCTACTACCGCAAGCTGTTCCTGTCGTTCGGTGTCGGTGAGGACGGCCGGATCGCTACCTCCGAGCTGACCGCACGTCTACGGGAATCCGGTATCTCGGAAACTGATCCGCGGGTCACAGAGGTGTGGGCAGCACTGCGCCGGGGTGCAGGTATGACGGGGGAGTGTCGGATCGACCTGGACCGGTTCACCAGCCTGTGCAAGATGGGCGGCGGTGTCGTCGCGAAGTCCATTAAGGGGGACTTTATCATCCCCGACTTCGGCGCGCTCCAGACCGAGATCTCCGGGATCTACGAAAGCCTACGGCGGGTCGACGGCGGCCACGTCGCGGACTACATCCCGCAGCTGGGCCGCGTCGATCCGGAAAAGTTCGGCATCGCGCTGTGCACGATCGACGGACAGCGGTTCGCCGTCGGTGACGCGGACACCCTCTTCTGCGTGCAGTCGGTGTGCAAGCCGATCAACTACTGCCTCACGCTGGAGGAGCACGGCGCCGACGTCGTGCACCGTCATGTCGGGCGCGAGCCCAGTGGCCGTGGTTTCAACGAGCTCACGCTAAACAGTGACGGCCTGCCGCACAACCCGATGATCAATTCCGGCGCCATCATGTCATGCTCGCTGATCCGGCCGAAGCAGGACACGGCCGACCGTTTCGACTACGTCGCCGAGACGTGGCGCAGGTTGTCCGGTGGCACGGTCGGCTTCAATAACGCCGTCTACCTCTCCGAGCGCCGCACCGCGGACCGGAACTTTGCGCTGGGTTACTTCATGCGGGAGCACGGTTCCTTCCCGGAGGGCACCGATCTGGTGGAGACTCTCGAGTTCTACTTCCAGTGCTGCTCGATCGAGGTCGACGCCCGATCGCTGTCGGTGGTGGCGGCATCGCTGGCCAACGGCGGCGTCAACCCGCTGACCGGGGAGCGCATCTTCTCGGCCGACACGGTGCGCAAGTGCCTGTCGCTGATGTCTTCGTGCGGGATGTACGACTACTCCGGCGAGTTCGCCTTCACCATCGGGCTGCCTGCGAAGAGCGGTGTCTCCGGCGGGCTGATGATCGTTGTCCCGGGGGTCATGGGCGTCTGCGTGTGGTCCCCGCGCCTGGACGCGCTAGGAAACTCGGTGCGCGGTGTGGCGTTCTGCAAGGAACTGGTCGGGCGCTTCAACTTCCATGTCTACGACTCCTTCGCCGCAGGGGAGGTCTCAGGCAAGCGCGATCCGCGGCGCGGCAGGAACGAGGAGGAGATCACCTCCACGATGCGCTTGCTGTGGGCCGCGAGCCAGGGTGATCTGGATGACGTCCGGATCGCCCTGGCGACAGGGAAGGACCCCAACTCGACGGACTACGACAAGCGGACGGCCCTCCACCTGGCGGCCTCCGAGGGGCACGTTGAGGTCGTCCAGTACCTCCTGGACCACGGCGCCGACTCAGGGATCAAGGACCGATGGGGCGGCACCGCGCATTCCGACGCGGAGAGTGGCGGCCACGACCACGTTGCCGCACTCCTACAACCCACCCCCACGGCTGCCGGCTGAATCGTCCTGGCACTAACACCGCTAGCCGCTTACAACCCAGCCCCCGCGAGGGCCGGTGCCCTCCACGGAAACACCGGGCACGCTCGGATGCCTATCCCGTTCCCCCTCCCTGATTTCGCCTTACAACACGTCCTGCCGGGCGACGGCAGGCCACCCAGAAGGAGAAGAGATAAGTGGCTTACAAGGCCGAGTACATCTGGATCGACGGCACCGAGCCGACCGCCAAGTTGCGCTCGAAGACCAAGATCCTCGCCGATGGCGCGGAGCCGGGCA
>NZ_JBIVNJ010000100.1:0-6914 GCF_044753585.1 Streptomyces sp. NPDC088354 | reverse complement strand
GGCCGCCCACGATTTCCGTGGAGGAGGTCGAGGCGGTCGTGGTGGCCACGCTGGAGGAGATCCCGAAGAACGCCACGCACTGGTCACGCACGTCGGCAGTTGTCGTGCCATCGCGAACAGCGTCTCTTTGCGTTATCGATTCATCAAAATTTAACACATCACCGTTAAGAGTTCGCATGAATGGCGTTCATGTCATTTTTTGATGATCTACTTGAGAGTGGCTATTTACGTGAGATTTCGCCTCTACCGAAATCGAGACTATTACTGGAGGATGAATGTCGACGCCAACGCCTAAGCCGCCCCCTTCGCCTGGCCCCCCGGACGGATACCGAAACTACCCCGGCGGGATACCGAACGAACATACTCCCCATATTTCTGATTACTCGCCACACAACTTCGCGGGCCACCTTTTCGTTGACTTCGAAATATTTCGACGATCTATCGAAAAGATGAGGAACGCGGCTTCGTTGGCCGAGGGAATTTCCAATTACGTGAAATCTGGCGCTTCCACTACAGGGCGAATCGTGCCAATCTGGGGCGATGATCCTGTGCTTGGAAAGCCATTCGAGGGGATTTTTATTCCGCATAGGCGTGAACTTATTGAAGCATTCCCGAAACTAGCAGATTCCTTGCATATAATGGCGGATAATCTTACCGAAGTGCTCGCTTCTCTCCGTGATACTCAAAGCGACGCTTACGAAGACATACGAGTGGCCAACTCGACATATGTCAATTGGCAACGTTAAATACTCCGAAGGGCTAAAATTTCATGCCTGACCTGGTCGGCACCCACCACATGACGACGGAAATGCAGAATCTTATTATGATTCTAACCGGAAACAAGTGGCCTACCGGGTACGAAGCCGGACTCCTGGCAGAAGCTCACATGTGGGAAGATTCCGCGAAGAAGGTTGGCGAGCTCCGAGGATTGCTCTCCGAAGCAAGAGACGCCCTGCGGTGGGCTGTGGATCGAAGCCAGCTTGATGAGGCGGATAATTTCTTCGATGGCCTGATCGAAGGAGACGGTGAAGGGCTGATCGACCAAATTGAGGAAGCAGCGCACGTAGCGGACAAAATGTTTCGCGAACTAACGGGCCAAATTATGCTGCTACGCACTGAGATTATTGGTGCAGCCGTGGTCCTTCTGGTTCAATTGGCGATCGATAGCGTCACCTGGTTTTTCGGAGGGGCAGGGGCTGCTGTTGAGCATACTTTGGCTGCTCGTATTTTGTGTCGGGAATTCATGGAACAAGCGTTTAAGTACATGCTCAGTCGGATGATTGAGTCGGTCGCTGCGACGGTGGGGTGGCTAACGGTAGGAAATATCCGCGTCATGGACAAAGGTGTGGGGACTGCTTGGAATCCCGAAGAATACAAGCGTGCTGCACTGTACGGCTTGGTCGGTGCACCCGTTGGATTCGGCATGAACCTGCTGGGAATTTCAGTACTACGCAATTTTATCAAACCGCTGGGTCGCGATGTATCATCTAAGATAGGGGCCCATAATTTGAAGACGATTACCAAGGTAGTCAATCTTCCGAGGCGGGAAATTAGGCTGAATGCGGGAAAGTTCGGCTCAGGATTCCGTGACTTCGCATGGAGCACAGGATGGGGTGCAGTCACAGGAATGACAGAGGCTGCGGTACAGGATGCCATGTTTGGGCTGCACGGAGATCATATCAATGGGGCGGCCAACGGTGCGTATAACGGATTCTGGGGATGGCGTCATAGCGCCATGGGCGGGAAAATTCCACTGGGACCGTCCGAATGGTTCGAGGAGTCATTTATCCAGCCGAGACTTATGGCGAAATACCGATCAGCCCATGCTGTCCGCGTGGGGGCTATATCAGTCAACGAGCGTTTGGAATCTCCGAGAGCGAGTGAAAGTATTCAAACTGAGTCCCACACCCCAGTCACCCCCGACCACGCAGACGCCACACCCCAACCCCCAATACACGACACCCCTCCCACTGACCCACCACCCCCCTCCCACACCCCAGTCACCCCCGACCACGCAGACGCCACACCCCAACCCCCAATACACGACACCCCTCCCACTGAGACCCGAAGCGGCGGAGCCTTGGAACATGCAGCGCTGTCAGGTCAAGTGCAGGAGCCAGTGTCTACTCCGAGCGCCCTCCTCCCGCACCTTTTGGCGGCTGAACCTTTTGCGTCAGCATCAAGCGGCACGGCTCCGAATGGTTCTCCAGGGCGCGAGGTGCCGTCGTCGGGTTCACCTGTTCTCAGCGGTGGTATAAGTAAGCAGAATAATTTCTCGGTGCCGGCCCTCCCGAAGGAGGAAGGAGCCGCTAACGATTCCGGGCCAGAAATCAACCATGGTGCGGGAGGACTTGAAGATCCCGTCACCTCGTCAACGGATGGTCACCCGGGCAAGGTGGATACAAGATCGCTGCCGGCTCATCAGGTGGAGGAACCCGACTCGTCTGCCGCCGAGGCTGCTCACCTCACGCTGTCGAACGAGTCCGCACCAGCGGCGCATCCGGTCGCGGCAGTGGTCCCATCCAGCAACGCAGGCGAACCACGCATCGGAGACCCGTCCGATAGCCTGGTTGCCGAGTCGACGAAACGCCCGTCGACACCATTCAATCATAAGACCTTCGTAGACCCGGCGCTCGGGACGACAATATCTGCCGATCACGGCAGGACCCATGCTCCGCATGGAACACGCGGGCAAGAACCTGCGTCCCCCACTACCACCACCGACCGGGCAAATTTCTCGGCCGAAATACCGAACCTGGCAGAAATCGTGTTCTTGAAAATGCAAGGAAACAGACACGTTCCGACAAGCAGGGATCACACAGCTGGCGTGATGGAGGATGGGGATCTTTGAAAAATGGCTCGGCTGTAATTCCGTGAAAGATCGTGACTGTACTCCCGTTGGCGGGACCTCTCGTTACCCCGAGTTGGCGTCGCGATGGACCTGCCCGGGCACCAGTCGACCGATGCTGCCGGATCATCGGGGTCGCCCGGCAGAATTAGGGTCCGTTGCGAAAGTGGATCTTGGGGTCGAGAAGGATCACCCGTTGTGGGACGTGGTGATCTGACGGACAAGCAGTGGACCCGGCCGGAGCGCTGCTGCCGGTGGGTAAGAAGCCAGGACGGCCGCCGACGTGGACGCGTCGGCAATTGATCGACGGCATACGGTGGCGCACTCGGGTGGGTGCTCCGTGGCGGGACGTGCCCGAGCGGTACGACCCGTGGGACCGGGCCTACAACCTGTTCCGGCGCTGGCAGCGTGTTCGCACCTGCAAGCGGATCTTCGAGCAGTTGCAGGCGGAGGCTGACACAAAAGGCTTGATCGCGTGGGACGTCAGTGTGGATTCCACCATTGCCCGGGCGCATCAGCACGCTGCTGGTGCGCGTAAAAGGGAGATCTCCAACGCGAGCCACCGCGCGGGGCGCCTTGAGCTGGCCCTTGACGTACCGCTCCACCGTCCGCTGTGAGATCCCGAGCAACTCGGCTACGGCGCGGGTGCCCTTGAGCTGTTTGACCAGGTACCGCATGCGGGCGGGAGCGGACTGGGGAACTGGGCGGGTGAACGCATTCTGCACAGCCTTGTCCAGGCTGTCCTGGAGCATTCCTATCGGCCGATTCCTTCCCTCCTCCAAGAGTTCGATCTCTACGCGCGCCGCGAATGCTCTGCTATTGGTCCAGTGGCCATCGCGGCACCCGGCAGCGGTGATCCTGAGTTGGCACCCCCGGGTCGGAGACCGTTGGCGTTGCTGCGCCCAGCCCGCCTCGGCCTGCTCTGTAGGTGCCAGCCGCTGTCGTATGCCGCCAGGTCCCCGAGACATCTCGGGGACCTGGCGTGACATGGAAGGGTTATCCGAATGGCATCCATGCCGTGGCCATACAGGCCAGGGTCAGACTAGCGATACTGACACGGGGAAGTGCCCAAGGGGGCTGTCAGCAACACCAGGGCGGGCGACCCTGGCCCGCTCGACTGTCACGACGGCCAGGATCGCAGCACGCTGACCACGCTCTGCACCGTGCAGTCCTCCCAGCGCAGCTCGTCGACGAGGACGCCGATTTCTTCGCGACCGGGCTTGACGGTGCGGCCGGCGGCCTGAAGGTAGGCGACGGCAACTGCGTTGGCGACGGTCATGTTGGAGCGTTCCAGCCAGCGCAGCCCCAGGGTGTGGGCGAGGGCTGCGGCACGGGAGAGGGTGCCGCATTGAACGCCCTGGTCGAAGACTTGAACCTTGTGCCGGTTGACGGCCGAGAGCGGTACGCCGAAGTCCTCGGGGGCGGGATAGTCCGGTCCGGCGTTACGGGCGACTTCCAGGATCCAGCCGAGGTCAATCGCGAGGTGCACGGGCGCGCTCCTCAATAAAATCTCCGTGGTCGGCGATGACCGCCGTGGCGGACGTGAGGAAGGCCCACGGTGAGATCGGGCACATCCCGCCCGTCGAGTACGAAGCAAACCACTACCTCAACACCACGGATCCCCAGTTCACACCCAACATCTGAGATCTCTACCGAAGCCGGACCGGTCACCTACAAGAGGGGTTAAAGGCTCGACCCCGCCCCGTAAGTCGGCTGCAGTCAGCTTGGCCACAGGAAGGGCCTGCCCACCGCGAGAGCCGACACCGGCCTGCAGGTGCACCTGGCGGACAGCCTCCAGCAGAGCGCTCCGGGACGCCGGGGCCGGCCGGCGCTGCGAGAGCGCCCGGCGTTCCCGTTCGGTAATTCCGACCCAGATGCCGTCCTCGATCCGGTGCTCCCGTGACTGGACCAGTCGCCACCACACGATCCGGCTCGGCAACCAGGGGCTGGGGCCTTCAACACGGTACGGGGGCGCTTCGTCACCACCATGGGACCGCGCACGGGCGGGGGCCCGGGCTCCCGCCGAGCTGCCCCAAAAAACCAGGCCGCTCATCACCACACCGACGGGTACGTGCAGGAGCGGGGCTCTCCGCCCGCGGCCAGCGCCGTCAACACGGCATTCAGCCACCGCTGACCGGACGGAACGACACCCACACTGGTCGGCCGGCCAGCACGACACGGAGACAGCCAGAGCGGAAAGCCCCCTTGAGGTCAGACGCTCAGCCACTCCCCCACCGGTGCGGATCCGCCCCGCGCCATTCCACCCAGCGCGGGTCGTCCACCACCAGGTCCGGATCCGGCAGCCCGGCCGACCGCAGGATCAGCAGCAGGTAGGGCTCGGAGAACGCCGTTCCCACATAGTCGTCCTCCCCGCAGTCGGCGCGGTGCATTGTCACCAGCCGGCCGCCCCGCGGCGACGGACCGTGCACCACGAACCACGCATCATCCACCCCTCCAGCCTGCCGCACGCGCAGCCCCGGTGCGCGATTGAGCGCCTGGGCACAAGCGCACTACAGCAGCCGCGGGGCACCTGCGCCTTACCGTGGCGTGCCACACGCACCCGCTGAACAGCACGTGGATACTCGTAACAAACAGCGTCTTATCAGGGGTGTCCTGCCTACCACCGCCCTGCGGTCGCCCCCTCCGCGGCGGGACCAACGGCGCTCGCCGGACCGCATCATCTGGCAGGTGCTGACACCTCCCGGCTTCGTCGAAACCACTTGCCACCCTCCCGGCACCTCCCGGTTCGGGTTGCCCCAGCTTCACCGCCCTGCTGCGACAGGGCCGCGAAGGTTTCTCACCGCCACACGCTCAATCAACGCCCCACGTGCGCACATGCCGCAGATGCAACCTGCCGGTGACCTGCACCGCGTTAGGTCACGGAGACGTCACGGCAGACGACCTCAACGCCCGGATGCTGGCGCAGCCGCGCTTCCAGCGTGTCGGCGGTGCGGTCGGAAAGTACGTCGACCGGCTCATGGTATTCGCCGTCGATCACCACGGTGCGATAGCGGTGCCACCGACGCAGAGCGAAGTCGTCGACGCCATCACGCGGGGCGTCCGCCCATGAGCAGCAGGATGCGCAGCAGGGCGCGCAGGGCCGTGTGACGAGACAGGCCCGTCGCGCCTATCACCAGCAAACGTGATCCCGCACGGCCCTCTATGGGTACCGACCCAAGGCGCACGGTAACCGCACAGGTGAGCCGCGTACGCTGTATCCAACCACCGCGACTGCGAAACCGTCGCATCTCGTAGTCGCGTAGCAACTTCGCAGCTCAGCAAGGTTGTCCCGGCATGGGCGGGGGATTTTCGCACTCGTGCTGCTCCGCCATGCCCATCTTCGCGTTGTCCCCGCATGAGCGGGGGTATTTCGACGTGCGTAAGTTCGCTGGACATCACCTTCAAGTCGTCCCCGCGTTGGCGGGGAGTGTCACCCCGCCCACGCCGCGGCATACGAGCGCTGAGGTCGCCCCCGTGATGCCACGGTGGCATAGCACTGCCTGCTACAGGGCCTCCAGGGCGTCCCTGGTGTCGTTGACCGGCTACCAGACACAGGTCGCCCTGCGACGCAGCGGCAAGAATCGCCTCGCGCCCTCCTGAAGTACCGCGAGGTCCGCAGCCTCCAGTTCGCCGCAGCCACCGCCTTCGAGGCTGCCAGGCCCGGCGCACCGCCGTCCTCAGGGAGATGCTGAGCGCCGCCGTGGTCGCCAGCCAGTGAGGTGACGGTCCGCGACGACAAGAATCGCCGGAACTGACGACGCCCTGATCGAGTGCCGATCTCAGGACCATCGATAGGACTCAAATCGGGTCGAGTGAACAGGACTGCCACTCGGCCATCCCGTCTATGACCTTGTCCGTGATCATATTGACATCTCCAAGCGAGGCCGCGCGTGGACAACGACAGGACACAATGAGCCTTTTCAGCGAGGCCACCGATCGGGTGACGGTCGGCCGGTCGGCGACTCGTGCAGAACGGACGAGGCTCCTCGACGGTTGAGCGAGATGTCTGACGTCTCAACTCTTCTGCCGGGGAGCCCCGTTGGTTACGTATCCTGCCGCACTGGAC
>NZ_JBIVNJ010000099.1:0-6971 GCF_044753585.1 Streptomyces sp. NPDC088354 | reverse complement strand
GGCCGTGTCGAGAGCGTCGACCACCACCAGCTCGGCGCGGTGGTGGTCGGCCATGGCGTAGCCGACGACCTCGCGGGTGGCCAGGTCCAGCCAGCAGGCGAGGTAGAGCCAGCCCTCGGCGGTGGGCAGGTAAGTGATGTCGCCGACCAGCTTGGTCCCTGGGCGTTCGGCGTGGAAGTCGCGGCCGATCAGGTCCGGGGCCGGCTTCGCCTTCGCGTCCGGCCGGGTCAGCGAACGCCGTCTGCGCCGGGTGACGCCGCGGATGTCGCGTTCACGCATCACGCGGGCGACGCGTTTGCGGTTCACCCGTCGGCCCAGGACCGAGGGCCTCGACAACAACCAGCGACCCGCGATCCGCATCCGCTTCGCCACAGAGACCTGCGCACCCTGCCCCTCCCGCGGGCAGTGCACCAACTCAACACGCCACGGTCGCCAGCTCACCGTCCACCCGCAAGGTCAAAACGCCGTAATCGAACACGTCCGCGCCGAGCAGTCCACAAAAGAAGGGAAGGCTGTATACGTGATCCGCTCCTGCATCGAGGGCACAATCCACCAGGCGGTCACAGCCACCGGCGCACGAAGAACCCGATACGCAGGACTGGGGAAGACCGCCCTCGCGCACATCCTCACAGCCACCGCCGTCAACCTGCTGCGACTCGACGCCTGGCGGACCGGAACAACCACTCGCCCCCACTCGGACATCACACCTCGCTGCCCTCGACCTCTCCGCATAAGCAATTGGGCAACGGGGTCATCGAGAGCTGGTACAACTCGCGGCATCTGCACAGCAGCCTCGGCTAGCGCAGCCGAGTACGAGACAGCACTTGCAGCCGCCATATCAGTGATGTCCGCCAAAGCGGGACAAGCTCACGCTGCGTTTGCTTCGCTCTCGCAGCCAGAATCACGCGCTTACTACGACGGGAAGTGCCGTAGGGGCAAGCAACATGTCGCTGCCCTGATCGCCCCCTCGTCAGACGGCGCATCGACGTCCTGTTCGCCATGCTCCGCGACGGCACCTTCTACCAGCCCCCGCTCAACAAAGCAGCTTGACCAAAGCCATAGGGGTCACCTTGTCGGGCCCCGGCGGCATGCTGGCGGGGCCCGCACGATGGTGGAGTCGACTGACACCACCCAGCAACGGCACCGGCGGCATCCGCCTTCGCCTGGGCTGCCTGCCGCGTCCGGTTGAAGGTGCCGTCGGCGGCCCACCGGCGGAACCGCGTGTGCAGCGTGGTCCAGGACCCGTACCGCTCGGTCACGTCCCGCCAGGCCGACCCGGTCCGGAACTTCCACACGATCCCGTTCAGGACCATCCGATTGTCCGGCCGCTTCCGCCCTGATGCCGCACGCGGCAGCAGCGGCCGGACGAACTCCCCCTCAGCGTCCGACAGTTCATGGCGGCGTATCTTCAGACCATGATCTACCAGGGAAGATCGTTTGACGACAGGCTATAGCGGGTTGCCATCGCACCTGGACCTACAAGTGAGTGTCTATCGCAGTGCGGGTGGACGCAGAGCCCCCGGCGATCCCCGTGGACGGCCCTATGCCGAGCATGTCAGCCTGCATACGCAGGCGGGTTCGCAGCTCAGAGTTGCCACATACCGACCCGCCCTACTGTTCGTTACTGCAGCAGGCTGTATGGAGTTTACCGAATAGTGCCGTTGGTGATGGAATGGGTAGGGGTCCTCGGAAGCGAACTCACCGATTGGCCGGTGGGTTCAAGGTAGCGGGAAGCCCACTGCGCGAGAATTCCGGCAGCGTATGCGGTGTCATCTTGATGCGTGAGCATGTGGTTGGCGCCATCGAGAGCCACGAAGGACTTGGGATGGCGTGCCCGCTGGTAGATGTCGCTGGCATTCTCGATACCCACGACCTCGTCCTGAGGTGAGTGCATGATCAGGAGCGGAAGGCCGAGTTCGCGAATTCGGCGCTTCTGCGGTTGCACCGCAAGATCTTCGATGAACTGCTCGCGGATGAGGAAGATACGGCCTCCCAGACTGAGCTCGGCCTGCCCGTGAGAGGCGATGCGGTCACGGACAGGAGCGATGAGGTGTTGCACATGTCCGGGGTCCGCCGGTGCACCGATCGTGGCGACGGCTCGGACCTCCGGAATGCGCTCAGCGGCGGCGATGGCAGCGGCACCCCCCAGTGAATGACCGATGAGCAGGGCCGGTGCCTGATGGTTGCTGCGCAGGTAGTCGGCCGCGCTGACCAGGTCGTCGACGGTAGAGGTGAAATTGGTCTCTGAGAACTCGCCCGCAGACTCGCCCAACCCGGTGAAGTCGAAACGAAGGGTCGCCACGCCCTTCTCGGCGAGGGCACGGGCAATCCGGACTGTCGCCACGCTGTCTTTGGAGCAGGTGAAGCAGTGCGCGAACAGCGCGTAAGCTCGAACTGCCCCTATCGGCTGCTCAATTCTACCCGCCAGGCTGTACCCGTGGGCTCCGGGGAACGCGACGATGGTGGTACGTCCGGCCATAGACTTCCTCCTTTGGTGTGACATGTGGGATTCCCGGCACGCTGCCTGAGTTGGACGACAGCATCCTTGCCGAGCGCACAATGGTTTCTGATCAGGTGTTCGCCACTTGTGTGCCTACCACCAGGGACTGCTTCGCTCGGACGCTCGGCGGGCGACGGGCGCGTCGATGCTGATGCCGACTCCAGATGCAGCCCTGGTGAGCCAGATCGGGCAGGCCGTTGGGGAGCCGGCGCAGCATTACCGACGGGCGTCACGGCTCGGCCTCCAGGAGCCCCTCGGCGTGCCAGTGCGGCTGGTGTGGACGGATGAGGAAGCGGCTCGAGGGGACACCGCAATTTACGTCGCGCGAGTACCCGGTCCCGTTCATACCGGGAGCGAGGTACTGCGCGTACTACGGCCGAGCAAGCTTGGAGAAACCCGCTGATCCGTGGTCCGGCCACACGAGGACAGGAGCCCTGCCAGGCGACGCAGGCGGAATTACTCCACAAAGATGTCTACTGACGGACGCATCTGCGAGCAGACCTCCAGTACCTGATGGATGACATGGCCTTCAAATTCAGTGAACGGGGTGGGATCCACCGCCTGATTATCGACCGCAGGGAAGGCCTGCTGAGTAAGAAGGTAATCGAAGCGCGGCGCCCACTTACGGGCGCCGAGCCTCGCGGTCGTAGAACAGTTATCCACCATGTAAGCGACGCCCTGGGCGTGCATGTAGGGGTTGAGCGAGTCCACCGCTTCAATCACCGACTCATTGGCGATCTCGGAGAAGGGGTGGCCCTGTTCAAGCAACAGATCCACCTGCGCCATCATGATGCCGCAAAACACGCCGGCGGTGAACGGATCCAGAGGAATATCACCATCTATTTCACGCCGGGCACGCACGCGCTGGCCGACTCGCCACATGTCCGCTTGGTCGATGCGGCTCATTGGAAATCGGTCGATTCGCTTGCCCGCCAGGATGACACTCCGGATCTCGTTGCCCGAACTTACCTCGTCGTAGATCTCCGCGGTGAGTTCCAGGCCCACAGGGTAGGCCGCGGAGTATGCTTCCGCAAACATGCCTTTACCTTCATCGCTGAGATGGCGATATACGCCAATCAGGCCGTCCTTGGAGATGATCCGAGAAATAGGGCCAGTGATGGACTCCACGGAATGACGGAAGGCGCCGCACTCACTCAGGTTGTCTTGCTCACGGTAGCGTCGGTACAGGCTCTCCACGATGCCGTGCACGCCCGCGAGGAGCATCGCACGTTCGCCACACAGATCCGACAGATACTCCGAGCGCAGCGTGGTCTGGAAAGTGAAAGGCGCACCGAGCGCAATAGACCAGCCCAGGGCACGCTCGACGGCCCGTCCGGTCACGTCCTGCTCCACGGCGAAGCTCGCGTTGATACCCGCGCCGTTGACCGTAGCACCCTGCAAATACAGGGCACGCACCGACGGCCCCATGCCCTTGGGACAGACCGCGATAACGTCGATTTTGGTCGGAAATGTTTCGGCTGTGCCCGAGAGGTGGCCCAAGAGGAAACCATGAGAAAGGCCAAGTGTGGTTCCAGGCCTTAGTGCTGCGAAGATTTCCCGGTAGTGCTCTGCCAGCGCCGCATCGGAAATAAGCAGCAGTACCATGTCGGAGCACGATATGACCTCGAACATTTCGCCGAGGGTGCCATTTTCCTCGGTGAAGCCAGCAGTGCGCGCGGCCTCACGGGAACGCGAGCCACTGCGCAGCCCAACCACCACCTTGGTAGTGTCGCCCAAAGAGTCCCGCAGGTTCTGTGCTTGAGCTGGCCCCTGAGAGCCCCAGCCAATGACGCCGATCTGGCGTACCCCCTCAAATGCGATGGGAAGCCGGTCAAACAGATGCCGACCTCCCCGCACGATGGCTTCACGCCGTCCGCCGAGGGTCACGTACTCCTTGTTGAAGACGGTGGTGTCGAAATCCAGAGTTTCCAATTCTTGGACCTGCTCTCTTGCGTAAGTGCGGGGGCTGTTGCCGTCACGAAACTCTTATCCGGTGCGGCGCAGAGATATGAAAAAGTCACTCAGCCCGACGCTCTCGCGGATTCGGAGTTCAGAACGTTAAGAGACGGGCAGGCAGCATTCATTGACCGGAGGGTGCGGCGTGATGCAAATGCATTACATGTGATGCCCGCAAGTATCTTAATGGCGCCTTAGGGAAGAGTCTTGCATGAGTGTCGACCAGAACAGAGATACATGAAGAGGGTTCGAGGAGTAATTGCGCTCCAGAGGACTACATGGCTCTGAATGATCGAAATTCACTCCGGCCCCAGGGATCTTTACTGAAAGTCGCAGCCAGGGTTGGATGCGTCCTCAGAGAGCGGCGCACTGTGGGGGAGGACGTATAGGACGTCAAGAACAACGTTATCCTTCCCGAGGTTTCTGCCGATATGAACATGGTTGACTCCGGACGGTTCCGTCAATGTGCGGCCCGCACGGTAAACGCCGTCGGATTCGCAACTGGCGTCGAAGTGGCTCAACGTACCCTTCCTCACAAAGCCGTACAGAATTCCGTCGTGATAGTGCCAGCCGGTTGCCTGGCCCGGAGGGATGGTGATCTCGCGAAGGATGTAGTCCGTGTTGCCCACGGTGCTTTGGGCAAGGATCTCAGCGGTGATTCCGGGACCGGCGGGGGTTGCGTGTGCGACTCCGGCTGTGAGGGACAAGCCAGCAGCCAGCCCTGCGGTCAATGCGGTACGGAGAAAGGTGCGCATATGCGTATCCCTATGTTTCGTGCGTGCGACGCCGTACCGTTTGTGACGGGGGCGACGCCCGGTGATTGCCTCGACATCGATCGGGTGCCCTACCTCTGCGACACGAAATACGTATTTCCGTCGAGACGTCGCGGCGAGCCCTGCTGCCACGAGCCTATGCCAGGGACAACGGGGAGCAGGAATCAGTCCGAGGAATGGTGGGCCCCTCAGTTGCGGTCATCTCAAGATCAAAAAACTGCAGCAAAAGACCGCTGACCTGCAGGCATCTAGGGTTCGAGAGCACGGCGTTCTTCCATTCGTAACTCGGGCCCGGGCGTGATCTTCAGCAGACCCGTCTAGGTCAGCTTTAGAACTTGGCACGCACTTCCAGAACTTTGGCGCGAGAGTTCTAGTCCGTCTGTGAGATTTTTCACCCTACTCGTTAAGGGCGACTTCATCTCCTGCGTCGGCGACCAGAATTCTGCGTCCATCGCCAGAGGAATCAGCCGACACGAGGATGACACGGGACCGTCAGTAGTCGGGCACAAAGGCCTCCGGGCGTCGCGGGAAAGGACATATCGACATCCGATGGAGCAGCTCCTGGCAGTCCCCACCCTGAAGCCGCGGCTAGCCCTTCACGTAAGATCGCTGCGGGCGTCCGCGTCTGCATCTACGGCCGCTGATGGTGCACGCGGCCGAGGAGTTGGGAATCTCGCGGTAGCGTGCTCACCCGACAGGGCCTGGCGTGTGGAAGAAGTTCATCCGGACCACTGTCCCTGACTCGAAGGGAAGCCACTTGGAAGTTTTTTTGGTTCCCATTGACTGATTGACTGCGGTCGGGCCGGTGTTACTCGCACCCGCCGGACCGGCGGCAGTATAGACATGCGGACGGCAAGTGAGGAGATCCGTTGTCGACCAATGTGGTAAGAAAAACCCCTCGCTCGCCACGATTCGCCAGGTGTAGCGGCCAGCCTGCAGGGTTCCTCGGCGACACGATCTTACTTGGCCACTGCGGGGAAAAACTTGCCAGGAAGTTTTTGCCGCCTGGAATTCCCGCCCGGGCCCGGCCCCGAGTCCCCAAAGTGCGACACTGGGCATACTTGAAGATGCTTGCCGCCCATTCAGGCCGGGTTTACACTCAGGAGCAAATCCTCGGGCACCTCCACGGTACGGGGCGCAACGTCACCGTGTATAGCGTGAACACGCACGTCGCGAACCTGCGCCGCAAGATCGAATCCGATCGCACCCGCCCGGCACGCTTGCACACCGTCTCTGGTGCTGGCTACGTCCTGTCGGACTCCGTTAGGTCTTCCTGTCGGGCCCGTTTGGGTGCATTTTGGGTGTGTGGACGCATACCAAGTGGGGCGGGTTCAGGCGGCGTTAGCGTTGTTCGTGGCTGATGTGTTCGCGTCGGTGCCGAGCAAGGATCAGCGGGCCAAGAGCGACTGCTACGTGCGGGGCCTGATGCTGGACGGCCGCCGCAAGTCCGTTCAGGCGATGGCTGGGCGGTTGCCGGACGGCAACGAGCAGAACCTGCAGCAGTTCGTGAACCAGTCGACATGGGATCCGGTGCCGGTGCAGCGGCGGATCGCCGAGCGAATGCTGCCCCGGGTCGCGCCGGCGGCCTGGGTGATCGACGATGTGTCGATGCCCAAGGACGGCCGGATGTCCGTGGCAGTGGCCCCGCAGTACTGCGGCTCGCTGGGCAAGCGGGCCAACTGCCAGGTCGCGGTCAGCGTGCACGCTGCCAGCGACACCGCTTCCTGCCCGCTGCAATGGCG
>NZ_JBIVNJ010000098.1:0-7332 GCF_044753585.1 Streptomyces sp. NPDC088354 | reverse complement strand
CATGATCTTGGAAGCCGTGCCTGTCACGTTCCGGGGCACCGCCGAGCTGGCAGATCGTCACGAACCGGGCGTCACGCGACTACGCCGAAGCCCTGTGTCCTGGTAGACGCGCACCGGTAGGTGAGCTGCCGTAGGTAGGCGTCCAGCGAGGCGAAGACCTCTTTGGACACCACCGTCCGGTAGTAGGCCGCCCATCCGCGAACGATCGGATTGAGCGTCCGCAGTACTGCCGCAGGCTCCGCGCCGCGAAGGGCCCGGATTTCCGTCCGCAGTCTGCCCCGGATCCGCTTGACGGCCGCTTTGCTGGGCTTGATCAGCAGCTTGCCGCTTCGGTAGCGGCGCACGTTGAATCCGAGGAAGTCGTAGCCGTTTTCCGCGTGGACGATTTGCGTCTTGTCCTCGTTGAAGACCAGCCCCCGGGGCGCGAGCCACTCGGCAAGCCGTGCCTTGACCTGCTCAGCCGCAGCGCGGCTGTGGCACATCGCCACGAGGTCGTCAGCGTATCTGACCAGCACAGGAGCGTTCGGCATGGTCTCTCCGGCCCGTCGGCCCGGAGGGTGATACCGCACGCCCGCAGCTGTCTCCATCCCGTGCAGGGCGATATTCAGCAGCACGGGGCTGATCACGCCGCCCTGGGGAGTTCCCTCCTCGGTCTGTGTGAACCTACCGCGTTCCACGACCCCGGCCTTCAGCCATTGCCGGACCAGTCCCCGGGCGGGGAAAGTGCCGAGCCCGGCCAGAAGCTGGTCGTGATCGATGCGGTCGAATGCCGCCGCCAGGTCCGCGTCCAGGATCCACACGCGCTGCGGGTTCTTGCCGCTGAGCGTATTGAAGAGGACCCCGATCGCGTCATGGCAGCCCCGGCCCGGGCGGAAGCCGTACGACCTCGCCTCGAACCGGGCCTCCCACTCAGGCTCCAGCGCCGCCGAGACCCGGGCTTGATGAGCCCGGTCGACGATGACGGGGATACCGAGCGGGCGCCGCTTGCGTCCTCCCGCCTTCGGGATGAACACCCGCCGGACCGCGCGGGCCTGCCAGTTACTGCCGCACTGCTGGATGAAGCGCACCAGTTCCGACTTGCCCGAGGCGGTGAGTACGACCTGATCGTCGATCCCCGCCGTTTTGCGTCCGGCGTTGATCTCCGTCACCCGCCGCACGCTGACCAGCGTGTTGCTCAGGCTCCGGAGCATCAACTTCTGCAGGTTCCTGACCTTCGCCAGGTCCCCTTCCTTCGATGCCGTGAAGATGCGTTGGCGCAGACGGCGTACGTCTTTCTCCGCCTGGTCCCAGTCGATGCCGGGCCAGTCCACGAAGCCGCCCTCCGGTCCGTTCACCCCGGCCGGAGCCAGGGCGTCCAACTTGTCCTTGGGTGCTGTCGCTGCTGTCATCGTCCCTCCTCACAGGCTCACCCGGCTCACGTCAGCGTCCTTTCGGACTCGGACATCCGTCCGTATCGGGCGAGTTGGCCAAAGCGACGGCGGAGAGTCCACCGCCCGTAACCGCCTTGGTTTCCTCCGGCCTTTCGGCGTGCCGGCCTTCGCTTCTTGAGCCGTCCTTTCCCGCCGGAAACATCAGCCTTCCTCACGGTCCGCCCACCGCCCGTCCGGTATGGACGGGCGGCTTCCGTCGGGGTTTCCACGTTCCGCGTGCCTGAGCTGCGACCGGGTTGGGTGCCCTCTATATCCCGGGGCGGCGGTGTCCTCCCGGGCGGCGTGAAGCATCCGCCCGGCGCCTGCCGCGTTCCAGCGGCCTGCCCTGCACCCCGCTGTCGCTTCCCACCGGCGGGGCTTTCTCTCACGAGACGTCATCGAGGGTTCACGGTTGTTCACCCGTCCGGTCTTCCCCTTGCCTGTTGCCCTTGGGTGGAACGAGGGCACTTGGGCTTGTGCCCGGAGCTTCACACCCCGCCGTTACCAGCGACGCATGTCCGGGTGGGGACAAGTCATCGGACACCGACCCGGGGCTACTCTGTCGCCGACGCCATCGCCGACCTCCTCTCCAAGAGAGCCCACTCAACACACGCGACCTCGTGTCGCACCTTCACCTGGGAAGTGCTTCTTTCCTCGCAACCAACAGGACCCTCAGCAAGTCCCATCGTTGCAGGTCAGGAGCACTTTCCGCTTTTATGATCAAGCCTCGGACAGCCCACCTCGTGAAAGCGCGAGGCTAGGCATGACAGCCGCACGGCTGAGCAGTCAGGGATCGACGGGACGTCTCCAGCAGCGGCCGTTGAGTTATGCACCAGATCAAGAGAAAATTTGGCACGCACATTCCTTTATTGGCGCGCAAATTCGATCAGTTGCCAGAGATGGAAGCGATACGAGTCATCTAGAGCCGGCGATTCGAACCTCTTCGTATCCGGAAAATGTCAGGTTTCATTCACGACAGAATGTCGATTGTCTTTGATTGGTAACTGATCGCCAGCGGGGTGGTCACGCCTCCTGATGCACCTTGTGTAGGCGGGGAGCCGGAGTCAGAGTGATGACTATGGCAGGCCATCGCAGCACAGGTAGATTTCCTCGTGAAGGTCAGGAACGCTTTCCGTTTCATACGCATGTTTGCTGTGGCAGCTGCCCGAACGGCGTTGACGGAGTGCGGACGGGACGCCGACGATGCTTCCGGCGTCGACTTCCCCCGTCCGCGGCAGCGGTTTCCGCAGGCTCTGAGGCGCCCCCTTCGGGTGCGGCCTCACTGTCCGCACGCAACTCCGACCGATTTGGATTGGATGGCTCCGCGTGGGAAGGCACTGTCGCAGTGGGCTCGGGGGCTGGCAGCACACCCCATGGTGATGAGAGTGCTAACCGGCCATGTTATTTCGGAGGCCGGGGGGAAGGGGGAGGACATGCAGGAGACTGGCGCCGGTCATGCGTGTTTTCAGTAGGTGCTCACGAACAGCAGCACGCTCCCGTGTTCTCCGAGTCACCCAGGTGTGTCGTCCGATGGCCGCGACAGGCTCCGGATTGTCAATGCGCGGAGCGTACCATTGGCACGCCTGTGACGGCGGTCACTAGCAGTGTTGCGGTTCGTCACGGCGACGCGAGTTGCGTTAGGTGTTGACAAAATGACGATGCGGTGCAGTGGGAAGCGCCCTTAGATGATAGAACCGGGCTTACAGCCCTCCCGTGCCGGCGTTGAATTCAATGCGTAGACGCTATTCCGTAGGCTCGGCTTCCCTGCACCGGCCAGCCGGAAACTCTATTTGTATCGCATTGCAGTCAAATCCATTAATAGGCGCTGACTACGTGTCTGTTAGTCGCACAACTGCTGGGTTCATTTCCTCGGGCAAGCGGAGGGAAGGCCTCACCCGCCCAACCTTGATCCACCTTGACCCAACTGAAGATTGGGACTATGATGTATAGAACGTTCTGTACGCTACCCGCGCTCGTCTCCTGCAGCGTTGGGGGAGCTGCCGCGCTTGGGCAATGGATGACATCGCACTGCCGTGAAGGCCAAGCCAAGGGCTAGCAGGTGCGGGGGCAAGGATGCTCGCGCCCAGCTGGCATGTGAGGGTCAGAAAAGAGATTTAGATCTCCTTGAGCGGCGGAAGTCACTTCGTAGGTGGCCGTCAATTTCGGCCGCCTTGTGGGCCCGTACAGCGGTTGTGAACCGCCGGCGCTAATTGGCGCTCGCACAGACGGGAATGTTACCAATTCAGGTAGAAGGAAAAGAGAGCTACCTGATCGTGGAGGGCGCCTCGTAAGCGACGTGCCGAAGGTGTCGTTTTTGCCCGTTACTGGAAAACCTTTACGAAAGATTGCTGAATCTCCTACGGAAGGGAGGCAGTGATCACGGGAGACTCTAGGTGAACAATCAGCAACTGGTCGGCACTACTGCGACGGGTTCCTCGTCGAACAATGCCATAAAATACCAGAATTCCCTGAAATTGACAGCCCAGCAGGCTAGGGATGCCGAGGAGTTGCTCTCGGATTGGGAGCGCGGCCCGTTTTCGCACCTGACGCGACTGGCCATCCCGCATGCAGACGCCTCCCGAGGATTCAACTTCACTGCAAGCGGCTATCTCATCGACGGTCTGCTGTCCGCTCGAGTGTACAGCGATTCGATGACAGGCTTGTCAGGGAAAAACCTTGATCGAGATCCAGTGGTCGCCGATTTGGTCACCTCTGGCTGGATGGAATTTACAAGTGGCAAGAAAAAGCACTTTGTCAAGCCTGGACAGATCTGCATTCGCGACACAAGGGTCTCTTGGGAATTCGCGTGTGCGCCGGCAACGAATGCGCACGTAGTTTCGATTCCGCGAAATCTTGTGCTTCCGCACGTCGGGTCACCCAGAGTCCTTGATCAGGCTTACCTGACAGATTCTAGCGTCCCCGAGGTTCGGTTTTTCGTGAATTACCTGGAAGCGATCGAAAAAAACAGTACCGATTTGGCGAGTTCGATCACTGCGCAAAATATGGCGCGGAGCGCCTGTGCGGCACTGATTTCAGCCATCCTCTCGGATCATCCTGGCGCGGGATTGAACGGCCATCAGGATGCCACGGTAGCAGCCGCCAAAAAGGTGATAGAGGAGCACCTTGGAAATGGTGATCTGACTCCTCTGCTGATAGCCCAAAAGGTTGGAGTTTCTCTTCGAACCCTTCACCGCTACTTTTCTGCATCAAACGACTCAGTGATGGCGTTCATTCGATGGCGACGTCTACAGAAAGCGCATGACGAACTCATCGCTCGTGGAAGCGCCGTCGGGATTTCCGGGATCGCGGTGCGCTGGCATTTTTCGGATACCAGCCATTTTATCAGAAGGTTCAAAACGGTCTATGGGGCCACGCCCGCCACGTACCTGAGGGATCACGGAAAGGGTTCTCTATAGACGGTTCCCCAAATGGCGAGGCGCTTGTAGTGGCGGGGGGTGCCGCAGCGGTGCCGAGAAGGCCGGGTAGTTGCGGGGGCACGCCCGTATCGGCGGCTAAATTGACGGCAATAGGGGAGCCAGTATAGGGTGCTTCGATGATGCGGGGACTGACTCGTCCACTGAACTCGATTCCCGGTCTGCAAAACGAGCGGCGCTACCAGCGTGGTTAGGGTTACTGACGGGCTGCGGAGAGACGGCCGTCAAGGGTAATACTGAAGGCATCGAGGGCGTTTTTCAGCACATGGTCCAGCGGGCCTGACTCTTGCCCGTGAGCTCCAAGCTCATGCTGACCTGGCAGACGCACTTCAAGGCGGCGGTCTCGTTAGAAAACACCCCGTCTTTGCTGCTCGCTCGCACACGGGTGCCGCCGCCATGAAAGTTGCCGCCGTTCTTGCCGGCCGGTTTGAAGTATCCGATGGTCGCTGATCTTTCCTTCCAAGGCGGACTTCCTTCAGCAGCGGCATGGTTCGGTGCTGCAACAGCTTGCCCCGGTAGCGGCCGCCTCAGTGCCGAGATCATCAGCGCCGAGACCGGCGGCAGCATCGCCCAGTTTGCCGCCAGCCACCACCTGGTCTCCTGGATCGGGGTCTGTACTGGACAGAACGAGTCTGCGGAGTGAGCCACTCCAGCAGCAGCCGTCCTGGTGACAGACGACCTCAAACGGCTCCTCGGGATTGCTGCCATGGTCGCGAACAAGGACTCCTACCCCGGCGTCTTCCCCGGCACCTGGCCGCACGACGCGGCGGCAAACGGGCCCCGATCGTGGTGATGCACCAACTCGCCATTGCCCCATGGCACGGCCTGCACGACAGATCCACTACCGCTAGCTCGGCGCACACTTCACCGGACACGACCCCGAATGCGCCACGCGCCGCATGCTCAAGGAGCCCAGAGCGTGGGTCTGGCCATCCGCTTCGAGCCGATGCCCAGCACCTGAGCTGGGCGGTTCACTCCATTTTTGTCTCAGCCCTGAATTTCAGCCTGCCATGTTCGGAGTCGTTGCGGCGGTCAGTCGGCGACGGTGGTAGGCGAGAGTGCGGGCGATGTCGCTGGGCGGGATGCCGACATCGGTGGGAGTCGTGCTGGCGAGCCTCGGATACAGGATGCGGATGTTTTGGTCGAGGGCGATCCGGATTCGAGGGCGTTTGCCGTCGCGAATGGCGGCGATAGTCTGAGTGCTGATACCCAAGCGAGCAGCGAGGTAGTTGGCTGGCCAACCCGAGGCAGCCAGCGTGGTGAGTATGGCGGCAGCGCGTACGGTGTCGGTCAAGCCTCGCCCGCCACCGCCGCTACTTGGAGTGGTCGGTGTCGGAATGGTGATGCCGAGGATGGCATCGGCAGTGGTGCGAGATATTCGACCGGGCCCGGTTGAGCGTGGCCGGAGCAGACGGCGGATGAGAGTGACGGAGATTCCTGAAATGTTGGCGATGTCCTGGGCAGACATGCCGCGTCGGCGGAGCAGGGTGGCGTGTTCGGCGGCCTGGGAGAGGTCGACTTTGGCTGTCCGGCCAGCGGCGTGGTCGAGCTGACGATCGCGGCGGGCTCGTCGTGCGGCCTGGCGGCAGGCGGGCTCGGTGCAGCCATAGTCGGCGCACGAGGCCTGGCCGTGCCGGACACGGCTGCGGGCAGGCCGACGAGACACTGAGACAGCCACGGACACCAGCAAAGAAGCGGGGACGGGCATAGCACAAGATTGTACGGCCGGGCAGCATGTGAACACGGCAGATGTCGCTCTGCGTCATGCACGGTTTTACCGTGTTCAGTCGGGGAAGCCCGGGGCTTTGGCCCTGGGCGACTTGGCTCCGGAACGTCCGGGCATGAAACGCTCAGACCTCGCTGTGCATTGCAAGTAGGCAGTCAGCGGCGGTGATTGTCAGTCGTGGGTGTGAAGATTGTCGTGCGGCCAAGCTGCTGCCCACCGCCGAACAGGCGGTCGCGCTGCGTTCGACGCTGCACAACTGCAACGCTGGCGCCGGCCGGGCTGCCGAGGTCGCCTCCGCCAAGCGTGAGTTTCCGAAGTTCGGCCTGCAGAAGCTCGTCTACACGGACCTGAGGGCCGCAGGACTCGGTGCCCAGGCGGCGATCCGCACGATCAAGAAGGTCAGCGACGCCTACACGACGCTGCGCGCGAACATCAGTCCGGAAACCTGGGAAAGCCGGGCGTGAAGCGCCGAGTGAAGGCAGAGTCCAAACCGCTTGCCTTTCGATCGGAGGCAACACAGCGGTACAACGACAGGATCCTCACCTGGCAGCACGACGCGGGCCCCGTTTCTGTCTGGACCACCTCCGGCCGGCTCAAGGGCGGCGTCTGGCGCCTGCCTGAAGCTGGGCAAGACTCCTGGGACCGTCAGACGTGCGCTGCGGATACACCTAGACGAGTAAGTCCTATGTGCTGGGCCGACGATCAGGCATGAACAGAGGGTGTTCAAGATCATGTTGTGACGCAAGACCTGAACACCCTCTTG
>NZ_JBIVNJ010000097.1:0-8073 GCF_044753585.1 Streptomyces sp. NPDC088354 | reverse complement strand
CCGCCCCATGGGCAGGGAGCGGGGGCTACCCACCCGATGCACCCCGGCGCACACCCCCGACGTGATCGGCTACACCACAAGAGGGGACGCCATCCCCAGTCCACTCCTACGTCACCCAAGGAAAACGATGACGCGACCTGGCCCTCACCCATGCGGATCGAGATCTCGGACCAGCGAGCCCCGATGCCGTCGCCGTGGTCGACTCGCGTAGCCATCACGGGCAAGTGCCGACTTCTGGGCACGCCACCCACTGCAACGACGGGTACCCCGAACATCGAAAAGCTGCCACCGCCCTCTTCGACTGTCCGACGGGCCCTGCGGGCATGGGCCTCCCGAACGGGCAGGGCCTCCAGTCGTGCGTCCAAGCCGGCAGATCGGCAGTGACCATCGAAAGTCGCCTCGAATTCGGCGGCCTTCGAGGCCGGAATGTCATGAAGCCTGGAGCCCGGCTGCCTATCAAAGGTCCGAACGGCTTCGGAGGCATCCGGACCGGTGACCAGGAAGTCAACGGCGCCCGTGACGTCGGCAGCCATGGCTGGGTCTTCGATACCCAAGGCGGCCGGATCGATGTCCGCTGGCGACCGGTCTCCGCTCCACAGCCCCAGGTGACCACCGTCAATGATCACCAGGGTGCCGGACGGGCAACTGATGGCCCCCAGTTCGAACATCTCTTCCATGGCGCGCGAGTCTACGGCCCCCCAGCAAGCCGTCCGCGGGCGGATGGCTAGAGCTGTCGGACGGCCACTGGGGCCGTACGTCGCACGGCAGGGGTGGGCACGTTTCCGCGTCCTATCCCAGATTCGACCAGGCCGGACTGACGGATCTGGGTGCAGCGGAAGACTCCAGCAGTCCGTCGGTCTCGGCGTCGATCCGCCGTTAGCGATCCGCCCGGGTATTGCGGCGGCTTTGAGGTGGCTGCGGGTGAGGCGGCCGGCCTCACCGGGGTGGAGCGATAGCCAGCATCGCGCGTGTCTCCCGCGCCAGCAGCCGTTCGCACTTGTCGGCGAGCGCTTCAAGGATCGCCGGGTAGTACCCACACGGGTGGGAACGGAGCCGGTTGTGGGCGCGTGTGCGGTCCCAGACCGCGTCCTGCTGGGCCCTGGCCAGCACAGCGATCGCCCTGACCAGGTCGGAGTTCTCGGGCAGCAGCCGGTGGAGTCCAGCATCAGTCCGCGGGATGTGCACCAGGACGACAGCGATGGCCGGACTTCTTGCGGGAACGACGTACCGGTCCCGATAGCGGGCCCCGCCATCGGATTGATCGCATAGAAACGCCGGCCGGTAGCTCGCAGGCAGGTCACCAGCAGACGCTCGAGAAGTCGCGATCGGGATCGGATCTTTTGGACTGTCGCCGTGCTCGGTCAGCAGCAGCAACAGATCCTGGAAACCTGCGGCGTCATCGCTGATCTGCAACTTGCCGAGAAGGGGGCGTCGCCATCGACCACCGCGAAGTCGAGATGGTCCTCAGACCATCTCGATTCCGCAGGTCACGTGCACTACACGCCGAATCAGACCGCAGCATCGACAGGTCCGCTAGGCAGTCCCGCTGAGCGGGATCGCCAAAGCAAGGTCCACAAGGATCTTCCCGGGATCGTGGACAGCCCGCGGTTACGCCAGGACCCCAGATGCTCGGATATCGCCTGGTCAAGGCCGCTCTCGCGGATCGTATCCAGCATCGGGTGTGTCGCCGTTCCGTGAACCGTGACCCCCTATCGGTCGATGAAATGTGACCCCTTCCGTGATCGAGTGATCAGTCTGGCTCCATGGGAGTCAGGTGGAATAGGTGATCGGTGTGGAGGACTGGGCTGAGATCCGGCGACTTCACCGCGCGGAGGGCATGTCGATCAAGGGGATCGCGCGGCATCTGGGGATCGCCCGGAACACCGTGCGGCGGGCTGTGGCCAGTGACGATCCGCCGAAGTACCGCCGGGCACCGAAGGGCTCGATCGTGGACGCGGTGGAACCTGCGATCCGTGGGCTGCTGGCCGAGTACCCGCGGATGCCGGCCACGGTGATCGCCGAACGGATCGGCTGGGAACGGTCCTTGTCGGTGCTGAAGCGGCGGGTGCGGGAACTGCGGCCGGTCTATCTTCCGGCGGATCCGGTGTCTCGGACGGCGTATCAGCCCGGTGAGCTGGCCCAGTGTGATCTGTGGTTCCCTCCGGCGGACATCCCGCTAGGCTTCGGGCAGACCGGACGGCCGCCGGTGCTGGTGATGGTGGCCGGCTACTCGCGGATGATTACCGCACGGATGCTGCCCTCCGGCAGGCGGCCGACCTGGTGACAGGGCACTGGGACCTGCTGTCCGGCTGGAACGCGGTGCCCCGGGCTCTGGTCTGGGACAACGAGCCGGCCATCGGACGTCGTCGGGAGGGCAAGCCGGTGTTCGGCCATGAGTTCGCCGCTCTGGCCGGGCTGCTGGCCTGCAAGGTCATTCTGTGCCGGCCGCGGGATCCGGAGGCCAAGGGCCTGGTCGAGCGGGCCAACGGCTATCTGGAGACATCGTTCCTGCCTGGCCGGGTGTTCACCTCCCCGGCCGACTTCAACATCCAGCTGACCACGTGGCTGCAGATCGCCAACCGCAGAGTGCACCGCACGCTCGACGCCCGCCCGGCCGAGCGGTGGGAAGCCGACCGGGCGGCGATGCTGGCCCTGCCGCCGACCTCTCCGCCACGCTGGTGGCAGACCTCGGTGCGGATCGGCCGGGACCACTACATCCGCCTGGACACCTGCGACTACTCCGTCCACCCGGACGCGATCGGACGGATCGTGCGGGTCGAGGCGGACACCGAAACGGTGCGGGCGCATCTGGACGGGCGCCTGGTCGCCGACCACGCCCGCTGCTGGGCCCGCCACCAGACGCTCACCGACACCGAGCACACCGATGCCGCCCAGGTGATGCGGCAGCGGCACCACCGTCTGGCAGCCGTCGAGGCCGCCGCGGTCGAGGTCGCCCAGCCCGACCTGCCCACCTACGACCGCGTCTTCCAGCTGATCGAGGGCGGAGCCGGACAGGAGGACTGAAGTCATGCCCACCCACACCGCCACCTCCCGCGACATCACCGCCGAGCTGGCGTTCCTCAGCCGTGCTTTGAAGGCACCGGCCCTGCTGGACGCCGCAGATCGCCTTGCCGATCGCGCCCGCGACGAGTCCTGGACGCATCAGGAGTACCTGGCCGCCTGCCTGCAACGCGAGGTCGCCGCCCGTGAAGCACACGGCGGCGAGGGCCGCATCCGTGCGGCCCGGTTCCCGGCCCGCAAGACCTTGGAGGAGTTCGACTTCGCTCATCTGAGGGGCCTGAAACGGGAGGCCGTGGCGCATCTGGGCACCCTGGACTTCATCACCGGCAAGGAGAACGTGGTCTTCCTCGGCCCACCTGGCACGGGCAAGACCCACCTGGCTATCGCCCTGGGGATGCGTGCGTGTCAGGCCGGACACCGTGTCGCGTTCGCCACCGCCTCCCAGTGGGTCGACCGCCTGGCCGCCGCCCACACCGCCGGAAAGCTGCAGGACGAACTCCTCCGCCTGGCCCGCGTCCCGGTCCTGGTCATCGACGAGGTCGGCTACATCCCGTTCGAGCCCGAGGCCGCGAACCTGTTCTTCCAGCTGATCTCCGGCCGCTACGAACGCGCATCGGTGATCGTTACCAGCAACAAGCCCTTCGGACGCTGGGGCGAGGTCTTCGGCGACGATACCGTCGCCGCCGCCATGATCGACCGTCTCGTCCACCACGCCGATGTGCTCTCCTTGAAAGGAGATTCCTACCGCCTCAAAGACCGTGACATCGGCCGCACACCAAGCGCGGCCACTGGGTGAACACCACAACAAACAGGGTCAGGATTCACCGACCCCCAAGGGGTCCAGGTTCAGAGACCGCCGACAGGGTGAGCACCGGCTTGCGAGACCACCTGCCGACCGTCTCCCCGGGACACGGGCACGCAGATGCGAGACGCTGCAGGTCAAAGGAAACTTCCGTATTTCTGATCGACCCCTACCCCTGGAGCCACGGGGCCAGCTCACCTCATGAAAGTACGAGGTTAGCCAGAACTTCGAGCGTCGTTCGCAACGGGCTACCTCTGTGCCGACCATCACACCGACGCGACCAGCGAGCGGGGTCTTTAAACGGGCCCTGACGCGTCGGGGGCGTCGCCAGAGTTGGGCTGGCCATGCCATCACACACCGCTCAGCCCCCAGCGGAGACCCTGGGCTGCCTGCCAACGGCAGCGTCTGCATGTCTGCTGCACGACGAACAGCGACCGACAGTTCATGCACGGCGGAACCCATCTTGCGCTGCTCCATTGTCGCCTCGTCCTCGGCCGCCGCCGGCGAGCGCACCTGCCTTCCGGTCGTGACAAGGCAAAGGGTGTCGCTGCGGTCGGCGGCGGCATGTACCCCCGCAGCAGAAGCTGGCTCCACAGGGGGATGGGGCGCACAGCGCCCGGGTCAGATGCCGCTCAAAACTCGAAGCAGTGATCACGTTTGACAGCCACACGGGCAGACGGCAAACTACCCCAATAGATAGAACGATCTATCTATTGTAAAGCCTCCGACTCTCGCCTTGCTGTGTACTTCGCAGGTGCGTGGCGGCTTTTGGATTGACGAGAATCCGCCAGCCTATCGTCTACGGGCGAGTCATTTCGTTTCCTCGAAGGAGTCATAAACAAATGCAGAATACACCCAGCCCGACAGAAGGCGTCAGTTCCGCGCGTCAGCTCGGCGCATTCGAGCGCATGTACTACAGGTATGAACAACGGCATACAATGAATTTCATGGTAGCCGCCGAATTCATGGAATTGATTACGGTCGATCGTGTTGTATCGGCGCTTAAGGCAGCTCAACGACGCCACCCACTACTCCGGGCCTGCATCGAGGATGACGCCGCAATCGGGCCCGAATTTCGGTTTCCGGAGCACGCGCCTGAAGTTGAACTGCGCGTGGTGCACCTGGATCACCGCAACTGGAACTCGGTGGCTGCGGAAAACTTCACCAACAAGATCGACAATGCTTCCCCCACGCTCATGCGTGCCACCCTGGTCAGCGGAGGCGAGGGGTCGACGATCCTCTTGCAATTCTCGCATGTCATAGCCGACGGGATGTCCGCCATCTTCATTCTGGAAGATATCGTAGCCTCCCTTAACGGCAACGCGTTGAAGGCACTGCCCACTCCTCCGTCGCAGGAGCAGCTGATAGCAGCGCTTCTTCCTGAAATTGACGCGAGCATCCTCGCGGACCTTCCTGCACCCAGCCCTGAGATGGCTGCCTGGGTGGCTTTCGAACCCGAAGTGGACAAGACGCCACACGTCAGCACCTGCACGTTGGATGCCGAACTCACGGCGAAGATCGTGAGCCGCTGTCGAGCCGAAGAGACCACCGTTCAGGGTCTTCTGGTGGCCGCCTTTTCGCAAGTATACAGCGCGCATCGCAGTCAAGATTTCGTACGCGTAGTGACGCCGATTAATTTCCGCAGTCTAATCGGTGAAAGGAGGGACTCTGCGAATTACATCACGGCTGCCCGGACCGGCTCCACTCCATTGGATGGATCATCCATTTGGGATCAGGCGCGAGCACTCAATGAAGAACTAATTATCCCCCGGTCGAATGTCGGCGTAACCATTGGATCAATGGCGATACGGCACTTTTTGCCGTCGAGCGCGAGCAGCGAAATGGTGGAAGGGTTCATGAACTCGCAGCTTGCACACGAAATGCAGGTTAGTAATCTCGGCGTGCTCAACTTCGCGCGTTCCGGGCCAATTTATCCGGCTGCCGTCTGGGGTCCGATGCTTTTGTTGAACATCGCCGGAGAAGCCAACTCTGGAATCACCACTTTTGAAGATAGGCTTCACATTGTGACTTCTAGTCGCGTGGTCGATAAAAAGTTTCTTGACGATGTTCAGGAAATCTTGACCGAAAGTGTATAAGGATAACGGGCAGCTGCCATCAAAGAGATGTCAGCCCATGCAGCGACTTACGATCCTGCGTATGTCTTACGTGCCCCGGGTTGTCGAAGCAGGTCACTCTTGTGTCTTCTCCGGGGATCGGCGGCCGTTTTGGGGCCGACATCGCCCGACCTGCGCCGGCCGACTCAGGTGGCGCAGGTCCGTGGGGAGGTCGTCCGGCGCTGAGACGATCAGGGCTTTGAGCTGGCTGGTCACCGTGGTGGAGGCGTGCACGGTGCCTTGTCGGGTGGCCAGGAGTACCCGCATCACGTCGTACTCTCCGCTTCGGAGATTGCCACGGCCGACGCAGAAATTGAACCCCTGCGCCCGCGCGGCACCGTCGCGCCCTGGTGGCCACAAGCATCGGCAATCTGCAGGGGCAATACAACAACCCGATCTGCGACTACTCGGCCACGGCGCTCGCGACGCTTCTTCTTCGGTGGCGGCAGGGCGACCCGGGGTGCCGTCCATGTTCGCTGTGTTCGCCATCGGCTTCTTTGCCTGTCCCCTCGACACCGTGGTCTTCGGCCACATCGGTGACCGCTTCGGCCGTCGCCCTGCACTGCTCGTTAGCGTCGTCGTCGTGGGAGCAGCAACCGCACTCATCGGTTGCCTGCTCACCCATGATCCGCGGAGAACCTGGCGCGGGTTCTTCTCGTGCTGTTCCGACTGGTTCAGGGCTTTGCGGTAGCCGGGGAGTGTCATGCTCGTCGAGTGCGCTCCGGACGGCAGACGGGTCGCGTAATCGGCAGCTTCCATCCGCGAGTACCGGGCCCGCCACGCGGCCACAGCACTGGGCGGCCAGGAGCCCACCCCCCGTCCAGTACCAGCGCGGCTGACTCCGACACCGGGCGGTCGAGTGCGAGAGGAGACCCTCCATTCCGCCAGGCCCCCGTCAACAGCGACGGGGGCCTGGCACACACGTAGGCGTGTAGGGAATGCGGCACCCATCCGACGGGCCTCTTCCGAGACGGTTCAGGCCGTTGTGCCATCTCAGGAGACAAGTCAGCGCTCGCAGTTGCACGACGAAGGCATGCCCGAAAGCCAACTACCGTCTTCTGGAAATACTTCGGCGCCGGTAGAGCGTGCAAAGCGAACCGGACACGATCGTCCAGCAGGTCGGTGCGGCACCGTGCCGAAAGCCCTACCGCACCGTGGTGACGACCGCATGGCGGTCCGCAAGCAGGGGTACGACGCGCTCCAGGACGAGGCTACGGAAGTGGGCGCTGTCACGGTGGGCGTCCAGTGCCGTTTGGTCGGCGTAGCGCTCGATGAGCACGAGGTCGCCATTGCTGGCACCGTCGGGGCGGTAGATCTGGTACCCGAGGCACCCGGGCTCTACTCGAGAACCCCGGATCAATTCGGGGAGCACAGCGGCGATCGTCTCGCTCTCGCCGACACGTGGGCTCCACCAGGCGATCACGATGACCTCACCCGGTCGTGCATCGTCCAGCGGCCAGATGTTCGTGGGGGTGTCGCTCACGGGTTTGCACTCCTCGTGGTTGCGGGGTCGGTGGTCCTGACTTCCGGTAGCCGCATCGGTTCGACGCTGGCGGTGCTGGCGCACGACGGTGTCTATGAGTTGACACCGTCCGAATCCTCGCCGACTCGTGCGGTCCCGAGACCATTCGACACGAGGGACAAAGGCACCAGCGGCCAGTGCGCGACTGTGCACTGGCCTCGTCCCTGGAGCCGCAGGCAGCTGAAGGCGATTACACCTCCCGGGCTCCCTTCACGGGCATGCTGTTGTGGATGCCTGCGCGGGACACGAGCCCGGTGTGCCGTAAGGGTTGCTCTCCCCCTAGGGACTGGCGCGTAGGCGTTGGATTTCGAGGTCGGCGATCCGGGCGGCGGCCGTGTCCGGGGGCGGGTGATTGACGTCCTCCCTGTCCTGAGGGGCGGGGATTTCTGGCTGGCGTGGGCTGGGGGCCGGCGGTCTGTCGGCGTTGGCGTGGTCGGGACCGGGTGGGACGGGCTTGGTGTGGGCGGTGTTGTTGTCCCTGGGTGTATGGCTGGGTACGGGGTGCGGGGGGGGTACGTTCTGAGAGGTCGTTAAGTCCCATTACAGATGATCTGGTGTCGCCCGTTCGGGGGTGATGGGACGGTTCCGTCCTCGTGTCATGGCGTGTACATGAT
>NZ_JBIVNJ010000096.1:0-8356 GCF_044753585.1 Streptomyces sp. NPDC088354 | reverse complement strand
CTCCAAGAGCACGTCACAAGAGCACACCGCGCATGATCGCGAACAGCTGACACGACCCGCTCAAGCGTCCGAATCACAAGATCGTCGACAGAACCCTGATCTTCACGTTGATGGCATCCACGAACAAAACGGGATAGATACGGTCAAGCGGACGGTTCTGCCATTCGGCCATGCCCTCCATCACCTGGTCAGTGATGGTGGAGATGGTCTGCTTGGAGACCTCGGCGCCGTAGATCTCGGCCAGGTGCGCGGAAATCTCCCCGTGGGTGAGGCCCTTCGCGGACAGAGACAGCACCATCTCGTCCACGCCCGTCAGCCGCCGCTGCCGCTTGCGCACGATCTGCGGCTCGAAGCTGCCCTCCACGTCCCGGGGCACCTTGACCTCGACCGGCCCGACGTCGGTCAGCACGGTCTTCGCCCGGGTGCCGTTGCGGCTGTTGCCGCTGTTCTTCCCCGCCGGATCGTGCTTGTCATAGCCGAGGTGGTCGGTGATCTCGCCCTCCAGGGCGGACTCCAGAACCCGCTTGGTCAACTGCTGCAGCAGTCCGCCCGCACCGGTCAGCTGCATGCCCTCACTCCGGGCCCGGTCGACCAGCATCGCGATCAACTGCTCGTCCGACGCAGCAGCATCGACCGGCTCAGCCGCGGACTCGTGCTCGATCGTCATCTCACTCACTTGGCGTCTCCATGATCAACAGATCCGCCGTTTATTAGACACTCCCGTACTACGAAGTCGTCTCATTTGGTGAGTCTGCGGTAGCAGATGAGGGTGCAGGCGATGCTGGCGAAGGTTAGGAAGTGGTCGGCTGAGTGTTCGTAGCGGCGGTGGAGACGGCGGCATCCGGCGAGCCAGGCCATGGTGCGTTCGATCTTCCAGCGATGCCGTCCCAGGCGTGCGGAGGATTCGATGCCCTTGCGGGCGATGCGGTGGGCGATGCCTCGTTGCCGTAACCATCGTCGCAGGTGAGTGGAGTCGTAGGCTTTGTCCGCGTAGAGCTTGGAGGGCTTGCGTCGGCGCGGTCCGCGGCGGGAGCGGATCGGAGGTATGCCGCGGATCAGGGGAATCAGGGCCTGGCTGTCGTGGGTGTTCGCTCCCGAGATCCCGATGGAGACGGGCAGACCGGAGCCTTCGGTGATCAAGTGGATCTTTGACCCGTTCTTGCCCCGGTCGACAGGATTCGGGCCTGTCAGTTCCCCCCTTTCAGGGCCCGCATGTTCACCGAGTCGATCGCGCACCGGCTCCAGTCCAGCTCGCCGCGGGAGCCGAGCTCGTCGAGGACCAGGCGGTGCAGCTTCGCCCACACCCGGGCCTTGGTCCACTCGGTGAACCGGCGATGCGCGGTCGCTCCCGACGGCCCGAACGACGGCGCGGGCAACTGCTGTCACGTGCAGCCCGACGTCACCACGAACACGATGGCCGCCAGCACTTCCCGATCCCCGTGCCGCCGCCGGCCACCGCCTTGCGACCTCGTCGGCGCAGGCGGAACCACCCGCTGAAACAAGGCCCACAACTCATCCGGCACCAGCCGCTCAACGATCCCCACGCCCGCAGACTACCGAACCAGCCAATTGAGATGACTTCTACGTGCGGACCGGCACTAACCACGCCCGCACCCCGCATCACCAGCGGCGCCCACCAGACAACCGATCCGCAGCTCCGTCACCACCTTCGACGACTACGGCATGCCCGTCACCGTCGAGGACCAAGGAGACGACGACCGTACCGGTAACGAAGAATGCACCCGCACCTGGTACGCCCGCAACGACGACGCCGGCCTCACCTGCCCACACCTAAGGGGAACTTGAAGCCGCCTTGGCGACGACGGTCAACCTGGCGACTACTTCTCCTCTGCCCAGCTCTGTCTCGGCTGCCCGCTGGCCGAAGACTTCCACGGCTCCCTTGCGAGGTCAGCCTGAATCTATCTCTGTGGGCGTGAAATTTCCAAGCATCCCGTTTTTGATGGCTTCCTTCAAGGTCATATAGGCAGAGAAATAGGCCCACGAGTTCGGAGTTTCAGCCAACCACCTTAGTGTTCCCGGTGACCCTTCGGGTGAATTTTTATAGGCGAATTTCTCGCCGGCCGAGGACCAGCCATAGATGTGCGTTCGGGCGCCAGCCATAAGACCGGAAAGCAGTGTGTCTATAGCGAACCCGTCAGCAGAGATAGACTTGCCGGTTACGTGCTGAACCACGCCATCTGTCATCCCGTTCGCCAAGCAGGTATTAATTCCTTCCTTAATTCCCGAATAGAGGGAATCGCGAGCAGACTTTGGTTCAAATTTACTGAATTTTGAGACTACGCTCTCCGGAAGATAACGAGCGGATCTAGGCCCAGCACCCAAAATATCGGCAGTTGTGGGCTTCGTTGGAACGGAGGGGCCGTCTCCTGGTGCTGGCTTGGTTTCTGCAGTTGGCCCCTTGGTGGGGACTCCTTCCGCAGGACGGATGTGCGATGCCGAACCATCATCAAATTTCAAAGAGTTTGGTTCAATTGCCTTAATTTCGCCTGAATTATTTTTTCCTGTAATGTAATTTTTAAACCTGATGCCGAACTTCGTGGCTTCGATGACGTCATCGACTAAATTGAGCCCTATGTCGAAGGCGAAAAATACGGCCGTCTGCCAAGCGTTGTCCTTCCAGTTTACTGAACGTCCGGAAAGTAGTTGAGGGACCGCGCTCGCAATGTAGAACCCAAGGAACGACCTGGAATATTCTGGGAGGTATGCAACCAGCAGTTTTTCCAGGTTTTGCCCCAGGAGCTCGCCTATGCGACCACCGACTCTACTGAGGAACTGGGAAAATTCAGTCAATGCAGCGCGAAAACGAGACAAAAGAGTAAGAATTCTTTTAACTAGCCCGAAAACGCGAATCCACAAAAAATCCGCTATCCCCGCAAAGAGGCGTGTTAGTATCGCGCCAACGGCGAGAAGTTCTATGATTTCTAGGGCTATTCCGACTATTTCGATGGCAATTTTATCGGATTTACTAGCATGCTGCTGAGTCGCTTCTCCCACAGATCGGTATTGCTTTGCCGCCTCTTCAATAGCGTACAGCTGCTGTTGGCGTGCCTTTTCGTATTCATCTTTGGCGGCACCTTCCCATGAAGGGAGACGGCCATCTGCGGACATGGCTGCGTGTAGAGATGCCAACTCGTCCGCGTGGGAAATGTAGGCATCTGCATGCCCATAGAGCGGCTCCGGATTTCCCAATTCATCGAATATCGAAACCAGCCATTTCGCAATCGCCTCATTGACATTCACCTTTGCGCCTGCTTGGCCATCGAGATGATTGCGCGCTCCTGGGTTCTGCCGTAGTAATAGGCAGCTCTCATGAGAGCGTGCTGGTGAAGGCGAAGGCTTCTTGAAATTCCTTCAGTCAAGCGCAGGAGTTCTTTACGTGTCTTCTCGTAGGCATCGGTAGCCTCCTGCGATCTTGGACCGGCCCCGAAAGATGCATCCCTTGGAAGCGTGAGATTCCGTAGTTGACCGCACTGCTGTTGCAATTGCCTCGAATTTGACCCGATCAAAGCGGCGGAAGCCTCAAGGTCTCTTACATTCAAACGAGTAGCACGCCCGGTCATTTTCCCCTCCAGTTCGAATTGTGCCCTACTTGTGCTGTCGACACATTCAACCAGATGTCTGCGCAGCTCTTCGAATTATATGATTCGTTAGAGTACGATGTCCGCACTATGGAGATTCCATGAATGCGAATCAGCGTTTGTAGATCCCCTAGATGAACTTCGCCTGCGGTGATCATTCCTCTGACGTATCGGCAGCAAATGGGCTGATGGAAAGAGAAATAGCCCCGAGCGTTAAGTTCCGTGGAATTTCGCCGCCGGAAACCGACTCCCGCTAACTTCATCAGATCCGGGATCAGGGCAGTTGCCTAGCCGTAACTTGCACCCCGATTATTTGACATTTTCACAGTCGGCCGGATCCCGGGAACCCACCCCCACTAGCGATCTGTCGGACGGTTGCCAATCAGGCCAGGTTCGGTATAACTGCGGTATGAGGGTTGAAGCCGCAAGCTGACAGACGTAGCCGATCTTGAGCGTCCGCACCTCTTGCCGACCGATCTTTTGAACAGGGAATGCGTCCCTCAAAGGTCGTGCGGACGCTGCGGGGTAATCCGTCAGGCAGCCGGCCAGTGACGGCACCAATCGCATGGAGGAGGCCGACCGCGCAACTGTCGCGGGGTGTGGGCACTCGTTCGCATTTGAGCGCCTAGTATCGCAATTCGATCGCGCGGGAGGGTCGACACCAACTTGAGCATGGTCGCCGGGATCTGCCGCAGACATGTTAAAGAACCTAGGCGTCCTGCGTGGACACGCCTGTGGGCGGCAACAGAAAGACTGACTTCCCGGGGTCCTTGGCCCTGCTCCACCACCGCTTGGACGGACCGGCAGTCATCGCGTGGGACAACTACTCCAAACGCATCAGTAAACACGTGAAACGGCACGCCCAGCTCAGCCAACCCGCCGTCGCGCAGCTGCCTTCGTATGTCCTGGAGTTGAACCCCGCCGAACGGATCTGGGTCCACGCGAAGTAACGGCTCGCGAACCGGGCATCCGGCTCGATTCCTGAACTGAATGAGGCAATCCGAGCGGTACTGCACTGCATACACAGACACCCAGACCTCCTCACCACCCTCGCCGGAACCGGCCTCGAACGCGGCCACCAGCATCAAGCCCCTAGTTGAAGGTCAGCACCCCAGTGAGGTTCTTCACTTCGCGTTGACAGCTGCACACTGCCAAACAGTTAACCAACGGAACACTTCGGCTATGTGACAGGTTTGTAAAAGCTTCTACGGTTCCTGTCACGGTAGTTGCCGTGCATGACCGTGCGGCTGCGGCGACTTCGTTCCAGTGGACGTGGCAGATGGCGACCCAGTGTTGATCTAGGGCCCGTCTTCAAAGATCATCGGTGGCGGGTCATGATTGCGTGATACATCGTCGTGAACTCATCGATCAGGAGCGGGAGTTGCTCCCTCTGCTGATATCGCGGGCTGCGGCAGGCCGACCGAGGGTAGAGGGCCGGCAGGTTACCAACGGGATGGTCTGCAAGATCAGGACCGGGATGCTCCCGGGGGGCCGGGGCCCGCAGGGGCCATAGGTGTGGGGCGTCCGGCTGGGGCCGGCCGCGACGGGAAGGGGGCGGGGCTGATGGCGGGCAAGCGGAAGGCGAATCCGGCGGGGTCGTCGAATGATCTGCGGGGCGATGTGCTGGATGTGCTGGGTGTGTTGAAGGTCGCCACGACCGATCAGATCCAGCGGATCACCGCACCGCGCACCCTGTCGTTCCGGCACACCCTCAAGAAGACCCCGTCCGAGCAGAAGACAGCCCGCACGGCCGCGCACGCCGGCGCCTTGTCGGATCTGCGCAGGCACGGCCTGTCCGAGAACGGCGGCACCACCAACGGTGCCGAGACCCTGCGCAACCTGACTCTCAAGGGCCTGGAGGCCGCTTCCCACGAACTACGCCGCCCGCTGCCGGAGATGGGCAGCCCGGCCCGCGGCGCGGGCAGCAGCGGAGCCGCACACGCCCTGTCCGTCAACGAGACCGTCATCGCCCTGCTGCGCCCGAAGCCGGACCTGGCCCTACTGGCCGGAGAACTCTCCGAAGCCCTGGCAGCAGCGTGGGCCGCCGTTGACTGCCCGGCCGGCCTCGGCAGCCTCGCCTCCTACGCGACCGAAGTCCCGCTGCCCGCTACGGGCACGTGGAACGCGCCGGGCCGAGGCGGCACCCAGACCGACATCGTGCTGGCCGTCCGGCAGGACGGGGTGCCGTTGTTGTTCATCGAGGTCGACAACTGCCGCGAGAGTGCGGAGGAACTCGTGGACAAGCTGGAGAGGCACGGGCGGTTCTTCCGCCGCACGGTGAAGGACACCGACGGCGAGGCACGACCGGTGTGGCCGACCCTCTGGCCGGTCCCCGACGGCCGCTGGGACGCCGCCCGCAACTACCACAAGGCCACGTCCCGGTGATATCCGACGCTGGGCGAGGACTGCGAAAGCCACGCGAGGGTCGCCGCGCTCCAGACCGAGCAGGACGAACGCGAACGCGGCGAGCAGGAAGGGGCGGCAGCCCCTGCCGAAGCCGCCCGCAGGGCCGGCGGCTGGCTGGCCCGTTTCCGTACATGACCCGGGCAAGCCGAGCGTGCGCGGGGGCAAGCGGGCCAGCACGGCAGGCTTGTCCAGCCACAGCCGTGAGGGTGGCTGTTCCCAGAGATCACATCCAGGGGGTCCGTGAGGTCACCGTCGTGAGCTTGACGGTGGCGTGCGCTGCCTGCATGGTCTGCGGACGGTGGCCCGCTCGCCGACGCGGGAGCAGAGGGCGGGGAGCAGGAAGCAGCGTCGGCGCTCTTCGCCGGCGCCATGGGCGCGTTCAAGAACCCCTCCAGCCATCGCACCGTCGACTTTGATGACCCGATCGAGGCGGCTGAGATCATTCAGTTCGCCGACTTGCTCCTGCGGCAGATCGGACGCGCCAGGCGCCGTTAAGCTGCAACCACCGAGTAGGGCTGCCGCCGGACCAGAGTCGCGCGCGAAAACCGTGCACAGGTGCACGTGAGGAAGGTCTGGGTGAGGACTCCCGCCCCTGCCAGCAGCCGTCCCGGAGGGTAGCTTCCACCGGTGTCTGGAGGGTGGCCTGCACCGTAGCGTGCACAGGGGCGCCGAAGGTAGCAACGCCCTTCTCCGGCCGCAAAGTGTTGCTGCTGGGCAGGGCCCGTGGGCAAGCCCGTCCGGGACGGCGACACCTCCTTCCAGCGACAGCCCGGGAGAGGTCTCTGGGCTCCAGAAGGCGGGCCGGTGCGCCGTGGGCGGGGCCGCGCTGGAGTGCGGTCAGTGTCGGTCAGGCGGTCATGCCGCTCCACGAGCGGGCCACAAGGGTCTGCGGGCCGAGCTGCGATCGCCTGGGTGTCGGGCTCGAATCTCGTACACCACATCGAAGCGCTCCTCGATCAGGCGGCCGATCCGCGCTGGTGTCCAGCGCTGTTCGTGTTCAGTGGGCGCTGCCGAGTCCTGCTTCAGCAGCCCGTCCAGATCCGCCCTCTGTTCCGTGCTCAGGTACGAACTGCCGCCTATGCCCTGTGACAGCAGCGGGACATGGTCTCCCTTGCGCGACCGGCGCTGCCATTGGTGGGTTGCCGGCCGAGTCACCCCAGCACCTGTGCGACCTCCGAGTGCCGCATGCCCTGTTCGAACGGATTGGGTGCTATGAGGTGCCGATGTTCCAGAGGTCTGCAAGGTTGTGACCGTGCCCCGATATAACTGTTATGCCAGTAGTTGTCCCGATCGGTAACCGCCCGATCAAAGAGTCAGTACCTCTCTGTATTGCCGCACGAGCCACCTGGCGCGCTCATTGCACGAATGACCTCTTTCGTGGCGCCGGAGTTCTATCCCGCCTCGCGGAAGCGCTGTAATTTTGCCAGATACGGATACCCGGGTCGCAGAGAGGGGGGTTAATATCGTGAAGTTTCAATTTGCGATCTCCTTCTCCGTGGCGAGCTTAGCCGCCGACAGTGTGGTGGGCGCGACATGTCCTGGGAATGCGGCTGGCGTCTGTGCTGCCCAATGCTCTGCCTCCAGCTACTCGGAATTTCGATCGTAGCGATTTATCGGTACAGCGTTTGTTGTTCCGAATCTGAAGGGTCGCAGATGTTGCAGCGGCATTGCGTGCGGTGGAATGTTAACGGCGCCGCTTGAATTGCGGCTTGCGCCCTCATTCACCTTGCTCGCAGAATGCCCGTCACCGTCACCGTCAGTGCGTGCTGACGCTGGCAATGGGATCTCGACGTCGGCGCTGACAATTCCTTAGCCAGGCAGGCCGTCACCGCCCGTGTCAGGGTGGCTGCCATGGCGGCAGCCGTATTCTGTCCAGGAACTACCGTGGTGTACTGAGACGATGGCGCCTCGCCCGCGATTGCTTTCGCACTTCTGACGCAATCCAACTTGTCATCCGGATCAGTTTGATCGGCGCAGAGCTGCCGCCCGGTCAGCAGGACGAATATAGCATCGGGGAGTGGTTCAGTCGAAGGTTCCGCATTTGCCTGGGGGTTTACTCGGAGCATATCCATTCGATTCTGTTTAGTGGCAATAACCAGTTCGCCAGGGCGCCCCCTGGAAGTACCGCAAGGAACGTCCCTTGAGATCATCACCGAGACGCTGGAGCGTGCTCGCCGTCGCCGGCGCCGCCGTTCTCTCCCTGGCACATCCCGCCACCGCGTCCCCTGATTCCCCAGAATCCGCCTCCTCCGCCGTCACCCCGGCACGGAACAACGTGCCGCCCGGCACCCACACCGTCACACTGATCACCGGCGATGTGGTCACGACCCGTCAGTCCTCCGGCAACGGCA
>NZ_JBIVNJ010000095.1:0-8742 GCF_044753585.1 Streptomyces sp. NPDC088354 | reverse complement strand
GTCCTCCCAGCTCGTCGTCGATCTTCACGTACAGTGCGGTCAAGAGGGTGTTCAGGTCTTGCGTCACAACATGATCTTGAACACCCTCTGTTCATACCTGATCGTCGGCCCAGCACATAGGACTTACTCGTCTAGTAGATGGGTTGTCGACCAGGCGGGCGGGGGCCCATGTTCAGTCGGTTGAGGATGCGCCGGACGCCCGACTTACTGATGGTGACGTCGTGGTCCCGCTCGGGGTACATCGCGATCTTCTGAGGCTCGAAGTGGTGGTTCTCCGGCAGATAGATGATCTCTCCGACTACCCCGACATGGGAGACGTTCGGATAGGTCTTTAGGGTCTTAGAGCGAGTGCGTAGGCCGTCCATGCCCTCGGCCTGGTAGCGGCGGTACCAGACGTGGAGGCTGTCCCGGATCAGGACGCTGATCGGCTGCCGGTTCCACAAGAGCCCTGACTCTCGGGTATCGCCTTGATGTTGCGGCGCAACAGCGGGCGCCACCAGGTCCCCGCCGCTCTGCGGGCACTGGAGCCTGACGAGGACCGGGTGACCGGGTGGATCAAAGAGAGGGGCCGCAAGAGCCGAGGTACCGCGGCGCCGCTCGGGGCCTGGCTGGTCTTCCAGGACGAGGCCGGCTTCTCGATCGGCTCAGCCAAGATTTTCGTGCAGCGATGACGCTAAGTCATGTTCGAGTTGTTTCTTCCTCGGCTCGTAAGCGTCGGGAGTGGCGGGTGATCCAGCGGGTGAGGTCCTGCGGATTTGGCGGCGGCGCAGGTGCGACCTTCGCGGTGTCACGCAGAGGACGAGGAAGCGGCGCACGGCTTGCGGTGTGTGCCTGGATCTCGCGGAAGCGTTGGTGCAGCCCTGGTTCCAGCGGTTGATCAGGTTGGGCCGCCAGGCGTCCAGCCGGGTGGTGCGGTCGGCTACGGCTTCGGGGTTCTCGCAGCGTGCGTAGTGGCGGGCGGTGTGTCGGGCCAGTCCGAGTTCGCGTCCGATGGTGCTGATCGTCCATCCCTGGGCAAGCAGGTCCTGGACGGCCCGATATCGCTCCCGCGTGCGGGTGACCACCCGTTTTCGGCGCCGGTGTCGGGGCCGGAAACGGGGTCAGGGGGTGCCTTCGTGCGCGCGGCGTCGGCCTGCTGGGGCGCCGCCGGTGTCCGGCAGGACGGGCCGGTGACCACGGTGCGTTCGACCGTGTGGGTCAGGTTGTCCTACAGGTGCCAAGCGTCCGCGACCTGACGGACTTGGGATGCTCCGGCCCGCGCTGCCTCGTTTTCCCGCGGCCGGGCAGGAAATTTACGACACGGTGCGTCCCGAGGTCGACGAGCACGGTCCTGTAGCGTCGGCCGCGGGGGGTGGCGAAGTTATCGACGCCGAGCACACGCAGTGCGGGCCGGGACGGATCGGGCTTCGCCATCACCACGTTGAGCAAGGTAGTTCGGCTGATCGGGATGTGCAGGACGTCCGCGAGCCGGGCGCCGGCCCGCCAGGCCAGCGAGTTCAGAGCCCTCCGCGACGCAAGCTTTCTGTCAGGGACGTGACAAGCTGGATCACCCGGCATCCCTATTGCCTCCGCGACGAATACGCCCAGCAGCCTATGGAGATCCTTGCCCAGATCTCGGTGCGGCCACCACCACGGAGGACGTCAGGGCCTTTGCCGAGCTGATGGGCGACCGCCGCAGACGAGAGCTTAAGGGCTGATCACACGTGTCCAGCAGGACCAGGTTCCGGCCCTTCGCAGCTTCGCCAACGATCTCATGCAGGACCTCGATGCGGTCGTCGTCGGCCTGACCCTCAGTTACAGCTCCGGACCCGTCGAGGGCCACAGCAACAAGATCAAGATGATCAAGCGCTAGATGTTCGGCCCGCCGCCTTCGACCTCCTGCGCAAACGCGTCCTCCTCGCCGCATGGGCCCGCCGGTCGTGGCAGCGTGGACGGTCACGCTGCCGGGGTGAATGGTGAGGGTATTCGCCGCGCGACGGCAGCGACCCGGGAAGCCACGGGACTGGGGCTGCAATCCACTGTCACGAAGTGGGATGCCCCTTTCCAACAGGGGGCGACTTTGGATCGGGGTAACGGCACGGCTTTGAGGGGCCGTCGGCGGCACAGGAGGCCAGGGTTCTTGGTCGCCGCCTTATGCAGAGGGTCCTCGACTGAGTCCCGAGGCCCCTACATAAGGAACGGCGACCAATTGAGTTCTGATGGGCTGTCTGATGAGTGTCCATGACCGGCTTGCAACTAGCGCTCTGACTCCGTGAGACATGGCATTTGACGTGACACCAGGCGCTCCGCTCCCCCGTACGGCCGTTGACAGAAAAGTCAACAAGTTGCAAAAAACATGCTCTGAGCTGCTGATTCACAAATGCACAACCTGCACCACAGCTTGCACCACAACTGTCGCCACAGCTACAACCACATCTCACACCACGACTGTCGCCACGGCTTGCACCACGACTCACTCCGAGGAAGGCCGTCATGGGGGCAGTAAATACCGTCTTGTTCGCCGCGAATGAGGTGAAGTTAAGGTAGTAGTTCGCGAAAAAACCGGCGACCTAATGTCAAAGCAAAGGCGTGCGTTGCAATAAATGAATCCCGTTTAGTTTGCGAAATAGGTTGGAGGTTTAAAGCTGAGGTGCCGACAACGTCCAGCAAAACACTATTTGTTGGCGATCCAAGGAAGTTCGGCTCGCGTTGCTGCTTTCTCTTTTTTGGAAGTCGTTCGCGTGCGCGACCGAACGCTTGCACCGCAAGCGTTCGGTTTGATCTTGTGTCCGACGTGACGTGATCCCTGCGTTCCACCCTTCCAAGTCACCGGTGGATGTCGCTCGATACCGAGCCTGCGTCCGCTACAGTGGCCCCACCAGCAGCTCGGGTCACCGCGCAAACCGTCGATCCGCAGAGAGGGACGAGTCATGCCCAACACAACGACACTCGCGTGCTCAAGCCAGAAGGGAGGCGTCGGCAAGACCACGACAACGCTGAATCTCGGCGCCCAGCTGGCGTTGTGGGGAGCACGGGTCTGCATCATCGACTTCGACCCCCAGGGCCAGTCTGGTACGGGTCTCGGGCTGGATGTACTTCCGAACGGGAGGACCATCTGTGCTGCCTTGACGCTCTTCCGTCTCGGTCAGCTGACCGACCTCAGTGGATTCCTCGTCGACCGTTCCGAGATGGTGGCGGAGGCAGAGGGGAGTGGCTCTCTCGCCGTCATCGGAACCAACACGGAGAGCATGGACGAGCTTTCGGACTGGGTGACTGGGTCCCGACGCGACGCCGAAAAGGCGGTAGAGGCGACGACGCTTCTCCGTCGCTTCATCTCGACATGTCTCCGCGACTACGACTACGTACTGATTGACACACCTCCCACGACTAACCAGCTCAACGCGCTTGCGCTGGCTGCTTCGGACTATGTCATCGGCGTCGCTGAGAGCAAGTACGCCTCGTTCAGCGGGATCGTCGCGCTCCGCGGCCAGACCGAAAAGGTGCCACAGAGCACCCGCAACACGTGCCGTCCGGTGTTCATGGGAACGCTCCTCAACGAGACCCCCCGGAAAGAGTCAGCGCAGGAACGACACATGCGCACGCTGCTGGGCGGCCAGGCCGGGGAGCAGGAGTACGACGAGCAGACCGAGGACGCTGCCCCGGAGGCGCGCACCGCGCTCCCCGAGCAGGCCACTGACAGCGACAGCTATCACCTCTTCGATACGGCCATCCGAGCGAGTGAGCTCATCTCTTCCGCATACGCCACGGGTCGTCCTGCAGTGCTGCTCTACCCCAATAGGCCACTCGCGGAGGAGTACAGCACCTTCGCGCAGGAGGTCTTTGCGCGAATCAACGAGCACCGGAATACGCCGGAAGCGTCGCTCGCATGACCGAGTCACCGAAGAAGAAGCCCGCCAAGAAGGCTGCCTCGCGGCGCGTTGGGCCACCTCCTGGATTCGCAGCCCGTGCCGTGAATGCGGGTACGGCAGCTGCCGAGCAGAGCTTTGTAGCCTCAATGGCCGGCAATCAGAGTCCAACTACGGTCCCGCAACCGAAAAACAGCCCCGCCCCCGTTGAGGAGGCGAGCAAGCTCGCCAGCGAACCCCCACAGTTTGTGCCCCGCCAGGAAGCGGCCTCGGACGTAGACCGCACCCAGACGAGCACGGCTGCCGAGGAGGCACCGCACGCAACTCACGCGCCTGCGGCACCGGAACCCGTCGCCCTGGTCGACGTAGCGCCTGCCGAGTCCTGGCCGCCGCAGGACAACAGGCAGCCTCCGTATCAGGCTCCGCCCGTCGGCAACGCCGCTGAGCCTGGGCATGCAGCCCCGCATCCCCGTGCGGGCACAGTAATTGACGTCGGCACCGCGAGCGCAGCTACGCCCAGAAGCGAGCCGGCAGAGTTCGCGGTGTCAGCTCACACAAAGGCGGCCCAGCCGGCTTCGGACACCAGCAGGATCGCGGAGCACGGCACGCAGCCAGCCAGCCAGGCTTCTTCCAGTGTGCAGGAGCGCCACGATGGGGGCCGGTCTTCGGCCGCCGGAATGGCGGCACACGATGCGCTTGCACAGCCCGCCCCGCTCATGGACGCGCCGATGTCTCCGGAGTCGCTGGCCGCGCTGCCTGCGCCGCCAGCCCCGTCGAGGTCCCTCGTTGTGGGCTCGCGCCGGGGCCAGCAGCCTTCAGCCGCGTTGTCCCTCAACCCCCGCCGTCAGAATGAACTTCTGGACAAGCCACCTGCATACAAGCGACTCCTCGATGCCAATGCGGCAGCCAAGCTGAAAAGGATAAAGACGACTGGTCGCGCTGTCCGGCTACATCCGCGCATCCGAGAGCAGATCAACAGTCAGCTTGCGCGGGATGCCGCGAGCCTGCCGTCGTGGAAACTGGCGGCCAGTGCCTACGTGGATGCGGGGCTATACGTTCTGACGACGGTCGATGTAAGCAGTGAGGACGTTCTGACCAAGCTGATCGATGCCGCCTACGCATTCCAGGAGCAGACATTCGGTGACGAGGGAGGTGAATCCAGCCGTTTCACCGTTCGAGCCGATACGAATGAGGCAGTGACCCAGCTGAAGTACTCCCTCATCGGTCTGGGTGAGGAGGGGCTGCTGAATCTCGTGCTGAGCGTCCTGGTCTGGCAGTTCCTGCTCGAGCTGCGAGACGGGCCGGTTACCTAGACCCGGTGCGGCTTGCTGGCCAGGCAGCTTCGAACACGTACCGTCTCCGAAACGTGTCGTCCTTGACACGTCGACGCCGCGAACTGTCTTCGAGTACCTGGGCGTGGTGAGTTGGATGCGGCCGGGCGGGCCTGCTCCGGTCAGCCCGGTTGGTAGCTCTTTGCTTCCTGATCGTCCGGAGGCGGCAGGCACACCGGTCTGCCGCCATGCCGGATAGCCGAGGGCGCGTTGTCCGATCACCACAGCTGCTGTGCTGTGGAGGGAAGGCTCGTGGAATGTGTCTGCCGTGCCGTCGACCTGGTGGTCGACGGCACGGTCGTTCTCATGTGTTTTGAGCCAGTGCTACCGTCTCTATCTTGAGGTGTAGGCGGGGTCGATAGCGACCAGGGCGAGCCCGGTGTGCGGAGGAACGGATCGCTGCCCTCGCCCTGGCCCATCGCCCGACCCTGGGCGAAGTGCAGTGGATTCCGGCAAGGACCCCCGGGCCTGTAGCCGGGGAGGAATCGAGTTCTGACCTGTGGCGCCGTGCAGTTGTGCCGTCGCACTGCCCTTGTCTACTGCTGGTTTGAGCTGATTGCCAATGCCAGAATGCGGGCGTGGTGGCACCGTAGTCTGCAGAAGCCCAGTTGTCAGTGCCGAGATGTACGGTTCGTCGCGTGAGGATTGTCGTGCAGGTGAAGGTGTTGCCGACCGTCGAACAGGTGGCCGCGTTGCGTCCAATCCTGCGCGCATGCGATGACGCTGCGAACTGGGTGTCGCAGGCATCTCTTGACCGTGGTGTACCCCGGGAGTAAGGGCTGTGGAAGGACGCCTACGCCGAACGCAAAGCAGAGGGCTTGGGTGTCTGGGCTGCACAGCAGGTGATCAGGAAGGTTCGTGATGCGTACTCGGCTCTGCATGCGAACATCAGGGTCGGGAATTTGGGGAAGCTGGCTTCGAAGCGCCGAGGGAGGCGGAATCGAAGCCGATTGGGTTCCGGCCGGCGGCTGCTCAGTCGTACGATGAGCGCTGCCTGACCTGGTAGGATGTCGGGTACCGCGTCCATCTGGAGCCCTGTCGGTCGGCTCTAGGGTGTCCGTTTTGCGTGCAGCGCGGATCAGTTGAACGCACGGCTAGTCATTCGTCCGAATCGGACAGTTCCTGGAGTACAAGGCGCGCCGTGTCGGCGTGCCCCTGGTGCACGTCGCCGCGGCGTAGACGCGGTGGACATGCTCCGTATGCGACTGCAGAGACAAGAAAAATCGGGCTTGGCAGGCTCGATTCCAGTGCAGGTCGTGCGGCGTCGTTGTGCACGTTGACCTGAATGGTTCCCGCAACATCGCCCGCAGGGGCGAGGGTGCGTGGATTGCGGGGCATGAGTCATGCGTCCCAGCCACCGCCTCTGATGGGTAGCTGGGATGCGGGAGGTCACGCGGCGGCCGGTCGCGTCCTGCTTGCAAGCTTGGTCCTTCAGGGCCAGCCCAAATTGACGTCCTCAATTCGCGCCCACACCGACGTCAGCATCCCTGCGATGGCGTCAGCCGACGGATCGCGCCGTGCCGGCGTTCGTAACGTTGCACGGGAAGTAGGCGCGGTCAGTGTGGTGATCTCGGAGTTCGCCTTCGCTGAAATGGAACGAGAGGGCCTTTCGGTGGTTCATGCGTGCCATGCTTCCTGAGGTTAACCGACCGTGCGTGGCTGAAGGTGCTCCAGTAGGCGACGATGGATGACATGCCAAGCTCCAGCAACGACAAACTGCCTCGTCACGTAGCCGATGAATATGTTGACAGCCTCTTGCACCTCGACCCTATTCTCGGCACCCAACTGGGCTCACCCATCGGCGTGCGATGTCTACCGGATCTCTCTCCTGTTGGTGCCGACGCGAGAGCTGCAGTCGCCCGTACCGCTCTGAGGCAATTGGGCGAGGCAGAGACACGACCGGGCGCCTGCAGCGATGCCGAACGGCGCTGCGCGCGCCTGCTGCGCGAGCGCCTTACGGCGGAGCTGGAGATTCATGAAGCGCGGGAGCACCTCCGGGCTGTGCGTAACCTCAGATCGCCTCTTCACAATATCCGTGAGGCATTCACCCTCATGCCGGCCGAAACGCCGGACGACTATGTCGACATGGCTGCTCGCCTGCGGGCTGTCCCTGCCGCGCTGCGCGGCTATCGCGCTTCGCTCACGGAAGGCCTCAGCGCTGGGCTCCCCGCGGGCCCGAAGCAGGTCGCATCGGTGATCGGCCAGATCACCAGATGGGTGGGTGATAGCCAAGGGCCAAGCTGGTTCCGGGAGTTGGTCGTCGGAGGCCCTTCGGTCCTTCGTGGGGAGTTGGACGCCTCTGCTGCGACGGCAGCGGAGGCCTACGTTGAACTGCGGGACTGGCTCCGCGAGACTTACGGTCCCGCCGTCACGGGTTGTCCCGATGTCGTCGGTCGCGAACGATACGCCCGATGGGTCCGGCAATGGAACGGGACGGAGGTAGACCTTGAGGAGGCCTATGCCTATGGTTGGTCGGAATTTCACCGATTGCGGGATGACATCGTCGCCGAGGCAGCCAATGTCCTTCCTGTTGTCCCCGCGTGGGAAGTACTTCGGCATCTCCGGGAGCGCGGAGAGGCGATCGAAGGCGTCGAAGAGGTGCGGGCGTGGCTGCAGCTGCTGACAAACGAGGCGATTGAGGCTCTCGACGGTACGCACTTCGATCTGGCTGAACGGATCAGACGCGTGGAAGTGCGAATTGCCCCACCCGGCAGGTCAGCGGCACCGTATTACACCGCTCCGTCCGAAGACTTCCGGCGTCCGGGGCGGACCTGGCTGCCGACGATGGGCCAGAGACGTTTCCCCGTCTTCGACCTGGTGTCCACCTGGTATCACGAGGGTGTGCCTGGTCATCACCTGCAGCTTGCCCAGTGGGTACACGTCGCCGGGAACCTGTCCCGGTACCAGGCCACAGTGGGGCTGGTGAGCGCGAACACCGAGGGTTGGGCTTTGTACGCAGAACGACTCATGGACGAACTGGGTTTTTACTCTGATCCCGGGTGGCGGATGGGCTATTTGGACGGACAGATGATGCGTGCAAACCGTGTCATCGTAGACATCGGCATGCACCTGCAGTTGAGAATTCCAGCTGACTCCCCTTTTCATCCGGGAGAGCGCTGGACGCCGGAGCTTGCGAAGGAATTTATCAAGGCTCATACAGGCCGGTCCGCTGACTTCATTGACAGCGAAATCGTACGATACCTGGGTATGCCCGGCCAAGCGATCGGCTACAAGCTCGGGGAACGAGCGTGGCTTGTCGGTAGAGATGCAGCCCGCAGGGCACAAGGTTCCTCCTTCGATCTGAAGGCTTGGCACATGGCTGCGCTCTCGCTGGGATCTTTGGGTCTAGATGACTTGATTGACGAACTTTCGAACTTGTCGGCACCGTCGCAGGCGTACGGCAAGCAGCGTGAGCGCTGAGTGAACTGGGCTGCGTCGTAGCGTCCGCAGGCTGTCCCGGGGCCGTGACTTGTGACGCCGGCTGTCGTGTCGCCTATCTGCCGGGCCTGACGATGCGGCGAATCGCTGATCTCTACCCCGGCGAGGCCAAGACCGACGCCCGCGAC
>NZ_JBIVNJ010000094.1:0-8757 GCF_044753585.1 Streptomyces sp. NPDC088354 | reverse complement strand
AACGGCCGACTCATCCGCACCGCGCCGAACACCTACAAGATCACTCTCCCAGATGCCTTGACACCGCAGCTGGGCGCTTAACTTCGTGGCATTGGTCGAGCATCTGCCGATGGCAGTAGCCCTCCGGCCGGCCGCCCCGGCCCTCCATCCACCCCGGCACCGGCAACAGCTCGCGCACCGCCGCCCACTCCGCGTCCGCCATGTCGGAGGGATACTTCGGCCTCCTGTACGGGCGATCCGCGGCGTTCCCGAACCGGTGCGCGAGACAGTCACACGACAGAGGAAGCGAGTTAGACTCTGCCGCTACCGGAACGCAAGACTGCGGCACAGGGCCTCCTGTTGCTCACTTGGATTCGACACCCATGAGCTGTGCAGGAGGCCCTACCCCCATGCCCGGACATGCGGAAGACCACCCGACCGAGTCACCACACTCGAACCGATGCTCACCATGATCGATAGAGAAACGGCTTCTCAGCCAAACAGCAACACACCAGGTCAGCCGTCAGCCCGTACACCAACAAGCCCCCCTCCGAGCGTCAGCTCCCCGGCTGAAGAGTTGAGACGTCAGACATCTCGCTCAGCCGGGGATCCTCGTCCGTTCTGCACGGGTCGCCGACCATCTGACCGTCACCCGATCGGTGGCCCCGCTGAACAGGCTCAATGCCAATCTGGCACGTAAATTCTATTTGCATCGATCCAGCAACGGGTAGCATCCTTCGACGTTGTGTTTGTTAGTGCATGCAACGAGGTCGCGCAAGTGATCGACGCACCTGCGCTAACCTATGCAGTGTCTCGTGGGAACGAATCGTTAAGAATCCCAAAGAAACTTAACGTACACAGCATTCGCCACGAGACGGACTGGCAGGCACCCGATGCCAACCAAATTCAGAAATTCCATACAGAGATTGGATTGAAATGAGCGAGTTCGACCTCGACATTCAGGTTGTTTGTGCGGCTTCGGATGACGTTGAGATCGAAGAGGTTGTCCCCACCTCGGTCTTCGAGCGCTGCGTCCAGATCCCGGGCAAGTAATCTAGCAAATTAACGGGCCGTGTCACCCATGGATTCGGGTGACACGGCCCGCTCAATGAACCGTAGAGGGTTGGCAATGCAAAGCGTGGAGAATGCGGAGATGGCTTATACATGCGAGCCTGTGGCTCTCGTGAGGCTACCCACGCTCCCCGCGCAAGTAGCAGAAATGGCTTCGCGCAAGGCTCAAGGGGACGCACGTTTTCGCGACCTTGTGGAGCAACGGGAAACCATCCGATTTGCTGCTATCGATTCTCGAATTCGCGAAGCTCTTGAGGTTTCCAGTCCTTCTCTAGCAAGCGCAGTTGATCGAATAGCAGCCGGGGAAGCCGTGAGCGACGCACGGCTACGCAAAATTTCGGACGCGGTGAGTAGATACCTCATCCGCATGTCGACCCGCCCCACACCATTCGGCCTGATGGCCGGAGTGACAGCAGCCAATCTTGGCGAAGCCACCATAGTTGAATTTGGCCAAAAGGACCGCAAGGCAGTTCGCCCTGACATGTCTTGGCTGATTCCTCTGCTCGCGCGTTGGGAACGCCAACCGAATATCTGGAAGCGGATGCAGGTCACTGTCAACGATCTGCACTACGCCCGGGGGGACCGCCTGGTAATGCCTTATGTCCCTGATACAGAAGGCATTCTGGAAAGGTCTCTGCAAGGCAGGGAAAAGACCGTACGAAATACAGCACCAGTACGTTTTGCGATACAGAGTGCGAGAAACCCTGTCAGTGGCTTGCGGCTACGTGACCAGCTAATGGAAAAATTCCCACACGCTCAGCGCGAAGTGGTTGAATCCCTGGTCACTCAACTTATTGAAGTCGGCATACTATTGGTCGATCTTCGACCTTCTCCATTTTCACCCGACCCACTTGGAGACGTTATAGGTCGGCTACGAACAGTTCCCGACTTTTCCGATCTTGAAGCGATGTTGTCAATTCAGCAAGGGCTGCGTGCCTATTCTTCTCAGCCAATAGGGCAAGGCGAGACGGCATGGAAATCGGTTACCGAACAGATGCGGTCCCTGTACGACACGGACGCACTGGTGCAAGTAGATCTCGCGCTCGACACGAAAATCGTGCTAGCTAAATCTGTTTCTAAGGAAGCCGAGCGCGCAGCACGAGCCTTGTGGAAGTTGTCGCTAGAGGAACATGTGACTCCATTGCAGGAGTATCACACGAAATTTATTGAACGTTACGGACTTCGGCGCTCTATAGGTCTGAGGGAACTGCTCGATCCTAACATTGGCTTGGGGGCGCCCAAGGAATACAGAAGCTCAAGAGAACCCCGACCGCCGGTAAGCAGCCCACAGCGCGATGCGGTTCTCGCAGAGTTGCTAATGCGATGCGTTGCGGACATGGCGGACGAGATCGTACTGGACGACGACATAATCGATAAGGTCGCTTCGGTTTCGAAGCTACCTCCGGCAGCATCCATGGAGATATGCGGAAGCTTGATTGCTCCATCGATAGACGCTGTAGACGCTGGAGAATTTCGTCTTTGGCTTTCGCCAGCGAGTGGGTCCAGGCTCGCCGGCGCCATGTTTGGACGCTTCGGCCACCTGCTTTCTTCTGACATGGAAGTCCCCTTCACGACCGCAGGCTCCGATACGCAGGGCCCGCTGCAAGCTCAGCTGTGCTTTCATGGTTCGTCCGCTCGGGGGCATAATCTGACCCAAAGTCCTCAATGGCTTGACCATCGAATTATGATCGGCTCATTCGAAGACCGTACCGATCCTGCTGTTATTCCGCTCGATGATCTGGCGGTCACCGCGACGCCAGAACGACTTGTTCTCATCAGTATCAGTCACAGGCGCGAGATCGTTCCTGTAGTTTTTAACATGCTGAACGCTCGCTCGAACGTACCTCCAATTGCTCGATTCCTCCGGGACATGTACCTTACGGGCCGTCGTTCCTGGGAGCCATGGAATTGGGGCGCACTTGCTGCAATGCCCTATCTCCCTCGAGTGCGCTACGGTCGCGCGATTCTGTCTCCTGCTCGATGGCGTGGCACGGCCTCATTCTTTACGGATGACAAGCTGACGGATCATGAGTGGCACGCAATGCTCGAAAAATGGAGGATGATTTGGCATGTGCCAGACACGGTCGCAATCACGAAAAATGACCAACGTCTGCACCTCAACCTCACAAACGCTCAACATGCTCGCATGTTCCGCCAGCAGATCCGGAAAAATGAGACGATCGAAATCTGCGAGATTCCTGGTCACGGATCGGATTCAAGTTGGCTGATGGGTTCGGACGGACCACGACACAACGAAATTGTTTTCCCGCTGTCATTGACTCCCGTTTCTAACTCAGCAAGGAGTAGCAACGTCGGAAGGCAGGCGTTGCTACCTCGGCCCGCATCATGCGATGGACCGTATCCGCTTGGTAGTGAGTGGGTATACGGTAAGCTGTATGGTTCCTCCGAACAGCAGAATGAGATTCTCACCGATCACCTTCCGCAGTTCTTGAAGGAATTGGGTCCTGCGATCGATCGTTGGTTTTTCGTTCGCTACAGAGATCCGGCCCCCCATCTACGGCTTCGTTTTAACGTGAGGTCACCATCCGAAGCTAATGAGATCATCCCTCGTTTGGGTACGTGGGCGGCAAAGCTGCGGGCGCAAGCACTTGCGAGCCATTTGGTGCTGGACGTCTACGATCCCGAAATCGAGCGGTACGGTGGTCGCGATGCGCTTGTTCTGGCAGAGAGGGTATTCCAAAAAGACAGTGAATCAGTAATCGAGCAGTTGCGGTTGCGGACGACGCTGACCGATATCGATTCGGTGCTCCTAGCGGCACTCAACTTCACTGATATTATGCACCACCTAGAGACAGGTGGTCAGCAGGTTGCAAACAACTCAGCCTGGCTCCTCAATAAGTCTCTCACCGAGGAGGACCGTGGCGTATTTCGGAAGTACCGTCGCGATGCCATGCGGCTGGCAGATCCCGAAAATGACTGGATTGCGTTGCGCGGCATTTCAGGCGGGGAGGAAATCATGAAATCCTGGCCTGGTCGTGCCGCGGCACTCGTTCAATATCGGGACAAACTGGAGAGTGCCGGCACCCAGGGGCTAGAATCACCACCAATAAGTGTGGTCAAGTCTGCACTTCTTCACATGCACCACAACCGTCTGATCGGGATTGACAGCGTGGTCGAAAATTACAGTGTCGCCGTAGCCAGCGGCGTTGCCCAAGCAGCCCGCAATAGAAAGCGATTCAGCGAGTGACAGACGCCACTACCGGATCGAACAGTGCGTCAAATACCTTCGCCGATAAATCGCTGTCTACGTCAGTTGCACATAACGAAATTCCGGCAATGCTCGAGATCGTTACCGAAGTCGCAGAGCGGCTGCGAGAACCCAAACAGGTTGCGTATATTGCGACTTCCCCAGATAACACCGACAAGCTCGATGGTATTCCACCTCACTCTCCTTGGGAGCCGCTTTCTCTTGCTGAAGGCTTCCCAGGAATTGCTGTGCTGCACGCGGAGCTCGGCCTCAACAACCCCGCGTCCCGTGAACACGCCCACACTTACATAAGTGCTTCTGCTCCTTTCCTTTCAGATCACAGAAAAGTCCGGAGTGGATTGCACATCGGACCTGCGGCGCTAGCCTTTGCTGTTCATTCCGCAGTGCAGGATGAGAATGATTACGCGAACTTGCTGAAACAGTTGGACAATTACGTGGTAGCCAGATCTAAAATGCTACTTCTATCAGAGGCAGAACGGCTCAAAACCGGGTCATTGGCCACAGCAAGCAGTCGCTTCGATATAATCAGCGGTCTTTCGGGGCTTGGACGCTATCTCCTGTCCCGAACGCCCCGACATCGTGCACAGCTTGAAGAAATCTTGCAATATTTTGTTCGATTCAGTTCTGTGATCCAGATCGAAGATAGCTATGTGCCCGGCTGGGCAGTAAACGGAGCGCCAGGTATCCACGCGCCCGAGAACTGTGAGGGGCATCTTGCGTTTGGTATGGCTCACGGAGTCGCGGGACCTCTGGCACTGCTTTCTATCGCACAGCTTGGCGGCGTTGTCGTACAAGGAATCGCAGAAGCTGCGACTCGAATGGCCGATTGGCTAGTTTCTTGGCAGCAGGATGACTCTGCCGGACCATATTGGCCCGCTTCAATTACTCTATCGGAGCAAATCAAGCAACGTCTTGAACGCGTACCCACTCCTCTGCACAGCTGGTGCTGGGGATCGCCAGGGATTGCTCGGACACTGTACTTGGCTGGAAAAGCTTTTGACTCGTCCCAGTACACAAGATTGGGTATGTCCGCATTCCGTGCAGCACTGATCCGCGACGAGTCCGTAAATGACACACCCCTAGATGATACGGGACTGTGCCACGGGCGGGCAGGGTTGCTGCACTCCACTCAACTCATGGTTGATGACACCCGCGATCCATATTTCGAGAATCGATTGCATCAGATGGCCGGCGAGATTGTTCAGCAATATCGCCCTGAGGCGCCATTCGGGTTCTCTCTTCCTGGTTCAAGCCAATTCGCACAGAATCGGGCCGGGTTCTCAGAAGGGGCAGCAGGAACAGCCCTGGCGATTCACTCCTACCTCCGGGGCAGCAGTTCCAAAAATAGTTGGAACTCGGCCCTCTTGCTTGCGTGAGTAGCCCGCTCACTTACTGGGCGTCAAAGGTAGTCCGTGATGCAAACCCAATCTTTTTCAGGTGACTACGAGTTCGTTTACCGTAACTCAATATCGCGAGATGTAGCGGCCACACTACGGACCCTCGCACTCTGGTCATCTGAAGCCTCTCATCGTAGGAATTTCAACGTGTCCGAAATCGAATATACGGCAACCGGAATTTCCCATTCTTCGCTTCCGCATCCTCTGCCTCCACCGCCCGCCACCGTGACTGCTGGGCCTCAGGGAGACGATCTAGCCGACGAAGTACAGGAGGCGTACTGGTCGGTTCACGACGGTGCCGCAGCCAAGGCATCTGTTAGGCAGGTGCTTGTCGGGTTGCCTCGTATAACCGCATTGGTTGGTCGACTCGCCTGGCGGGCGGATCGTCGTTCAACCTTCTGCATCGTCGTATGCCAAATACTTGCAGCCGCAATGAACGCTTTTACGTTCATTGTCGGAGTTGCGGTTCTTCAGCAACTCTTCACTCAGGGACCTTCCCCTGAAGCCGTGCGGTCGGCCTTGCCACAGCTGATTTATGTAGTCGGTTTGTTCACTGCCCGGGCCGTGTTGGAGACTTTCGTCTCGATCGCCCAGGCGCGCATCATGCCGAAAATTCGCACTGCCCTGGAATCTGATTTCCTCTACTTGACGGCAAATGTGCGACTCGAGGCAGTAGAGGATGCCGATTGGCACGACGAAGTTCATCGCGCAAATTCACGCGGGCTGAATTATGCGCAGCAGATAGTGGGTCAGGTGGTCTCGCTTGTTTCTGCCGCGCTTGCGCTTGTCGGAACTTCCGGCGTGCTCAGTGCTCTACATCCAGCACTACTGCCATTGCTTCTTCTTTCGGCTCTGCCAGTGGGTGCTTCGGCTGTCTACAATGCGCGGTCTCGATTCACTTCTGTCAAGCGCTGGAATGCTCTGCAGCGGCGAGTGCGAGTTTTTTCATGGCTTCTACTTGACGTTGATGCGGCCGCAGAATTGCGTTCGAACACGGTGCAAGGAGCACTACTGGAAGAGCATGGACGGCTAACGCATGATATTGCCAATGAGGACATCCGGCTTGGAGTGCGCGAGGCGTTGGTCAATTTGACAGGACGAGCGCTCGGCGGTCTTGGTACAGGCATCATCTATGCTGCATTGGCCTGCATGCTAATTGCTGGGTGGTTGCCTCTGTCGGCCGGCGCCGGCGCAGTCCTCGCCATCCAGTCTGGGCAGGTTTCACTAACTCGACTTGTCGGGGTGGCGCATGTGGTCTACGAGCATGCGCTATGGGTGTCGGATCTCCTGTCGATCCAAGAGCGCAGCAGGCGACGGTTGCCCATTCAAGCGGGGCAAAAGGCACCTTCAAAGGTACACAGTATCGTAATGGAGGATGTGTCCTTCACTTACCCAGGAAAGGAAATTTCAGCCCTAGAGGGGATTTCCATATCTTTGCTGGCGGGGCAGAGGGTTGCTTTCGTTGGTCTTAATGGATCTGGAAAGTCAACCTGTGCCAAATTGTTGGCGGGACTGTACGAGCCTCAGCGAGGAAGCGTTCGCTGGGACGGAGTCAACGTCCGCGATATGGAATCCTCTTCATTGTATCGTCAGGTAGCCTGCGTATTTCAGGAGCCGATGCGCTTTCCGTTCAGCGCCTTGTCAAATGTCGTTGCCGCGACCGGAACGCTTACGCAAGTAGACCAAGAGCGTGCCTTGGCCGCAGTCCACGCCTCCAAAGCTGACGATGTAATTGCCTCCTTGCCGTATAAGTGGGAGACGTTGCTGTCCAAACGCTTTAAGGGCGGTCAGCAATTGTCGGGAGGGCAATGGGCAAAGCTAGCGGTTGCACGTGGGCTGTACAAGAATGCACCCCTGCTGCTCCTCGACGAACCGACCGCTAGTATGGACCCCCCCTCGGAGCATGACGTCTACGAGGCAGTCCTTCGTGGACGTTTGCGCGAAGATCAAATTACCGTCTTGATTTCCCATAGGCTGGCTAGCGTTGTCGATTGTGACACCATCTACGTATTCGATGGAGGGCGCATAGTCGAGTCTGGTTCCCACGAGGTGCTAATTGCTCTCGGAGGCGCATATGCCAAAATGTTTGCTCTGCAGGCGGAAGGCTACCGATCTGTCTATGTGGGGCAAAGTGGTTCGCCGGCAAGCTCGTGACGCGGCTTGACGTCATCGTCATCCACGTGAGTGAGCCGTTCCGCGTTTAGACCGTGTCCTATGTGGTGAGGCGGTCGTTGGGCCGTTCGTGGGGCGAGGTACGGGGAGTTGGATTGTTCCGGATGGACTGTGGGAGATCACGGAGCCGCTGATCCCGCCGTCGCGAGTGCGGCCGCAGGGCGGAGGGGCGATCAGAGAGGTACCCCGGTCGCCAGGGCGGCGTCGTTCAAGCGATCTCTCCGGTTTGATCACGTGATGCCGAAGGTGGCCAGGGGGCGGGTGGCGTTGCGCCCGTGGTGGCAGAGGGCAGAAGCGATGCCGGTGTGTCCGGTGAGGCGGAGGGCTCCGATGGCGAGGTTGCGCAGGCCGGCCATGGCCCGAGGCGCGGAGCCGGTATGTACGCGGGAGGCGTCCTCGGTCCAGGCGGTGTCACGCACGTGGTGGAGCTGGTTCTCGATGGCCCAGTGCCGGCGCACGCGGTGCGCGATTTCGGCGGCCTCTGCCTGATCGGCCGTGAGGTTTGTGACGGCGTAGACGCGTTCGAGGGTGACCTTGCCAGTGGCGACGGTGCGGCGGCGCCGCACGATCTGCACGGCCTGCCCGGCGTGGGGGAAGCCCAGGTCGGCCACGGTGGCGGTCTTGGCCCGGCGGATCTCATCTCGGCCGTGCGCGGTGGCGCGGGTCTTGCCCAGCAGTGGCACGTCCCGCCAGGGCAGGCGTTTGAGGCGCTGGTGCAGCAGCGGCTGGTTCGCTTTGATCACGGCGATGTAGTGGGCATTCTTGTCTTCGACCAGGAAACGCGCGTGCGCGGTCTGGGAGTGCAGGGCGTCGAAGTGGGTCGAGGCGTATGCCGAGGCGTTCCAGGATGTGCGGCGGGGCGTCGGCGATCCACTCACCGACTGCCAGCAAAGAGGTCGCCCCCGCCAG
>NZ_JBIVNJ010000093.1:0-8870 GCF_044753585.1 Streptomyces sp. NPDC088354 | reverse complement strand
CAGGTCGAACTGGCCACCGCCGAGTGGATCGACTGGTACAACCACAGCCGACTCCACGGAGAGATAGGCCACATCCCGCCCGTCGAGTACGAAGCGAACCACTACCTCAACACCACGAAACCCCAGGTCACACACAACGTCTGAGATCTCTACCGAACCCGGAACGGTTCAAGCCGTGCAAGATGTCAACCGACCTGCACCTTCTACTCTGTGCATCCAGCCTCACTCATGTCGGAGAAGAAGGATCAAGCCGCTAGCCGAAAGAAGAGTGGCGAGACAAGGGCGGCCAACCCGCCGGCCACAACAGCGATCTCTACAGCGCCCGGTGTCAGTGTGCCGCGCGGACAAGATACCCCCGCGTATGCGGGGACGACCCCTTCGTAACGGTCAAGTCCGGTGACACGCGTGAACTACCCCCGCCCAGCCGGGGACGCTCCGAGACGGTCAGAACAGTAGCGTCCGGTTCTCGATATACCCCCGGCCGTGCGGGGACGACGGCATTGCCCTGATCAACCGCGGCTATGAGAATGAACTACCCCCGGCCGTGCAGAGACGATGCCGGCTCAGGCCGATCGATTCAAGCATGATCCGAGCTACCCCCGCCTGTGCGGGGACGACGCATTGACTGCGGTGATGGCACAGCGGCCAGAGGAAATACCCCTGCCTATGCAGGGACGACACCGTACGCAGAGGTGAGGCGGGATACACGGTCAGCCGCTGGGCGGGCGTCCCGCATTCCGAAGCACCGCCATGGGATAGACAATAGTCACCTCGGCTGGGAGGGGGCGAGAGTGAGGAGACCTTGGCCGTAGCCTTTGGCCGGGCCGATCCCGGCGAGGAGGGCAGCGCGCAGCGCGACCGGGTCGGTGACACGAAGGTGCCCGTGGAAGGTGGCCGTAGCCAGAGTGATGCGTGGGCCATGGCTGTGTTTGCGGAAGCGCAGGACGTCTCGGGTGAATAGGGACACGGCGGGAGCGTCCTGAGGGCTGGGGCTGTCGTGGGTGATACCGGGGGCGGGGGCTGGGGTCGGCACGGTGGGGATTGTGAATCCATGGCGTTCAGCGCGCGTCAGGAGCCAGTTGAGCTGTTGCGCTGCGGTGCGTTGGGGGACGCGAAAGCCTCGTGCCCTACGGTCGGTTGTGGTGCCGGCGATGCTCTCCTGCTGTTCTATCCGGGCGGCTTGTTCGGCGCTGGGCTTGAGGGGGCGATGTACGGACTGCACGGGGTTGGCGGTGAGCCGGAAGGTGAATTCCCTGCCGATCAGAACTTGTTCGAGTATCGGGGTGTAGTCCGCGACGAGAGGCTGCCCGCCTTCGGCGTCGGGCCAGCCGGCTTGTTCGACGAGATGGTGCCAGGAGGGGCGGTTCTCTGTGAGTACGAGGAGCTCAGCGCGATGGACGCTGTGGTTTTCCAGGCGCCAGAGGACGCGCTCGGTGACCGGCTGGATGGCGAGACCGCTGAGGACGGCTGCGTGCATGCGGTGCGGGTTACCGAGCAGGGAGGTACCAATGCGGCGGCGTGGGTTAAGAGCGATTTTTGACAGGTACGGCATGGGTCACCAGCCCAGGAGTGCGAAGGGGTCGTGGCCCTGGGGGCCCTGGTTCGAGGATTGGCTGGGTGTGTCGGCTGTGCTCGCATCGAGGCTGGTGGGCACGGTGATCCATAGGTGTTTCACAGCCCTTTGGCTGTAGGTCGTGCCTTTGCGTAGGTGGTAGATGTCGGGTACATCGGCGACGAGATCCTCACCTTGGGGGTCCTCGATGGTGGCTTCTAGCGAGACGTGGGTGTTGTTGCTGTTGCGGCGGCGGTGGTGGTGGGATGCCTGCCAGGGGACCGTTGACAGAATGTTGCTTAGTTCGGTGTCGGGATGGAGTCCGAGGCTGAGTGGGCCGGTCGGGGGGCAGGATCGGCGTCCCAGTGCCAGAGGGAAGTAGGGGTGCTTCACCGCGTGGTCGAGTTCTTCCAGGAGTGTTGTGGGACCGCGCAGCGCAGCGATGAACACAGCGTCCTGAAGGTAGTAGCGCTGGGTGATGTGAGTGTGCTTGGCGGGGCTAGTCCGCTTTTGAGTGCCCTTGGCGTCTACCTTGCTCGCGGGAAGCGGCAATCCACGGTGGTCGCTGACGGTGTGATAGTCGCGGAGCAGGCTACCGGGCTGGTCTACACGGATGCCGAGGCGCAGGCCCAAGAGGTCGGTGAGCGAGGCACCGCGGGGGCGACCGGCTGCGGCGGCGAGTAGTCCAAGAACACCGGATTTGGTGGGTTGGGGGCGGGTGTCGCGTCGGTTGTAACGAGAGGGGGCGCCCCAGGATTGGAGGGGGGCGGCGAGCCGCAGGACGAGGACGGCCGAGTCGGTGGTCGTCATGCGTTGGTCCTCTGAGAAGTGTCGTTGGCCAGAGTGCCGTTGGTGAGCCAATGCCCCACCAGGTCTCCGAGGGTTTCCAGTACGGCGGGGAAGGTCACGGAGGGGCCGAACGCCTCAGTAAGGTTATGGCCTTCCACAGCGTAGGTGGCCAGGGTGCGCTGTGGTCGCGTTCCCCAGGCTGTGGCGACTGCCGTGAGTTCGTTGGCCAGGCGGGTAGCGGATTCTGTGGCAAGTCCGTTGTAGCCAGTGACGGGTTGTTCGAAGGCGGAGACGAGGTTGACGGGCTGGTCGGTGCGGACGGTGATCAGCACTAGGTGGGGCAGGGTGCGGTGGGCGAAGGAGTTCTGGTAGCCGGTCGGCATGGAGCGGGCAAAGGAATCGACGAACCGTACGGTGGTATCGCGGGTGGATTCGGCGGAGGAGAGGTTGTCCATGAGTTGGTGCACGCCGAGAACGGCGTAGCGGTAGAGAGTCGAGGAATTGAACTCCACGGTGCCAATCATGCTGGCGCCTGTATCCTCAAGGTTTTCGTCGTCCACGGCAGTGAAGTAGTCGAATTCGGTGCGGACAGCATGGGTGGACAGGGCGTGTGCGACCTGCACTGCGGCGTCCACGTTGAGGTCTTTCAGGTCGGCAACCATCCGGCCGAACAGGGCTACTTCGGCGGGGTGACCGGTCGACAGGGCGGTCACCACAGGCAGCTTGCTCACCTCTTCCTTAAGATCCTTGTCGGACAGGGCGGCGAGCTCGGTGGCGCGGCCCTTCAGGAGGGTCACAAGGGAGTCGAGCTGCTGTTTGCCGAAGAACAGCAGATAGGCGGATTGGTCCTCCTTCTTAGCGGATTTGGTGATGCCCAGCGGTTCGAGGAGCGTGCCCGCGAGCCGGTTGGCCTGTTCGGCAGTCAGCCCCGTTCCGTCCTTGGCTGTGCTTTGAACGAGTTGCTCGGCCAGGAGGGCGCTGATCCGCTTGGTGCGGGTGGCACGGTCGGTTTCTGGCACGTTGCTTGCAAAGTGGATACGAGTGGCTCGTTTCCATGCTTGGGAGGAGACGCGAGCGCGGCGGGCGCCGCCGTAGACGGCCTGCTTGGGGGTGCCCGAGTCGTCCCGGTTGATGTTGGACGGGGGCACACTCTGGAGGATGTGCACCTCAACGTAGAGAGTGTTGTCCATGGACCGACTCCTTCAGTGTGGTCGGGCGTCCTCTTACGGCAGGACGGGCGAAATGGGGTTGTACCGCGTCGGGGCGTGTCGGGTTCCGGCGTTTGGTGGGGTTGCGCTCGATGCGGCTGGGTTGGCACCAGCACGTTGCCGTGTGAAGACCGGGGCCGGCCGGCCCCGGAACTAGGAGTTGTTGGTGGGTATGGCCATGTGGAAATCTCGGTCCCAGCGGCTACGAATGCGCGCTTGCTGTTCAGGGTGTTTTCGGTTGTCCCAGCTCAGCAGGTCCTTGGAGAGCCGGTTGTAGTCCAGGCCGATTCCGGCGTTGCGTAGTAGGGGAATGAGGCCGCGTAGGTGCCACAGGAGCTCGTTGCCGTCCGTTGCCGTCAACAGGTGCCCTAGGCGTCGTGGCACGATGTGTTGCCCCGTTCTGGCTGCACTGGGCAGCCGCAGCAACTGCCGACAGGCCAATCCGAGGCTCGTATTCACGACATGCATCGGCTCGCGCCGGGACTGCTGGTGGAGGCCGAACAGGGTGAGTGCGGCGTGTTCGGCCTTCAGGCCCTGGCTGTTGAAGCCGGCTTGCTGTGCGGTAGAGCTGATCCGGGTGCGGTAGAACGACCACATCGCGGGTACCGTGCCTGCATCATGGCCCAGACCTCGTCGCAAAACCGCCAAGTCGGACTCGGCCCCCGCGCGTTGTGCATTAAAGGTAACCCAGTACGGGGAGTCTTCGAAGGTGTGAACTGTGAGGAGGCCGCTGTCCGGGTTGCTCGTCTCCATGCCTGCCCGATCGGTGTACTGCAAGCCCCAGGCGCGAATTGTCCTATCATGCGAGGGCTGCATCCAGAATTGCAGATCCCGCAGGAGCCAGGTGTAGTCGATTCCGATGCCCGCAGTCCGGAGCAGGGGAATTAGGCCGCGCAAATGCCACGTGACCTCGTGGAGGTCCTGTGCGGTTGCGACCGCGATGATCCGCTGGTCCAGCGCTTTCTCCGAGATCGAGCCGGTGCGGCTAAGCCTCCGACATGCGGTGCCTAGGCCGGTCCGGGGGCGATGCACGGTCGCTGTGGACGGGGACTGGTGGAGGCCGAACAAGGTTAGTGCGGCGTGCTCGGCCGCATAAGCGGCGGGTACTGGCTCGTGGGGCTCCAGGCTGTCCGGGAGCGAGGCACGGTGCATTGGACGCATGCGCGGCACGCTGCCGGGCTCGCGGCCTAGGCCATCTCGAAGTATGCATAGATCACGTGCGGCGTATCTCGTGCCGGGCCTGAAGGTCTCCCAGTAATGAGGGCGGCGAGGGGCTTGAGCGGTCGTGGTCATGCCGCTTCCTTCTCGTTCAGCGAACGTCCCTCGGGGACCCGTTGCAGGATCTCCAGGAGAGACTTGCGGAAGGCGCCCTCTGCGCTGCCACTGCGGAAGGTGGTTTCTTTGCCGTTGACCTTGATTATTCGACCGACCGCGGCTCGGGGCGGCGTGGCAGCGAGTAGGGAATGCGCTTCATCGAGCGCATCCCGACGCAGCGATTTTTCCCATGCATGTTGACCGCGCTCCACGAGTTCGGGGTTGTCTCCCGCGGTTCGAAGACCGGCCAGAAGGCGGCGCATACTGCGGTCCACCCCGTGCAGGAAACGTACCGAGGCGGCTTCTCCCTTGTCCCGGGGTAGTGGATCACCGCCCGCGGCCCGGCGCAGGTCGGCGTGAAGACGGTCCAGGGCGCGGCCTACTTGATCCGCCTGTTCAACACAGTCCAAGACGGCCTGTCGTAGTGGGGTGTCCTCACTGACCAGCGAGGACACCGGCAGCGGGATGGCATCTGCGATGGCGTTTTCGACTACCGCGCTCTGGTTGCCGTATTCCAGACCGTAAATCTCCACGCCGAGTGGGTAGTCGACTGGCAGGGCGCCTTCGGCCCGCAACTCGCCTGCCTGCCGCAGAAGTGCTGAGGTGGACGGTCCATCCGAGTCGGCGGATGCCGTGAGCGCAAGCAGTGCGTTCAGGCCTTGCCAGGAGGCCCGCGCAGACGAGTGGCGGCGCGGGCGTAGCGGTGGCTCGCCGGCCTTCGGTTTGACCGTATGGTTCCATGTGGCATGCGGATCGATGGCCGGAGTGAAAGTAAGACGGTCACCTGCGCAGACCACCACTTGCCGGACCCGCAGGCCAGTGGGTGTCTGGCAGGGGATCAGCCGGATCCGTCGGCTTTGGAATGTCAGCAAGTCCAGCAGACCGTGTGCGGAACGCACGGACCACTCGGGGCCAGCCGGGTCCATTTCTCCCGCTGTCCGGAGACGCTCCGACCCAGCCCACTGGGGACGGTCGGCCGAGTCGAGTCCCCCGGGCAGAATCGGAGTGTTCAGAACCAGCGTTTCGTATAGTGTCCGCCCAGTCGGCATGACGACACCAAACTGGCCAAGTGGGCCTGTCGGATTACCCGTTGTCTTATTGCCCTTTGCCGCCTGAGGGTCGCCGACCGCACCGGTCTTGATGGCGGCAGTATCCCAGCACTGCGCGTGCAGCAGCCACAGGGCGGCCTGGGCGGGTGTCAGGGCCAAGTCGTCTGCCTCACTGAAGGCACTGAACAGCGGAACGTTGTTGCCCGTCGCGATCGACGGAATGAGCAACGTGGATGGCTTCGTTTCCCCTGTCCGTGCGGTGAGCCCACCCGCTTGCGCGAATGGCCGCGCTGATGTGGTGGGGAAGAGCAGAAAATGGTCCCCATAGCGAGAGGGACCTAGATAGCTGGTGAGCTGTTCGACCTCGGCTTTGGAGAACCGGCCACGCTGGAACCGTTCGCGCCACTCTTTGATTGTCCGAGGAACGCCCAGTGCATCCAGCACCACCGGCAACAGCACCTGACGCAGCAGCGCGGGGACCATGGTCGGTGTGGGAAGACTCAGCCGGCGCACCGATTCTGGGGCTGTCAGCACCTCCAGGAGACTGGCCTCGCATGCTGCACCGTCTGTGGGGACAATTGGCAGCCATTTACCGTGAACAAGGTCTCCTTCAGGCCCCATGGAAGCCTCCATCGCTGAACGAGACACGCCTTCCCCAGCACTTCATCTGGCCATTGCAAGTCCGCAATCGCGCTTGTGCACCGCCGTGCGGGCCCGCTTCCGCCACGACTCGATGCATCTCCTTGAGCCAGATCGCCGGGGCCAGCAGGCGCTTCACGACTACAGACTGGCGTGTGGGAGGGACGCTGAAAAGCGCGTTCAAGCCACCGCTCCGGCAGCTCGAACAGGCGGGGCCTGTACCTGCTCCGAACTGCGTCGCTTGTTTGGTGAACCGCGCCCGCCTGCGGGGACCTTCCAGGGCCAGGACTAGGGCTCTCTCCAGGTCTATGCCAGCTTCGTGATGACGGACTGCCTCTGTGGACGAAACTCCGGGAAGCTCTTGGGCCGATCCCGATTTGGGTGCCTTGTGAGGGAAAGCGGCTCTCAGCGCCCTTGAGTAGTCCTCATCATCAGTCGCTAGGGGAAGGAACACGTTCTGCATATCTCGTCTCAGACGCTGCCGGGGTAGGGGCAGGCGCCGCTGTACTTGGCCGCTGCCGCACGTTGCTCCCCCGATACGGTCGGCAGTTGCTGCTTCTCTCATCTGTATTGGAGCAAAGCTGACGGATGTATCAACACGCACCCGAGCCTTCAACCTTATTCCGCAAGCGAGTCAGCAGATAGAACGGTAGCGCCAACTTTCGCAGTCGGGAGGGTCGGCGCAACCTCGCGTTTTGAAACGGGCCCTGCACGCTCTTGCGGTTACGGAGCGCTACAGCCGCTCCAGGGGTCTTCCCTGTGGTTTGAAGGGGGCTTACGGGCACGGACTAACCTCCTGCACGACGCCATCTGAGGTGCGCTTGTCAAGCGCACGACTCCATCAACCAGTGGGCAACCCGCCCTGGAGCAGCACTCCGGTCAAAGCCATACATCGGATCAGATCTCGGCCATGTGCGACACGCAGGGTGGTCAGCTCACCGCTCTTCGTGTACCTCGCACCAGGCAGCATGTCGCAGGGATCGCAACCCATCAGCCCCGGCGATCAACGATCAGTAGCGACCAGCCCGAAGGCCGGTCCGCGGGCGCGCAAATTCAACATTATGGCACTGGAGTTCAATACTCGATGTGACCTACCCGGTTGGCTAATGCTCTAGCCGAGTAGGGCTTCGGGTGAACGGAGCCAGGATCTGGTCATCCGACTGGGGTCTGCGAGGGCCAGCGAAACCACGGCGCCCCCACCCCCTCGGGGCACCGTGGTTTCCAAACCTGTTCTGCTCGCACCAGGCCGGTCGCCGGCGCATGCGGCAAATGACACCCTCAGCGGTCGATGCGCGTAAGACATACGAACGGGACCCTGGCAGGCCTGATATCGTCCAGGGAAAATGATGCACCGTGAATTAATTTGACGCATCGGTACGCATCCGAAGGTGGAGGAAATTTCGCGTGAACGAGAAATACTCTTCGAATTGGGTGGAAGAGTCAGGATTGAACCTTGACCCGGGATATTGCATCACGGCTGTGAGGGGGATTGGCCCGCGAGATTCCTTGCACCGGTTTGGGATCCATGACTCTTCGCTACTCACCTCACTTTGGTCAGAGCTGGCGGCGCGAGCGCGGGAAGTCAGTGAACCAGCCTATGATGCGGTGCCCATTGCCGCATTTGCGATCGAAGATTTCACTGTGATTGTCGAAGAGAATGGATATCGCGGGAGTATTGACGAGCTCCTCGAGTCTCTATCCCGGGGTACGGCGGCTGTTAATGTTTACCTCAGTCCGAGTAGTGGGGGGCAAGAGCTCAAGATTTTTGAGGACGGCCGTCAGATTGCATATATCGATGGAGACTCGCCCGACGAGATAGATACTTTGGATTCAGAGCTTAGAATCCGATTGAATCAATTGATCGACATAACATCAGGGCCCCTCGACAGCGAATCGGATCCCCAAGAGGTGCCGGAAGATGAGGGTGACGCAGAGTGGGCGGATCTCCTACAGGTCGCCTGTGAATACCTGGGCTTGCAGCCGCAAATTTCCCACGTCAGTGGACCTGTCCTGGGCGCAGTAGATTCACTGCAGGCGACTTACGGGATAGTGAAGTGAGTAGACCACTTCATGATCCAGGTGATTGCCCGGTCGAACGAGGGTTCGACGGAGATTGGGGCGGAGTCGGCACGTAGAGGCAGGGCTTCCTGCAGCGCCGGGTCATGAGGTGTTACGCCATTGGCACGTGCGACCCGTGGCCCGCTCCCTTGCTGCGCAGGATCATTGAGCTTTTTCAGCGTTGCTTCTCCAGGGTGAGGATGGCTTTGGCTGCTGACGACAGGCGGTTGGGGCTGCAGCGGGCGTGACGGAAGATGCGCC
>NZ_JBIVNJ010000092.1:0-9528 GCF_044753585.1 Streptomyces sp. NPDC088354 | reverse complement strand
GCATCTTCCGCCACGCCCGCTGCAGCCCCAACCGCCTGTCGTCAGCAGCCAAAGCCATCCTCACCCTGGAGAAGCAACGCTGAAAAAGCTCATTGCTCTGAGGCCCACAGGTACGCGCCCAGCTGGCGGAACTGAGGCCGTCAGCGCGACTCAGCGGAGCCCAGTCACGCAGATTTGACTGAGCAAAGCCATACGCGGCAGCCGCCGCCCCGTGCTTCGGGTCAGAGAGCGAGTACTCCAGGGTGGCCCTTCTTTCAGGGATGACACAGCCCGGCGTGGCGAACTCTGCATCGCATCGCAGATTCGCCTGAGCCGGACTATCCCAGTTGGCGTTGGGCTGCGTGGGGATGCTGCCGGTGGTGGTGACGTACATGTGGTATGTCGTCTGGAAGCTGTCTGAAGCACCGGCGGGTCTGCCGCACGATCGGGTGACATCTGAACTGGCTTGCCCTGTGGGGCGGGTGGGAAGGATGTCGTTGTGCCCAAGCCTTATCCGGAAGAGTTCCGTGAGGACGTCGTGCGGGTCGCGAGGAACCGCGGGCCGGGTGTGACGGTCGAGCAGGTGGCCACCGACTTCGGGGTCCACCCGATGACGTTGTGGAAGTGGATGCGCCGGGCGGACATCGACGACGGGGCCAGGCCCGGGGTGACCAGCCAGGAGAGCGCGGAACTGCGGGAAGCTCGTCGGCGGATCAAGCTGCTGGAGCAGGAGAACGAGGTCCTGCGCCGGGCCGCGGCCTATCTGTCGCAGGCGCATCTGCCGGGAAAAGGATCTACCCGCTCGTGAAGGAGCTGGCCGGGGACGGGGTGCCCGTCACGGTCACGTGCCGGGTGCTGAAGCTCGCCAGACAGCCCTACTACCGCTGGCTGGACAAGCCGGTGACCGACGCCGTGCTGGAGCAGGCTCGTCGCGCGAACGCGCTGTTCGACGCCCACCGCGAGGATCCCGAGTTCGGCTATCGCTTCCTGGCGGACGAAGCCCGCAGCTCGGGGACCGCCATGGCCGACCGGACCGCATGGCGGATCTGCCGGGACAACCACTGGTGGAGCGTGTTCGGCAAGAAGCGCGGCAGGACCAAGAAGGCCGGCCCGCCGGTGCACGACGACCTGGTCCGCCGCAACTTCACCGCTGACGCTCCGAACCGCCTATGACTTGCCGACATCACCGAACACGCTACCGGCGACGGCAAGCTCTATCTCTGCGCGATCAAGGACGCCTTCAGCAACAGGATCGTGGGCTACTCCATCGACGCGCGGATGAAGTCCCGCCTGGCCGTGGCCGCCCTGAACAACGCCGTGGCCCGGCGTGAACACGTCGACGGATGCATCCTGCACAGCGATCGCGGATCGCAGGGTGGATTCAACCGGTCCCGGAAATTCGTCAGGGCACTCGATCGCCACCGGATGGCCGGATCGATAGGGAGAGTCGGGGCAGCCGGCGACAACGCGGCCATGGAGTCCTTCTTCAGCCTGCTGCAGAAGAACGTCCTGGACCGCCGGAGCTGGGCCACCCGCGAAGAACTGCGGATCGCGATCGTGACCTGGATCGAGCGGACCTACCACCGCCGCCGCAGACAAGCCGCACTCGGCCGCCTGACCCCATCGAATTCGAGACCGTCATGACCACATCGGCCCTCCAGGCCGCGTGACCGAACCTGTCACCCGAAACTGCATCAGACCCATGTCGGTGAACTCCACCTGCAGGCCCAGCCCTGCGCGCGGCGGCCGCGGTCGCGGAAGTAGATCTCCTGCAGGCCCTCGGCGGCGATAGCGCGCATCTGCTGTTCGCCGGCGTCCTGGGCGTCGAACAGGCGGGCCGTGTAGGCCGGCGGGGAGGGCCTAGGTGATGATCAAGTGCAGGCAGGCGTCGTCAGTGGTACCGGGGCAGCGGTGAAGCCGAACCGGGCCCAGGCTTCGATGACAACGCCGCCGATGATCGCCGCAGCCGCCTGCGGGCGAGGCTTTCCAGGGTCATTCTCCGGCCAGGTTGCTGCCGCGGGCGGTTCCGTGCCACCACCGTCAAGGTCATGCAGGACGGCATCGCGGAGAACGGGACCGCCGCTCTGCTGGGCCCTTACCTCACCGCCTGCGGCTACGTCTCCGGCAACAGCGGCATCAGCTTCGTCGTAGTCGCCGTGCTGGAAACCCCACGAGTCGTTCACGGTCAGGCATTCCCGAAGCGCCTCCGCTCCAGAACCAGCGGGCACCAACCCCAGGCGCATCGAAGGGTCGGCTGCCAAAAGCTCTGCGGCGTATGCAACCGCCCGCTCCCCTGCCGAGGTCCACACCGCAGCCGCCGGTGCCAGACCGGGCCAGATCTGGCCGTAGGGCGCGGTGACCGCAAGACACCTGGCCACGTCGCGTTCGTCGTCACCTTCTTCCGCTGCCGTGTAGGTGCTCCACCAGCGAGACAAGAGGCTCTGCGGATCGTGCGACCTGGGGTCGGAAAGCTTGTCCAGCCAGAGCTCACCCGACCCCCAGGGGCGGAAATCCTCGTCGTCATCCAGACCGGTCAGAAGCAGCGGCCAGAGGCCGAGAGAGTCGTGAGCAGAACACAGCTGGGCCCAGATGTCGGGATCGGCGGCGCCGTCGCTCATCCAAAGGACTGGGGGACCGTCTCCTTCATCGGCGTGGACCGTCGTGCCAGGCGGCAGGCGCACGGGTGCACGACGCTCGTCCGTGGCGCCGAGCAGCGCGGCGAGCTCAGCAGGCAGAGTGTTCACGCGCCGCACTGTAGGGCAGGACTCCGACAGGGCCCCTTGGTACACCCCGGACACGCAGCTCGAGCCTATCGGCGGCGCAGCCGTACGCGTCCGGGCCTGGCTGCGTACGGGACCGCCCGTGCACCGCCTCTGCGGACTGGAAACCTAGTCCTCGACGTCGACACCGTACCTGTCCGCCAGGGCGTCAAGTCCGAAGTCGTAGCCCTGCCCGACCACGCGGAGGCGCCACACGCCTCCTCGGCGGTAGACCTCCGCACCAGGGTCTGCTCGCTCGTCGCCGCGTCGAGGGTGGCTGCGACCAGGGCATGTCCGCCTGCGGGCCGGGCCGTCAGCTCGATGGCGCCGACCTCCCCGAAGGTTCTGCCGGCACTGACAGCAGCGGCGATGACGATGCGGGCCACGTCCGCCGGGATCCGTTCCAGGTCGAGGTGGACCGTCTGTTCCGCGGGACCGTCCACCGACAGGGATGCGGCTCCTTCCGGAGTGGCGGTCTGGTTGAAGAAGACGAAGTCGCTGTCGTCTCGTACTTGCTCGGTCTCGTCGACGCAGAAGGCCACGACGTCCACGTCCGCCGCTTCCCATCCCCAGCGGGCCGACAGCCGTGACGCTCTTGCTGAAGTTCACTGCGGCTGTTCCCCCGTGCTCGCTGATGCGTGCCCGCAACTCGGCCGCTTCCTTGTGCGGCTTGCCGATCACCAGCACACGCTGCCCGTGTAGCGGAAGCTGCTCCGTGGCGGCACCGAGCGGCGCCTGATTCGGTACCCGCGGCTGGGCCGGCCTGGCCGCGGCAGCTTCCTTCGACATCCCCGGCCGCACATCGCGAAGCAGCTGAAGAAACTCGGCCTCTGTCACCACCAGGGTTCCCTCGGCGGCAGCCCTCCGGGCCTTCCCCGACCCACTCAAGGCGTCATTGGTGACCAGAAGACTCGTCCGGCCGCTCAAGCTGCCGGTCATGTCCAGGCCTGCGGCAGCCGCCTGCGCCGCGAGGTCCTCGCGAACCAACCGCGTGTCCCCTGTGATCGCAACCTTCATCCCCTGTACCAACGGCTCCCCTTCCGTAGCACGCCCCGGGTAGGCCCACGCACACGGAACCTTCGCAGGCCTCGGCCGGTAGATCACCGGGGCGCTCTCCCGCCGGCAGTCCACCAACGGCACCGGCGTGTAACTGCGCCCTGCGTCGGCCAGCATGGGGAACAGGACACCGGCAGCAACCCGGGCGTCGTCGAGCGCATCGTGCGCCCGCACCTGGCTGACGCCGTAGTGCCGTGCAACCGTTGCCAGCTTCGCGTTCGCAATCGGCAGTTCCAAGCGCCGGGCGAGAGTAAGCGTGCACAAGCGCCGCGCGGGAGGCAACGCAAGCCCGGCGCGCGCAGCTTCCGCGGCCAGGAACCGCCAGTCGAACTGCGCGTTGTGCGCGACAAACAGCCGCCCCTCAAGCCGGGCGAACAGCTCCGGTGCGATGTCCACGAACCTTGGCGCACCAGTGAGCATCTCCCGCGTGATGCCGTGGATGTCGGTCCGCCCCGGATCACAGCCCCGGTCCACCAGGGTCGTCCACTCCCCCTGCACCGCACCCCGAGGGTCCATGTGGACCACGCCGGCCTGCAGCACCCGTCCACTGCCCGGATCCAGAGCCGACGTCTCCACATCCACGACCGCAAACCCGTCCGGGCACTCCGCAGGCAGCGAAAAACCCCGGACGGACATCTGCACATCTGCCATGGACGCGAAGGTACCGCCCCACGCTGACAGGCCTGCCCCGCACACCCGCCGACACCCGCACCACGAGCATCTCCAACGGGGCCACACGCCCAGCTCGCGCCATGGCGGTCAGGATGTGACGCAGGCTGCCAAAGGGGTACGGCGAATACTGCGCACGGCGCGGGAGTCGGCAGCGCCGGGGCCGGCAACAGGCCACCCGTCCGGCCAGGCTGCCCTGTTGGAATCGTGCGCCCAGTGCGCCAGTGCCTTTCGCAGCCGTCCGCGATGGGCCTGGCGGTCCTGCACGGCCTCGGCAACGAGCAGCCTGTCAGGCTGCGGCCGGGGCCGTCGACAACGCCGGAGCAGCCTCCCAGCGCGCATCCCTGGCGTGAGGCTTCCGAGGGACTTCAGTGCGGAAAGACCCCATAACGACAACAACTGCCTCACATTCCCGATACCGTCACACCTCTGCACACTCGGGGGGCTCCATGGGTATCCAGATCAGCAAATCCTTCAAAGTCGCGCCCGGCGTACGCGTTCGCCTCGGCAACAAGTCATCCAGCCTCAGCGTTGGCGGTAAAGGCGGACGGGTCACGCTGAACAGCAGCGGCCGGCGAACCACTACGGTTCGCATCCCCCCCGGTGTGTCCTACACAACCAGCAGCGGCGGTGTTCGGCAGAGGCGCTCTCCCAGTCGCGCGGCAGCGAAACCGTCCATCCCGGCAGTCGCTGATGCGACAGCACCTCTCGGCCCGCAGATCGCACCACGGCGACGCATCCTCGGAGGATGGGTGGCAGCAGACCTGCGTGCGATCGTCATTCACCGGACGGGTCAGGACGATCTGCGGATCCCCTTGGCTCAGTTGGCAAAGGTGGATCTGGAGGGCAAGAGGTTGATCATCTCCGCGAGTAGTTACGGCAGGATGGAACTGCAGCTCACAACATTCATGTCTTCTCGGGATCTGCACTTCGTCGAAATCGTCGCTCGAGCAGCGGGGCTGACCGCCAGTCCAGGAGCGTGACCACAGACCGCCCTCACAGGCCAACGCAGTCCTGGCCAGCAGGCGGGGCGGCACCGACCCCCCACCACTGATGACGGCCCTCCGGCCCTCTGGTGGGTACCGCAGTTCTCCGCCCGCTGCACCGACGGCACCGTGCTGCTCGCCGACTGCCCCAGCGACCCCGGCAGCGGCGAACGCGCTCGCCCTTACCGTCGGGTGAGGCGCGCTGGGTCGATGTCGAAGGGGAAGGGCTCGGTGACGGCGGTGGTTTCGCCGGCCTGGACGAGCCGGTCGGTGTAGGTACCGGCTTCGAGGTGGCCCAGGTACAGGCGCGGTGCCGGTTCCAGCTCCGCGCGCCAGTAGTGCGCGATGCCTGCCGCGGCGTACAGGGCGGGCTTCATCTTCCGGTCCGTGACCCGGGTGGAGGGCGAGGCGATCTCCACCACGGCGATGACGTCGTGGGCGTGGACGGCCGCGCCGGACAGGTCCACGCCGGCGTCCACGACGGCCAGGTCCGAGATCATCAGGCCGTCCGGTACAAGGACGTTGATCGCGTCAAAGACCAGCACCGGAGCACCGGCGGCTTCGGCGGCCTGTTCGAGCAGCACGTGCAGGCGGTAAGAGGCCCACTGGTGGGCCAGACCGGGAGCAGGACTCATCATCAGCGCGCCCCCGACCAGCTCGATCCGGTTGCGCGGGTCCTCGGGCAGAGCCAGGACGTCCTCAACCGTCCACGGCCCCAAATGATCTTCGGCGGCAACGCTCACGCTCCCCTTCACCTCCTCGGCTTGCTGCATTCAGTCTGACCTGCCCCCAGCCTCTTTACCAGCCGCCCTCGCCCTGTGGCGGGCAGCCGTCTCGAAGCGACTACGGGCTCCGCCGTGTGCCCCGACCGTCCCGCTGTGCAGGTGCAGCCCGGCCACGCCCAGCACCCTCCGGCCTCGTGACCCCATCACGGCGAGACGCCTGGCGGCCTGAGGCCCGCCCGTCCGGACGTGCCTTTCCGGTGGCTGGGTTCCCCGGCAAGGGGACCAAGGCCCGTCATCAGCATGACCCCGTAGACGAACCCGACGCCGGCCGGAGCGTGGCTGCCGAGCCTGTCCGGCAGGCCGGGGCCAATCGGATCGACGGCTAGGACGTGAGCAAGCGAGGTGTCCGCGTCATCGTGACGGACCTGGATCGGGTTCGTCGACGCCCCCCAGCCATGCCTGCCCTCCCGGATGGACACGACGAGGCAGTTCCGGTCCCCGGTTCGGCGCAGCCCGCAGCCGGGTCCCGGGGTAGGCGCGGCATGCCTCTGGTGGGGTGAAAACCCAGCCGCGCCATAAGAGGACCAGCCGAACTCACCGCTCTTGTCTGGCTTCCAGCTGCTTCTGGCGGGCGGCTTCGACATACCGGGGCGCGAACTTCATGTTGTATGCCTCGGGTAAGTCGTACGGCGATTGTTAGAAGTCCGGGACGAAGCTGTCGCCGTCCTCGTGGCACAGGTGGCATGCCGCGCACCACTCGGTGCGCCAGCCGTATGCCACGGCGCGGACCCCGTCGAACACCTCGTCGAGGGGGGCCGTCCACCCGGTACCAGCGGTGGAGATCCCTCGCGCCGCACTGCGGACAAGACGCCGCAAGGTCTGCGGCAGCCGGTTCGCCATCGAAGGCGGCCCGCCATGCGGCCACCAGCTCGGATGGGACAAGCCGCCAGCCGCCCGGGCCGATCAGCTCGAGCTCGTCGACGTCGAACAGGTCCAGTTCCATGGCCTCGATGGCGCCGAGCATGTGGCACTCGCCTGTCTCCAGATCGACCCGGACGGGGCCGATGCCGATCACCATCCACGACGGGTCACCGGTCTCCAGATAGCGGCGATCCTGATAGCCGAAGTACGCGGCCCCACCCGCCACAGCCACATACCCCTCGATCGGCACCAACTCCACGCGGGCATTGAGCGGATCCTCGTCCACGAAGGTCCGGGCCAGCTCCGCCGCACGTTCAACGCTGATCATCGATCCGTCCTCGGCAGGCCGCAGTTGTGGCAAGACATCAGGCGTGACGCCCGTCAGGTGAGGTCCAGACCCCTCACCGGCTGCCCGGCCCACCGGCCGGGGGCGGCGGTGGCGATGACCGCGCCGTCGGGGCGTTCCGGGGCGGGTAGGGCGGCGTGTTGGGTGTGGGCGGCGGCCCAGGTGGTCTCGTGGGCGATGGCGAGGGCGGCGGGCAGGTCGAGGTCGACGACGGTGATGCCGGGCAGGGCTGCGATGTGCTCGCCGGTGCCGGGGCGGGCGCGGTCGGCCTCGACCAGGGCGCAGGCGGATGCGTACAGGTACCAGCCGGTTTCGGCGTGGGCGCGGTGGATGAGGCGGGAGGCGAGGCGGTTGCCGCGGCCGGCGGCGACCAGGGCGGTGTCGTCGAGGACGACGTGCACGACCTGGCTCACCGGGCGGTCGTGGCCCGGGTCAGACGGCGGTCGAGTTCGGCGTCCAGGTCGTCCTGCTCCGCGCGGGTGGGGGCGTAGCCGTTCCACTCCTTCAGCACGGCGCGGGCCTGCTCGGCACGCTCCGCCCGCTCAGCCGGGGTCAGGAGGCTGTCGGCCAGGCGGGCCAGGTAGGCGCGCAGCGACAGGCCCTCGGCAGCGGCGATCTCCGCCAGCCGGTCCCGGGCCTCGGCCGGGATCCGGACATTCGCATCGGACATACGGGGCTCTCCTCCGTTCGTGGTGCTGCACGACACTATTGGGGGTACGGGTACGTACCCGTGGCCTTTCCGGGACGCAGCTGCCACAGGGGAACAGGGCGGCATCACCGGACTCTCCACGGGCAGAGACCCTGGTTCCCGGTGTCGACGCCGTGCCTGTCCGCCAGGACGGCACGCCGGAAGGCGTAGCCCCTGCCCGATCCCGCGGAGCCGCCGCACGCCTCCTCGGCGCAGACTTCCGCGAGCACCAGGGTCCGCCGGCGCGAGCTCCCGGATCGCACGCAGCCGACCACCGCACTCCACGGATTGCCGACCGGAAACCAGCGCTCCCTCCTATGCCCTCATCACCATGTGCACACTTGTGTAAGGTGGTGTACATGACGGAGACGACGTACTCGATCGTGGAGGCCCGGGCCCGCCTCGGCGCCATCGCTCGCGAGGTCAGCGCTACCCGCGAACCGGTCGCCATCACCGACCACGGCCAGACCGTCGCCATACTCGTCAGCCCCGCCGACGCCCTGGAACTGCAGGAACTGAGGGCCCTGGCCGCCTACCGCGCGCGCCAGGCCCGCGGTGAGGACGCCGGCATCCCGCACGACGAGGCCTACCGGCGGATCTTCGGCGAGGGCAAGGCGTGAGCTACGAGGTCATCTGGGAACCCGAGGCCCTCGCCCAGGCCGAACGCCTGGCCAAGGACGACCCTGACGGGGTACGGCAGGTGTTCACCGCCGTCGACCACCTCGCCGCCGACCCCCGCCCCGAAGGCGCATTCGGCAGCACCGACCTGCTACGCATCCACATCGGCGCCTACCGCGTGATGTACCAGATCAGCGAACAAAAGATCCGCGTCAACGTCATCCACCTCGGACGCGTCCACTGACCCATGACCGACCAAGCGGCCAGGTCGCCCCGCACGCGCGGCCCGCGGGGCGCATGAGCCGCGGCGCGCCAGACCAGACCAGGCCGGGGTGGGCTCGGGGCCGGAAGCGCTCGAGCGCAGAGCCGTCCGGACCGGCGCCAAGCAAGGTGGATCGCCACGGCGTTGCGTCTGCTGATGCGATGCGTCAGCCGACGGTCCGTACAGCCTGGGATGCTGACGGGGAGCACGGGGTGAACAGCGGGACCGGGGTCGCAATGGCCTCCGCGCCGTCACATCAGGAGGAGCAGGCGTGAGCGTTGTCCGGCTGCGCGAGCATCAGGTCGAGGCGAACGCGCGGATCCGGCAGTGGGCGGGATTCCCCGCACGCTCCCCCGTGCCCGCCGGCGGGGCGCGTTGCCGGTTCGCAGCTGGGAGGCGTCCTCGGCGAAGGTGGTGTCGCGGACATGGTGCAGGGCCTCGATCTTCCAGTGGTCGCGGACGAGTTCGGCGAGCTGGGCCGCGGTGGCCTGCTCGGCGGTCAGGCTGGTGACGGCGTAG
>NZ_JBIVNJ010000091.1:0-9667 GCF_044753585.1 Streptomyces sp. NPDC088354 | reverse complement strand
GATGTTCCTTCCTTTCTGCCGGACGGGAGTTGGTGTGATGGGTTCGCAGAAGAAGAGGCCGGTGGTGCTGACCGCGGCCGATCGTGAAGAGCTGGTTCGGGTGACCACGACGGGGGTCCATCCGGCCTCGGTGATCAGGCGGGCGCGGGTGCTGCTCGCGCTGGACACCTCTGCCGGTGAGATCGACTCGCAGGATGCGATCGCTGCCCGGGTCGGCGTCTCGGGCGAGACGCTGCGGCTGGTGGCCAAGCGGTTCGCCGAGAGCGGTGGTGACGTCGACGCGACGATCCAGCGCAAACAGCGGGACCTCCCGCCGGTGCCCTCGCCGGTGACCGGTGAAGTCGAGGCCCGGCTGATCGCCCTGGCGTGCTCCCAGCCCCCGGCAGGCCGTGCCCGGTGGTCGCTGCGACTGCTGGAGAAGCACATCGCACTGGTCGAGGACATCCCCGATCTGGACCACTCCACCATCGGGCGGATCTTAAAAAAACGAGGCTGCGTCCTCATCTGAGGAAGTGCTGGACCATCCCACCACGAGCAAACCCGCAGTTCGCGGCCCGGATGGAAGACGTGCTGGCCGTCTATGCCCGACCTTATGACCCGGCCCGCCCAGTGGTGTGCATGGACGAGAAGCCCTACCAGCTCCTCGCCCATGCCCGCGACCCGCTCCCGGCCCGCCCCGGCCGCGACGCCCGCCAGGACAGCGAGTACATCCGCTGCGGCACGTGCTCGATCTTCGTGTGGGTTGAACCCCTGCGAGGGTGGCGCCGCGTAGACGCCCAGCCTCGTCGCACCAGGATCGACTGGGCCGGCCAGGTCAAGCGATTACTGACCGAGGACTACCCCGACGCCGAGACCGTGGTGCTGGTCATGGACAACCTCAACACCCACGACATCGCCTCACTGTACGAAGCATTCGAACCAGCCGAGGCCTTCGCCCTGGCCCAACGCCTCGAGATCCACCACACCCCCAAACACGGGTCATGGCTCAACATCGCCGAGATCGAACTCTCCGCACTGACCCGGCAATGCCTCGACCGCCGCATCGCGGACCTCGACACCCTCAACACCGAACTCACCGCCTGGCAGAACACCACCAACACCAAGTGAATTGGCAGTTCACCACCCACGACGCACGCACCAATCTCCGCCACCTATATCCCACACATTAGCTGCGACAGTTTACTAGGTCGTGTCTCATAATTGATCTTGTGGTGGGGCGAGGAGAGATAACGGACTCGGCGTGGTCGCGGATAGAGCCGCTGCTTCCGCAGAGCGACGGTGTTGGACGTCCGTGGCGAGACCATCGGCAGGTCGTGAACGGGGTGCTGTGGCGGCTCCGTACTGGTGCGCCCTGGCGCGACCTTCCTGAGCGATACGGCCCATGGCAGACCGTCTATCGGCGCTTCGCCCAGTGGGAGAATGACGGCACCTGGGCCAGGCTGTTGCAGGAGGCCCAGGTCCGTAACGACGCGGCGGGCGCCGTGGAGTGGACGGTCTCGATCGACTCCACGGTCGCCCGGGCGCATCAGCATGCTGCGGGCGCCCGCAAAAAGGGGCTGAAGGTGGGGACGAATCAGAAGATCCGGCAGCTGTCGCGCGTCGCGAGGCGCTCGGCCGGTCTCGGGGCGGGCTGACGACCAAGGTCCACATGGCGGTGGACGGCCGGGGGCTGCCTCTGTCGATCGTGCTCAGCACCGGGAACACGGCAGACTGCACCATGTTCCCCGCTGTGCTGGAGGCAATCCGCATTCCGCGGACCGGCCTCGGACGCCCACGCACGAAGCCCGACCGGGTGGTGGCGGACAAAGCATATTCGTCCCGGAAGATTCGCCACCTGTTGCGGCGCCGCGGCATCAAGGCGACCATCCCCGAGCGCCGGGACCAGGTCGCCAACCGAGCTCGCCGTGCGGGCAGGGGTGGCCGGCCACCGGCCTTCGACAGGACCGCCTACCGGGGGCGGAACGTCGTCGAGCGGTGCTTCGCCCGGTTGAAGCAGTTCCGTGCCGTGGCAACCCGGTTCGACAAATTGGCGGCCCGTTACCAGGCCGGGGTCGTCATCGCGGCACTGGTCCTCTGGCTCAGGGCAGACGGCTGATCACCGTGTTCAGTCCGAGTTGAACCAGACCAGCACTCCCGGGCCGTCCGGGGTGATCACCCGCACCCAGGCCTCATCGGCCTCACGGATACGGCTCTCATCCAGTCGGAGAGCATGTGGCTCCTCTGTGGCCCCATCAGATGCCCAGTAGCGAATGGCTTCGATGATCTCGCGGAGCTTGTCCAGCTCGTCATCTGGCCACGCGTAGTTCCAGGTGCCGGCACCACGGAAGTCCTTCTCAAACAGCTGACGCAAGGCGTCCAGCTCATCAGGGCCGAACAACGGCACCAGGAAACCTTCGACCTGCCCCTGCCGACAAGCCGTTCCGCCGTACTGCTGCTGATAGACAACCCCGGTCTTCGCCTCGACAACCACATGCAGCCAGTCGCCGGCACTGATGCCGTCAGGGTCGAGGAAGACGAAGCGTCGAGAGCTCATGGCGACAGTCTTCCGGGCTGTCGACCACGAGCTCAACGACTATCACCCCTGCAAGATCAATTACGAGACACGATCTAGCAGGGCCGCGGGTCCGGCGACGTTTACTGTGACGCTGCGGCGGTCGGCAGGGTCGAGGCTGCTCACGTGGAGCGGGGAGCGGTCGACTGCGGCGACTTCAAGGCCGTCGATCCAGCGGGCGGACATTTTGCCGTGCGGGGGGATTTTGGCGCTGCGCTTGCCGATGCCAGGGGAAAGCTGCCGGGGGATGAGGATGTCCAGTTCCACGGGGACGGTTTTGTCCCCGAAGGATTCTTGACGCGCCCACAACCCAGGCTGGTTCTCACGGAGCAGGTCGAAGCCGGCTCCTCGCAGTAGGTCGTCCAGGTGCGGTTCTTCTCCGAGCAGGTCGGGATCGACGCTGAGGTCGCCGTCGGAGGTGAATGGTGCATTGCTGATCACGGCATCGGGGGTACGCAGGTAGACGGCCTGGGCACCAACGACGGTCACCGCGGGGAGGTGGTCACGGAGCGCCTCCAGGCCATCGAGCAGAACGCGTCGAGCAACGACGGTGAGTTGACTGGGGTCAACGCCCTCCGGGACCTGTGCCACAGTGCCTCGCGTTCTCCGTGTGCGGCTGGAAACGCGATCTTAGTGCGACCGGTGCTTTTGCTGAGTCAGAACGGAGAAAGCACGCCATTCATCCTCATGGGTCAACATGTACTCCAGGACGGCTTCTCCTTCTGCGGGCATGCGCCCAGGGCCAGCGAGGCAGTCCAGCACCAGCTGGCTCAGGGCCACGTGTTGGACGCCGCCAAAACGTTTAGTGCCGTCGAAGACCACTTGATCCCGTGCCGGCAGGAACAGGACGTCCGCGTTCTCCCTCACTGGCAGGAGGCCGAGGTCATCAGCGAGGTCATCTACCGACAGCCATTTGGCGATGTGGAGGATGAGCTGACCGCCGGCGGATAGGGGAGCGACACGGTGGGCAGCCCAGGAGCCGGTGATCGCGATACCGTCCAGGGCCTTTGCTGGAAGACTGCTGATCTCGTTCAGCACCGCGGGGATACCGTTCGGGGCTACCATGCCCTGGTAAGAGTGGTTTCGCAGAAGGTTGTCCTGTTTCGCACGGGCACGCAGCAGGTTCATCCAGTCGACCGCATAGATGACGCGTCCGTCCCGGCGGATGAGGAGCTGGTCTTCGAGGGTGTCCAGTAGCCGTGAGACATAGGCAAGGCTGAGTCCTGAGGCATCGGCCAGTTCCACGGCGCGGAATGGTGGCCGGACGTCGGCGAGAAGCCGCACCAAGCGGCTGGCTTTCGGTCCAGCCAGAGTCGTTCTGCTCGGCTCGTGGGCCACTGAGCGAGGTGCCCGCGTGGCGCCCTCTGTGTAGACGACGATGGCCGGCCGTGACACTCGTAGCGAGACATTGCCCGTCATGTCGAGATAGCTAATGCCGAGCTCACGCAGCATATGCTGCGTCTTCCGAGCCAGCCACGGCGTGATGATCATCAGGTTCGTGTAGCGATTCACCTGTCGGATCAGATCCAGCTTCGGGAGCAGCACCTCCTCGACCATGCGGGGTGTCACTGAGCGCCGGATGTCGACCAGCAGCTGCGTGTAGCTGCTGTCGCCCTCGGCTCTGAGCTCGACGATGACGTCCACCCCGCTGCGCGACTCGGAGTCGGGACGCGGGGCGACAAACCATTCTGATCCCAGCAGGTCAGACAGTGCTGCCAGTCCTTGGGCTAGCAGCTCGGCCGGGTTCAGCTCATCGTTGTCCATCAACACATCCTCATACGGTGAAACGGAACCTTCAGTGAAACTTGCCCCAGGTGCCAACTTTACTCACTCAGTAAAGTTGGCACCTGGGGCAAGTTTCACTAACAGCTAACGTGCGTGGCCCAGTGAAGTGTCTGTCTCAGGCAAGTCGACAAGGCCAGGCTTGGTCGGCGGCCCAGGGCAAGCTTGCATCGAAGCCTTCGCACAGTAGTGACGACCCTGAACTCCCGGGTGGGTCCTCGGTGCGGGTGAACCTGTCAGGTTTGGCTGCGGGGTGGACTGCGCGGAGAGTTGAGTGGTGGATGTCGGGCGGGAGGGCAGCCATGAAGTATGCGCTGAACGACAAGCAGCTGGAGGCGCTGAAGCTGATTGCTTCCGCGAAGGGGTCGCATCCTGTCCAGGACGTGCATTCGGGCGTGCTGTGGGCCTTGGAGCAGCGGGGGCTGGTGAAGACCGGGTACGCCGGTGGCCGGCGGAACACGGTGGTGACCGCTGACGGCCGCTTCTATATCAAACATGGTAAGCACCCCAATCAGGCGGAAGCCGACAAAGAGCGGCTTAGGCAAGATCCTGCACAGGCTGCCCTGGCACCTGCTGACGGCGCGGCGCTGATCGCACGGATCCGTGAGGCCCACGACGTCCTCACCATCGCTGACCCAGGGCCACGCACGCGGGGACGCTGGAAGGCCGCCTACTATCACGCATTGCATCAGCAACATGTCCCGACGGGCTTTGCGCTGCGCCTTGCCGGTCGGGACAAGGGCGACATGGTGCTGCGGCTGATCGACCAGGCAGCTGAAGCTGAGGGACAGCCCCCTGCAGTGCCAGCCATCGATGTCCCGGAGGATCTCCCGACCCGGCCGCATCCACTGATCGCGCGCACTCTCAAGGCCCTCGGCCGGTCCCGAGACGTTGCCGATTCCCGCGGCCATGCCGATGTGGTGCCGATCCATGTCTCGCGCCCTCTGGCCGACCGAGCCCTCCGTATTGCTCACGCCGTTATCACTGAGGCCGTGCAACGCGGCTACGAGGTTGCCACCAGCAGCGACCCGCGGCGCGAGGACACGCACCGGCTTGTCATCCGTATCGGGGCTCACGCGTTCCCTTGGGAGATCATCGAACGAACCACCGGTGTGCCCCACGAGCCGACGCCTCAAGAACTGCGCGAAACGGCCAAGAAGCCGTGGGTCCGTATCCCCAAGTACGACCAGAAGCCTGGCGGCCGACTCATGATCACCGCACCGGACCGTTCCTCTTACTCGACCCCGACCTACCAGCACTCCGATGCCAAGCGATGGACGCTCGAGTCCCGCTTGGGCCACTTCCTGTACGACATCGAGACTGCGGCTCAGCGTGCCGAAGAACGGCTCAAAGAGAGCGAACGCCAGGAGGCGGCTCGCCGTCGGCACTGGTACCGGGTGGTACGGGAAGGCCGCGACCGACAAGTGCGACAACACCGGGCTGCGGTACTGAGCGACCAGGTGGCCCGCTGGCGGGAGGCAGAACAGATTCTGGCCTTCTGCACGGCAGTCCGCGCCCACCGCGCATCCGACATGACACAGGAAGAAGAAGCGTGGCTGGACTGGGCTGAACACCACGCTCAAGCCATCGACCCCCTGGCTACGGACCTTGGCGTACCGCCTCCACCATCGGCCAGCCGCCACGACCTGCGGCAGTACGTACAGCTCGACGTCTACGCCTACCCGTGGCCGTTCGACGACAAAGGCCGGTGGGCCACGGATGCCATGGAGCCGGAGACCTGAGGCGTGGGCCGCCACCCGTGGGGTGGGTGGCGGCCTGCCCTGCTGCGAAGCGGAACGCACGGTACCGCCTTGGCAGTGGCGCATTCGACAGGGGGGCCTATGCCCGCAATGGCCACGAAGGATCAAGGCCCTGGCTTGCCCGGCCAGGGGCGAGGGCTGGCAGCCGGTGTCGGGTAAGGCGGAGGTATCTCGTCTGGGCGTATCGAACCGGGCAGTCGGCGTCCCAACGATGGATTTCCCTCGGGGGGGTGCACCAGAGGCAGGGGCGTTCCGAAGGAACCAGGTGGCAATGAGAACTGCGGGAGCGCCACAGAAAGCAATTCGCCGTCGTCCACGGCACGGGATAGAGACCCTCCAATGTGCTCCCCTATAGAGCCCATTGCGGCGACGACATACATGACGCCGGGATATGCTTTCCTTAGGCGCTCTGTGGCATCCCAGAATGGATGAGACCCAGAAGCCCTGAGCGTCATTGGGTTGCCGGGCTCGAACTTCTCAAGCGGCCGACCAGCTCTCCAGTGCTCCATCAGGTCCAGTGCGTTGGCCCCCGAGTGAACGGCAAAGGTTTCAGAGTCACGTGACAGATCTTCAAGCAAAGTCGCATCCATGCCCTTGATCCCGAAAGCTTCAATTGCGAAGGACCAGTCCTTGAAGTCTCCGACCCGAAGGACGGCTCCCGACAATCCCGGCTGAAGGACGCTATGCATATCTGAGAACGACAACATGTGCGCTGCCGCGAGATCTGCGCCATACTTGGACAGAAGCCCTTCTGGTGATATATCTCGCGTGAACGTGACTGTGAATCCAAGGTAGCGACCATTGAAAAGCCATTCCCAGTCCTTGGGACTCTGCATCTCAGTGTGCTCCCGTCAGAGTTGTGCCTACTCCGTGAACGCGGAGCGCAACTTCGATAGCGTAGTCGGCTAGGATGTTACCTGGAGAACGTATTTCTCAGTGTCGATGATGCGCTCAGTCTGCGCGAGCGTGCCAAGCTTGAGGCCTATGTTGCCATTCTCCCCGTTCGGTACGTGTCCGCGTGCGCAGGGCTCATTATAAGTGACGTGTGTAGAGCCTGCGGCCTCAAAAACCTCCCAAGTGCCGTCCGGCTGTTGTTGCGGCACAATGTCGGCACATAGACCGCCATTCGTACCGCCCTGATAGGTTGCCGCAAAAGGGTACTCGTCACACGAATCGTTCGGCACTTCAGATATCACGACGAAAGGCCGGCCGAGGGCCTGCAGGAGATCTACTTCCGCGACCGCGGCCGCCGCGCGCAGGGCTTGCAGGTGGAGTTCACCGACATCGACTACATCGACATCGAGCTCTAGGGCCGGCGCGGCCGCACGCTGTTTTCTTTCCACGGTTCGGCTGGAGCTGCGCGTCAGGCGTGGTCTGGTCGGCGGGATGACTGGGAGCCCTACGGTGGCCCGCGCGCTGCAATGTGTTCCGGTCGATCATGAGGGGGTGCCGTCTTTGTTGGTCGAGCTGCTGGCGCCGGTCTGCGACGCAGAAAAAGTAGGCGCTGTTCGCAGCGGGGCCGGTGGGCGCTTCGGGGTGCTCGCTTCGGGGTGCTTGCCGCAGCCGGAAGAGTCGCGTGCCGGGACAGTTCACGGGCGACGATGAAGGCCCGGTGGACCGTGTCGGCTACGGCAGCGAACTCCGTACCGTCGGAGCGCAGGTCAGGCCCAAGCTGATGTCCTGCACGGCCAGGAGGAACCGATTGAGGGGATCAGAGGTCTGGCGGCGCCCGTCAGATGCAAGGAAACCGAGAGCATTGACGCGGACGACGTGGGGGATCGGGAGAAAAGCCGGGTGCGACGCCCTGCAAGGGCGTCGCACCCGAGGAGGATCTGCGGTTAGTTAGATCAGAATTAAGCGCCGCCGTTTGCCTGGGCCTGCATGAGAACTTGGGGGCTCGATTCCGAGCCCGCTACCGAGATGGTTGCGCGATAGTTGGCAGGCAAATCGCCAATACCTCGGATCTTGAATGTCTGGCCGTTGCTGCGGACGCCCCTCAGGTCGAGCTGTGCGTTGTGGGGCGGTGTGACCGTGACGCAGTTATTGGGGGTGGCCCGGGCCGAGTTCCAGATTCCGGGTGCCTGGATGTACGCCGTGAGGTTGCTTATGGCGCACAGCTTGATAGTCCCCCAAGGGCCGTAAGTGCTGTCGATGGCTGCAGAAGCGCTACCGGCACCGCCGAGAGTCGTGGCCGCAGCCATGCCGACAACGGCTGCGCTGGTAGCTGCGAACCGGGCAAATCGCTTACCCATTCTTTTCCCTTTCACTCGGACGTCCTGTCGGTCGAGCCTCACAACTCGAAGGCAGGAGCTGTCCGTTGACGCTACACGTGGGATGCGAAATGCCGAAATGGGATGAGAGTGCCATCTGAATGGAGTCGCATATCGGGTGGAGCGGGTTATTTTGACGAGTCCCCTATGTGCTGACGGCTTCCATCAGAGCGCTGCGGGCGCTCTAGGGGCTGGAGCCTTGATATCGGATGCACGGAGAAGAATTTCCGTGCCAGACGCGCTCCGGACTGGCCTTCACGGCGACTAGATCCAGCGCCGCTTGTTGCCAAACCATTAAACTCTTCACTCACTTGTACCCGAAACCTCACAATTTCCTGACACCCGATGGCGAGGCCTGGGCGAATCCAGGCTGACAAAACTGCCGTGCGGCGACAGCATGAGATCCACCTCCGTGACTGGCGACTGCCACGCCCCCGGATTCGGAGTGTTCCGACATCGACTACATCGACTACATCGACATCGAGCTGTAGCAGCGAGTGGAATGATTGGCCAATGATTGCCAACCGCCGCTCCCTGGGCACCGGGCCGGAGCCCGCGCAGCCGTCCGCAGCTGCGCCGTCGCGCAGCCTCAGCGCAGCCGATGTTGCCGCCGTCCTGGCCGGCTCGGCCCCGACACCGGATCTGGCGGCGACACTGCGTCGACGGCTGGGCACCGGGCCCCAAGCAGGCGCCCAGTACGACGGTGGGGAACCGCGGGGCGCGTAAGGTGCATCCCGTCGCCATGCCTCACGGTCATGGTCCGGGGACAGATCCAGCTGAGTCGGAGCTCAATGGGTGCATCTAACTGACACCGAGCAGCTTGCCGGGGTGACCCTTCGAAGCTTCGGAAGTTTCTGGCGGCCCGTCACCAACCTCCGAAGCTTCGGAGGTCACACGCAGCCCTGTAGCCGGGCTGCACAGCATCCTTGCTCGCCTCCAGGTCGCCTACGACGATTGAGGGGAGGGGTGGTCAATGCTTCCCTCGCAGCCGACCTTGGCGCGACAGAGCTGCTCCAAGCGATCACCCGCTACGGCAGTCGCATCGCCCACCGGGCCCGGAACTGAGCAGGGGGCCTGCCTCGTCGGTAGGCCCCTTAAGGTCCGTACGGTTCGTTGCCGCGCAGCTTCAATCGGTGTACAGTTCTCTCATATCCCGCCGGGACTGCAAAGGCCCGGTTAGACGGCCCCGCAAGGGGCCGTTTTTGTATTTGAACCGTTCCGGGTTCGGTAGGGACTCGATCGTTTGAGAGGATCGAGTCATGGCACGTCCTTCCCAGTACCCGCTTGAGCTGCGCCGTCGTGCG
>NZ_JBIVNJ010000090.1:0-9920 GCF_044753585.1 Streptomyces sp. NPDC088354 | reverse complement strand
GATCACCGACAAGGTGATGGACGGAATGGCGGAATGGTCCAACCGCCCGCTGGACCGCGTCTATCCAGTGCTGTTCGTGGACGCGATCAACGTGAAGATCCGGGTTCTGTCGACGATCTTGTGATTCGGATGCTTGAGCGGGTCGTGTCGGCTGTTCGCGATCATGCACGGCGTGCTCTTGTGACGTGCTAGGTGGCTCAGCTTGCGGGTAAGGCTTGGGTGGCTGCGCCGCTGTAGAGCCGCGATCGGGATTCTTCCCCCCATGCCCCGGAACTCAAGGTCACGGAAGCCGCGAAGAAGGCTATCAAAGCCACGATAAGCGTACAGAGCTTGTTTGGCTTTCCTGTTCCGATGTCCATCACTTACCTACCTGGAGTCGGCATATCGTGATACGTTACTAGGGGTGCGAATGCGATGAAACGTTAGCCACTCTCATTTCGCTTTCCACGCCCGGAATGAGAGGAGAAAAGTACCACCGGAACTTGCTCCTTGCGTCCCCTGCATGTTCATCTGACGGCTGGAGTTGCCCGCCGAGCGGTACTCCACTACAACCCGAGCGTGTTCCGATATCTATGGAACCCTTCGCAGATAAGCGCCCGCGAGGAGCAAGTTCTTACCTCCGGAAAGCAGACAGCCCATCCGATTCCCTGCGAGAGCTGCCCAAGCCTTCGCCATCTACTCTCCTACGGACTTCAGGGTCGTGCGAGCTCGGCCCACTCAAGGCGGAGTTGCTCAGCTGCCTTGGCAAGCCGATGCAAGACGTCAACGACAACGGATGCCCGTTCTTGACAGTTCGGCCACCTCTCGGGCTTGCCGGCTTAGGCGGAACCTAGGGCTACTGGAAACGGCCGGCGAAGCGGGTATCGCTCCGCAGGTCGGAGAACCGAAGGCCGACGGCTGCGCCACCTTCCACCACCCATCGAAGTTCGTAGGACGCTCGGTAGGAGGGCGGCCAGAAGGAGCAGAAGCGGCCATGGTTCGACGGACCAGGTGCCCTCCGTCTGGCGTCCCGCCTCGAAGTAGGAGGTGCTTCCGTCGGGTCGGAAGGTCTGCGTCGTGCCATCGCCGTAGGCCGGGCCGCCGGCGGTGACAGCGGTGGGGATCTGGTCAGGCGGCACGATGGAGCCGCTTCTGGATGCAGGATGTCCATGTTCCTGGTCACTGTGCGGTCTCCTCCCGGGCCGACGGTGGCGTTGCTCGTACAGTCCAGCGGGCGTCGGCTGGCTTTGTGCGGCGGAGATGACCCCATCGCAGGGCGGGATTGCCTTGGCTAAGTCCGCTCCGAGGAGGTGCCTCGACCTCTTGGGCGATTTAGCACATGAGCGCTTTCAGTACTGCTGTCGGGGTCTACTGGGCCCGAGCGGCAAGACGGAGCGAGCCGTGGCATCCGGCCCCAGGGGCAGCCCCGCCTTGGTTGCCGCTCATCGGCTCGAGCAGCGTCCTCTTCCGTCGTTTCGAGGACGCTCAGGTACTGGCCGTAAACCTCCTGCTCCAGAACCTCCAAGGGGATGAAGCGCAGCGAGGCGGACTTGATGCCGCACCGCAGCCCTCCGCGATCGCAGGGCCCGTTCGAGAACAGGTGCCCGACCGAGGGCTGTCGCCTCGCTGGGTCACTCGGTGCTGCAGGTCGTTGAGCTGTGAGATGCGCTGTGGGGTCTTGCTGTACTCCGGCATGCCTGCCTCCGAGACGGTGCTGGAGTGTCTCTTATGCCCTATTTACGTCATACATCGGACGGACTCTTACCATGTCGCAGCTTCTGACCACCACGTCAACGGTCCGTCCGTGCCACCAAAACGTGATCCGTGCGGCCGACGGTCACGAGCTCTGCTGCCTCCCCTCAGCTTGACTCTGTCGGGGATCTTGGAGTTCCTCGGTGCGCCAGCGTGATCAGCGGGCATGCTCGGGACTGTTCGCAAGCCGATGCAGTTGCCGAGGTGTCCGTTGTCGCTCTGCCCCCGTTCCGGTGAGCAAATCCCTTCTCTGACCGCGCAGATCGCGCGAGCGAGCAATCCGGGCGGTACGACGGCGATGTGGGTGAGAGACCGTCTCGACGGGCTGTGGTGCGACGAGGACTTCGCCGACTGGTACCCGCGCGACGGACGCCCCGGCATCTCGCCGGCTCAACTGGCCACCGTGTGCGTGCTGCAGTTCCTGCTCGGTCTGTCGGACCGGCAGGCGGCCGAGGCGGTGCGCTGCCGCATCGATTTCAAGTACGCCATGGCCCTGGAGCTGGACGATCCCGGCTTCCACCACAGCGTCCTGGCCGACTTCCGCGAGCGCCTGGCCCAGGACGACCGTGCCGACCGGCTTCTCGATCTCGCGCTCGCTCGCCTGAAGGAAGCCGGCCTCGTGCGTGAGCGCACCACGCAGCGCACCGACTCCACCCACGTCCTGGCCGCGGTGCGTGATCTGACCCGGCTGGAACTGGTCACCGAGGCCGTCCGCGCTGTCCTGGAGGAAGTGGCCCGCACCGCTGATCACCTGCTGACCGGCCTGGTCGACGAGGACTGGGGGCGCCGCTACGACCGTCCGGTCCGCCTGGGCAAGAACCCCACCCGCCCCAAGACCAGGATCCTCGCGGCCGGCGACGACGCATGCCGACTGCTGGAACACCTCCATCGGCAGGGACCGGGCTACCGGCCCGGCCCGCAGGCTGAGGCCCTGCGGCAGATCGTCGTGCAGAACTACCATCGCGACGCGGCAGGCCGCCTGCGCTGGCGCACTGCCGACGACGGCGGACTGCCGCCCTCCTCCTCGGCGATCCTCTCGCCCTACGACACCACGGCGCGCTATGTCCGCCATGGGCACATCAACAGCTGGAGAGGGTTCGCCGCGCATGTCACCGAGACGTGTGCCTCCGGCAACGTCAACGTGATCACGGACGTGGCCACCACCTCGGCCGCCACGAACGACGGCCAGGCCCTGCCCGGCATCCACACCCGCCTGGCCCGTCGCGGGCTGCTGCCCGCCGAGCACCTGGTCGACGGCGGCTACACGTCCCTGGTCCACCTGGCACGAGCCGCCTGTGAACACCAGATCACCGTCAGCGGTCCGCTACCGGCCAACCCCACCCGCCAGCACCGCAAGAACGAAGGCTTCGACCGGGACGACTTCCACATCGACTTCGACCGCCGCCAGGTCACCTGCCCCCAGGGCCAGGTCAGCGCGGGCTGGCACGGCCCCTACCCGACGTCCTCGCCCACCGCCGCCCCGCTGATCGTGGCCCGGTTCACCAAGAGCCAGTGCCGCCCCTGCCCGGCCCGCACCCGCTGCACCACCACCGCCGACAGCGCCCGGACCGTGGGCTTCCCCCCACGAGAACTCCGCGACCTGCAACTCCGCGTCCGCGCCGAGCAGCAGACCCCAGACTGGAAGACCCGCTACGCAGTCCGCTCCGGAGTCGAGGGCACCATCAACGAGTTCGCCCACGGACACGGCATGCGCCACTGCCGCTACCGAGGACAGCCAAAAGCCCACCTGCAACACGTCCTCACAGCCATCGCCGTGAACATCGAACGCCTCAGCCGCAGGTCAGACACCGAGGATGTCTCCTCACCAAGACCGCCGACCGCCTTCCAGACCTTCCTGGACCAGAACGCGATCCCCCGGTCGAAGTCCTGGCGAACCCTCGGCAGCTGAACCCGACCGTCCAAGATCCCCGACAGAGTCAAGCTGAGTCCCTGCCGCTTTTCCGCCCAAAGCCTCCATTAATCTCAGAATATCTACAGAGCGATGAGGCTGCAGTGGGAGCAATAGTCAAGAGTTGTGGGTGAGCTGATTTCAGCTCTCGCTGCGGTGCGTGAGGCTGGTCCTGGCAGCGTTGCGGATCCGCTTGGTGCGGCCGGCTTCGGCGAGGATCTCGATGGCCTCGGTGTTTGTCCCGTCGGCGGTCTTGAGCTGGAGCCAGTTCGATGACGCGAGCAGGTCGTCCGGCTGCCAGGGCAGCATGAGCGTGATGGCGCGGAAGACAGACCACTCCCGCAGGCGCTGAGCCAGGAAGGGACGGTCGATCGTGGCCTGGGTCATCCTCTGCGCCCACCCCTCGTAGGCGGGACCGGCGTAGAGCCCGGTGGCTCGACGGTCCAGGTGCCGCAGCACAGCGGACTGGGCCATCGTCTGGTCCGGATCAGTGAGCACACTGCTGACCAGGTCAACCTCGTCCGGGTCGCCAACGTGCTCCAGCTTGTCGAGGTAGGCCGCGAAGCGGACGTGCTCGTCCGGGTCCTGCAGGATGTCGTGGACGTTCATGCGGCCTGCTCCTCGCGCTCGACCAGGACGCCGTTCTCGAATCGTGCACCGGCGCGGACCAGGGACACCAAGTGGGCTCCGGTGATCGCACGCCATCGCGCCTGAGCGGACTCGACCAGCTTGAACACCATCGCGAGCGCGGCCGCCGGGCTGCCCGCGCCTCGGGTGACCTTGGTGCGGAGCTTGACCGTGGAGAAGGTCGACTCGATGGGGTTGGTGGTCCGCAAGTGAATCCAGTGCTCGGCGGGGAAATCGTAGAAGGCGAGCAGCTCGTCCCGGTCCTCGGTGATCTTCGCGACAGCCTTCGGGAACTTTGCCCCGTAGGTCTTCGCGAACGCCTCGATCGCCTTCTCGGCGTGGGTGCGGTCCTCGGCGTTGTAGATCTCCTGCATCGCCTTCGTCGCGCCGGGCTGCGCGGACTTGGGCAGGCAGTTGGTGACGTTGCGGGCTTTGTGAACCCAGCACCTTTGCGACCTGGCTGCCGGGAACACCTCGGCGAGCGCCCGCCACAGGCCCATGGCACCGTCGCCGATGACCAGCTCGGGGTCGCGCATGCCGCGCCGGCGGCAGTCGCGCAGCAGGTCGGCCCACGACTCGGTGGACTCCCGCAGTCCCTCGGCCAGGGCGATCAGCTCCTTCGTGCCGTCCAGCCGGACCCCGAGCAGGACCAGGACACACGAGTGGGCCTGGCCCAGGCGGACCTTCGGGTGGACGCCGTAGGCCAACACGTAGACGAAGTCACGATCCGACAGGTCCCGATTCTGGAAGGCGGCGTGGTCCTCGCTCCACTGCCTGGTCAGCCGTGTCACGGTCGCGGCCGACAGGCCGGCGGTGCCGCCGAGGAACTGCTCCAGCGCCGGGACGAAGTCACCGGACGACAGTCCGTGCAAGTAGAGCAGCGGCAGCACTTCGGAGATCTTCGGGGACTTGCGGCACCACGGCGGGAGGATCTTCGAGGAGAACCGCTTACGCTCGCCGGTCTCATCATCGACGCGGCGGTCGTTGACCCGCGGGGCCTTGACCTCGACCGGCCCGGCCGCGGTGACCACCGTCCGGGGCCGGTGGTGACCGTTGCGGACAACGAGACGTCGGCCGTACTCGTCAGTCTCGGCCGCCAACTCGGCTATGTACTGGTTGACTTCCGCTTCCAACGCGGCGGCCAGCATCCGGCGGGCGCCTTCCCGCACGATCTCGTCGATCAGGGAACCGGACTGGGTGGAGCCGTCGTCGGTGACTACGCTGAGCACGGGCGTGCCTTACCGACCCGCGCTGCAACGCGGGCCTACTCGGAGACCTTACGGATCATTCGGGAAGGTACGCCCTCCGCGCGCCCTCCCGGAACCGATCCACAAGTCCTGAGCATTGCTCCTGCAGGCACGGCACGGCGCTCACCCTCCGACAGCACGCTCTGTACTGCGAGGAGCCGTGCTGCTTGCGCGGCTCGGGCATCCGGCACGACGGTGCAGCGGTTGGCGGTCCGCGAGGACGGCGGTGGCGCGCGGGGACGCAGCAGGGGCATGGCACCGTGTCCATGATGGTCAGCCAGCCCCGTTAAGAGCTTGCCCGCTGCGTGGCCCAGCCCCGGACTGCAGGTGTTCCCGGCGAGCGGCCTCCAAGAGAGCACGCCAGGACGCCACCCTCGGCCGGCGCCGCAGGAGCGCCCTGCGTTCCCTCTCAGTCATACCGCCCCAGACGCCGTCCTCAATCCGGTGATCCAGTGCGTAGGCCAAGCACTCGGTCCGCACTGCGCAGCCCTTGCAGACGGCCTTGACCCGGTGCTGCTCAGCACCCTCAACAAAGTGCGCGTCCACGTCGCCCGCACGGCACGCAGCCTGCCCGCCCCAGTCCTGCGACACCACCCAAGCCATCCTTTCCCCACCCCTGACAGGCGGACCAACCCTTCGCAAGACACCGAACTCCCGTTGTAAGAAAGCAAGTCACCCACACCAGCCGCCAAACCGCAGTAGGGTTCCGCTCACCAAATCAAAGTTGGCAGACGACGGCATCAGGGCTGGCTTCATCCAGTCGTTCCAGGCGGGCACGGGCAGTCATCTCCATTAACGAACCGGCACCACAGACCCGCCTCAAGGCCGTACGACGCCCCTACACCTGACAGTCCGGCCCGACGATGGCCCCCGTTCGCATAAGTAATCATGGCGATATGAGCTCGTAGGGATGTGGATGGAAACGGGCTCAATGCGCATGGGCGTGGGACTCCTCAATGCGCTTCGGCCGGTTCTTCGGATCGGTGAGGGGGAGGTGCCCGGGACAAGGTCGATGGGGTCCTCCCGGTAGCGGTGGAGGAGCCACAGGCTTGCCGTGGCCAGGAAGGCGGGGAGCAAGCTCATGCCGACGGTAATGCCGGTGAGGGCGGAGTCCGGCTGGTCAACGTAGTGCGCGGCGTCCGAGGAGCGGTACCCGCTTGTAGCCAGCACGAGGGCGAATGCCCCAGCGCCCACTGCGAAAGCCATGGTCTCTGCGGCGGTCCATAGTCCGGTGAAGGTCGCCGCCCGGCGCCGCCCACTCCGGACGGCGTCCGCGGCCAGAGTGTCGGCGAGCATCGTCAGCGGCAGCAGTTGCAGTCCCGCGTAGGCCATCCCCACAGCGGCTACCGCCGGGTAGCCGAGCCGGGCTCCGGCGTATGGGGTGAAGGCGAGCAGCGCGGCTGCGGCAGCGAACAGCAACGAGGCGCACCATTGTGCGTACTTCACCCCCCGCGCCCGCGCCAGCCGGTTCCACAGCGGCATCACCAAAACCAGCGGGCTTATCATGCAGACGAACAGCGAGGTGACAGTTGACGCTCCGCCGAAGACGTACGTAGCGTAGTACTGCACTCCTGCAAGCATGATCCCGACCGCGAGTGCTTGTAGCGTCCACATCCCAGCCAGGTACATGAATGGCTGGTTGTCGCGCACCGCCGCCAACTGCGCCCGCAGCGACGGCTCCGCAATGCTTCGGGCGACCGACGGAGCCTGGCGTGTGAAGTGCCAGGCCCCGAGCATCCCAGCTAGTAGGAACAGGGCCACCACCACGCCCATCAGCCTGTAGCTCGCCGGGGTGTCGCCATGCTCGTGGGCAACGGCAGGGGCCACGGCCGCTGGCAACAGGATCGCCACGCCGAGGAATCCCACCCGCCAGCCCAACACTCGCGCTCGTTCATCCCCGTCTTGCGTCATCTCGGCCGGCATCGTTACGTACGGGACCTGGAAGACCGCATAGGCGGTTGCCGCCAGCAGGAAGAAGGCCGCCACGTAGCCCGCCGCCGCTCCGCGCAGCGGCGGCGCGGCAAAGACCGCAGCGAACAGCGGGGGCAGGGTGAGCGCGCCAGCTCCCATCAGCGGGTTGACGAAGACGTCCCACGCCTTCGGGAGGAGGACAGCTACGCCAGCTATGGCCGCCGGGACCGCCAGTACATTGGTCAGGTAGTAGAGCAGGATCAAGCCCGGCACCGTACCAAAAGTGCCAGTGCCCAGCGACCCTAGGCCATAGCCGATTCGCACCTGCCGGGGCAGTGGCGGTACGGATGCGCTGCCGACGTGGTCGGGGCGTGTGCTGGGAGGGGTCTCGGTCATGGCTTCCTGTGGCACCGGAGCGTATACGGCGGAGCTGCTGCGGCCAGAACATCACGACGGACCTCGCCGTCAATAGAATCGGAGTGCCTACCGGCGTTGGATCCGAGTCCGTACTGCCACTGATCGCCGACCAACCAGCCGTCAACGACGCTGGCCTCGGTCAACTTGACCCGGTCCCGAAGGACCAGGCTTGGAGGTATTGCCCAGCTACCAGCCTGAAGCGGTGTCAGGCGCAGTGTTCAAAGGGCAACCCACGCAGTAAAGCTGGCGTCCTCCGGGTCGGCTCTGCGCATCGGACGATCCCGGGAGACGGTTCACGTCGTACTCCGAGCGGTCGTCGCGATCGAGCAAGGAATACCCGAACGTGAGCGAGTTGAGCGAACGGTGTGCTGAGTGCTGGTCAACGCTCATGCTGTCTGCCGTGCTCCACGGTTCAACGGGGTGGCTCATCGAAGGGCGTGGAGGCGGCTTCGGGGGGCCCACCCTTGCGCTTTCTTGCGTACGCGGCGGGAGTGTCGCCATACCGGGACTTGAACTGCCTGATGAAGTGGCCGGAGTCGGAAAAGTGCCAGCGGGTCGCGATCTCGGAAACCTTGGAACTGCCGCCTGGCGTGATCAGCTCGTCGTGTGCTCTCTGTAGGCGCATGCGCCGGACGAAGTCCATGACGGAGTCGTCCGCCGCCGCGAAATAGCGGTGCAGCGTGCGCGGGGACACGCCGACACTCTTGGCGATCACGACTGGGGATAGTTGGTAGTCACCGAGGTTCTTCTCGATGAAGTGCTTCGCGGCCACCATCGCTGGGTTCGCGTACTCCTCCAGACCCGGGCCGGAGTGACCGGACACGATGGCAGAGACCAGTGTGGCGCACGCCTCCCGTGCCATATTCTGCGCTGTGGTCGAGATCTCAAGATCCCCGTTGCTCTTCTCCATCGTCTCCAGAAAGTTCACGAGGAACCGCACCTCAGGGGTATCGGCGTCCGCCACATAAGCGTGGTTGAGGATCCGGGGTGATCCGATGCGTGGTATGACGAGGTGCCGCGGGATCGACACCATGTGCGCGGTCGTCGACGGTGCGCAGGAGAACTCCCACGACGCCTTTGTGTCCCGGATGCAGATCTGCCCGGGCCCGATCAAGTGTCGTTCCTTTCCCCGGCGGAACTCGATCCACCCGGAGGTCACCAGGTCGGCGACGATTGGATCCTGGTCGAGGTTGGTGCCCGAAACCCCGGTCAACGAGTCGCAGTACACCCGGGCCGAGAGCAGGTCGCCGATGAGCTGGCCCGTGGCGGTGAAGTGGAATCCCCCGAGGGCTGCGGAGTATGGGATGGCAAGGTCGGTGAGGTGGGAGAACGGGCCGTGCTCCCCGCTCAGGAAGAACCGCTCGGCTTCTCGGGCCTGTCGGGCCGTGAGGTGTACGGTCGTCCGGTATTCGATGAGGCCGCCGGGATGCGGCGAAGTGTGTGCCGTGTCCGCCTCTGGGTAGTCGCTCACGTTCGTCCCTCGTGATTGCTCTTACCCGTTGTGCGGAATTTCTGAGCAATCGCTTGTCAATCCATATGCGGCAAGGCGGCAAAGTGGCAACATCGGCATTCTTTCCCGCGTCACGGATCATCATGGGTGTTGCTGGCCCCCTCGCTCGCCCAGGAGGGAACATTGGCGCTAGGATTCAATAAACCTGTCTCTGAGATTCCTTTTTGAGTTCCGATGGCATACGCACACGTCCCGTTCGGTGATGCGTCGCCCGCCGTACGACCGAAATGCTTCGGGAACTTTTCTGTCAGGAAGTTGTCAGGAATCAGGTACCGCGGTGTTTCATGTGTCACCGGTTGGTAACCGCTCGTCAGTGACGGGTAACGGAGGCCGGACGGCGCTGGTGCGGGAGTAGAACCCCTGGTCATAGTGGTGATCACGACGGGGGAAGAACCCCGTGCCCCCTTCAGGAACAGGAGCTTCCCGTGAAGAACACCACCGCCCGCCGTGCCGTCCCCGTGCTCGCTCTGGCGCTCGCCGGTCTGACCCTGACCGCGTGCGGCGCGGACGGCGGCGGGACCTCCGGTGCCGCCTCGGCCCCGTCCTCGACGGTGGCCTCAGCCGGCTC